>NZ_JBSXNQ010000034.1:0-46225 GCF_056857715.1 Marinobacter sp. L-13
GATAACCGTCTTGACTGACTGAATAGAGAGAATCGAGACTCTATTCGGCTGGATATTGTGGATACGTTCTCGGGCCGAACTGTGATTCGACGCGGCGGGGTCACTTGCTCAAAATACTTCTGCCGCGCAGACCCCTAGAGCCTTCCAGTCCGGATGGATCGGGTGGGTCATGGCCAGGCGGAATGTGGAGAAGTTCATGGCCTCGAACGGACTGTTGTTTGCCGGAACCTGCCAGGCGATACCAAAATCCGCGGCCGAGTTGGTTATGCTTGCGGGTCCGGAGAAACTTCCCCGAGTCTCGAACTGGATGCCGGCATCGCCGACCGCGTTGGGGGTGTCGATCTGGCGACCGCCCTCCGCAGCCAGCGGTTCGCTGAACGTCACCGTGTAGTCGCCGAGCGTGTCGAGTTCCGACGAGGGCGACAGCATGAGGCTTTTACCGCCGTCAATCCGGCTGATAGAAAAGGGCAGTGACTGTTCCTGAGATTGCAGCAGAATCTTGTTTTGGAGATCTGCATCCTCATCGGTCAACGCATGGCTGAAGCGCAGAACAATGTCGGCTTTCGGGCTGACATCTGCCTGGCCATCAGCAGGGTAGGAATACACCACCGAGCCGGGGGAGACTTTCTCATTCATGGTCTGTTCGTCGCCACCACAGGCGGCCAGTAACAGGGCGGGTATCAGTGCCAGTGTGTTGTTGTACTTCATGGCGTGCCCTCCTTAAAACTTCAGGGTGATGGAGCCGCTGACAACGTGAACGTCGCCGTCTGCAGTAACCGGCGTTTCGTTGCCGTCAAAATCCACCAGTGTGAAATCGCGCTCCTGCAGTTGCTGGTACTGGTAACCGATGTCCAGGCGGACGGGGTAGGCCAGCAGACGGGTGCGGTCATACGTGGCGCTCAGGCCGAGGCCCACGACAATCTTGTCGGTATCGAGGTAGTTGATCTCGGGGTTGCGGGTAGACTTGAGCGGTGATTCCTCATAGGCAACGCCGCCCCGCACGGAAAAGTTCTTGTTGAGGGCATACTCGGCGCCGATTCGTGGAACGAGCACGTCGTCGAATTTGATCCGGCTGCCCGGTGCAACGGACTGCTGGTCCTTGATCGTATCGGAGGAAAATTCGTTTTCCAGCTCGGACCAGTTTTGCTGCTCGACGCTGCCACCAATCCGCCAGTTTTCGCCCTTGTATTGAGCGCCAAAGCCGAAGGTTTCCGGCTGGAAGGAATCAATGGTGGAGACCGCCAGACTCAGGCCGGGATCCGGAATGGTCTGGGTGACAATGATGTTGGAATCAACCGACGTGGAGGCCGCTGATTTGGTTCGATAAGTGAGTGCTGTTTCCCAGCCGTTCAGGAAGCAGTCGCTGTCCGGGCAGAATGTGCTGCCCAGATCAATGGTGGTGCCCAGAATGGTTTTCAGTGAGGGTTCGGCATTGACCGCAAGGCGTTCCCGGCTGGTCTCGCCACCCAAAGTAGAGACCGCATCGAGGTTTGCCTGGGCATCCAGGGTGACGCGCACCGAAGCACCGGCGGAGATGCCGCGCCAGATCGGCGTAGCGCCACCGATGTTCAGGAACAGGGGCTCTTTACCGTACTGCAGGAACTGGCCGTTCTCCGTGGTCTGCGAATCGAACGCCAGCATTTCCTTGCCGTATTTCTCGACGCCGGCAATAAAACCCAGATAGATCGGGTGTTTGAAGCGAGTCAACGAGCCCAGATTGGTTTTCATACCAATCAGCACGTGCTGGCTCGGGGAGTTGGCCAGGATATCGCCATCGGCATTCGGGTTGGCAGAACGCAGTTCCTGTTCGGCATGCAGAATGCCAGCCGTCAGCTCCCCACGCTCATCTTTGGTCAGATAGGCTGGGTTGTAATAGGTGGCCGACACCTGATCATTGAACATTGATAAGGATTGGGCCGTAGCGACATCCACCGGCATGACGCCATAGGTGGTGCCCAGGTTGCCCATGCTGGCAATAACCGGAACAGAGAAACCGACAGAGGCGGTGGCGATCGCAAGAGACAGTGCCCTTGACCGGGAAAGGGAGGAAAAAACCATTGATACACTCCATTACTTCGTTGTTTTTATACTCGGGCCGCACTGGTGGTGAGCACGGCTGGTATTTTTGTTCAGGAGGTAGTGTATTCGGCTTGTCTTTTGGGGACGTTGGCTTTTTTGACAGAAATTAATGTCGGTAGAACCACACGTAGCGCAATCTCAGTTAACCGTAATTGCAACGCATGGACATAAAAGGTCATTGCCTGATTTTTCTGGCGAACCGGACAATTCACTGTGAAGCAAAGTTGTCGAGCATGAAGGAGGTGCGGTCAGGTGCACTAACAAAAATGGCCCCTTTCGGGGCCATTTGAGAGATTAACGGATCAGTGTGTAAAACTTTCTGACATTACGCGAGGCGGAGTCGGCGACGGAACGCAACCAGACTCATCAGGCCGATGCCGAATAGCGCTAGAGTTGACGGCTCTGAAACTTCAACCGGTTCGCAGTTCAGGCTAATGCAATAGGCTGCATCGTGGGAGAACGGTGCAAATTCGGTAATCGCTGTCCTGTTACCATTGGTTTCACCATACGTGTACAGGTCGAAGTGGAGGCCATAACCGCTTGCCAAGGCAGAGGCATCGATCTGGAATACATGCTTGAACAGCTCATCGCCGACCGGACCGGTGGATCCGTCCTGAACATTGTATGAAGCAATGGTCTGATCAGCTGCAAAACTGAACGCCAACTCGTAGTAATATGTGTCAAAAATTCCGTGTGGGCCTAGCTCTCCGCCGTTGGAGACAGTTTCTATAGGTGGTGTGCCGTACTCGGAACTGCCAGAGAGCGTCGAAAGAGCGGCGCCATTAACGGTCACGCCACCAAGGTTAGCGATGTCCCCAACATTCTGGCCCTCGGGCAACAGCGCGATCGACAGGTAATAATCAAAAGCCGTGTTGACTCCAGAGGTGTCGCCTAGTGCCCAGAGATCAAAGGTCGAGTCATTTGTGACCGTACTTTCCTCTGACCCACCCACATAGGTGCCGCCATCAATATCAAGCTGCAGCGTAGGTACCGCAAGCGCCGTGTTTGCACTCACTATCCCTATAGCCAAAGCCGCCAAAGTTTTAAGATTCATAGCGACAGTCCTCTTCTCAATCTTCCTTAGATAAATCCCGCGCCAACGTTTCCAGACACTCAACCAGATTAAAGCAAAATTATTGCCAGAACCGGGGAAGGGTTAGAACTCAAAGGGTTGGATGGCGTCTATCCGTGAACAGACAGAGCGCGTGTAAAGGAAATCGACAGAAACCCTAAATCAGGCGTATCGACTGCTTGGCGGGTGAGTGGTGGGCCCAGCAGGACTCGAACCTGCGACCAAGGGATTATGAGTCCCCTGCTCTAACCAACTGAGCTATAGGCCCGTTCAGCGAACGCTGTTTTGAGAGGTGTTTCCGGAGGGGGAAACAAAGCGGGCGCCATTATACCGGTGAGGTGTGGCGCCCGCTACTGTTTGGGAAATTATCCCTGATTGCCCTGATCGTCGATAAAGCCGCGCAGGTGATCGGAGCGCGAGGGGTGTCGCAGTTTGCGCAGGGCCTTGGCTTCGATCTGACGGATCCGCTCCCGGGTTACGTCGAACTGTTTGCCGACTTCTTCCAGGGTGTGGTCGGTGTTCATCTCGATACCGAAGCGCATCCGCAGAACCTTGGACTCGCGGGCGGTAAGGCCGGCCAGTACCGAGCGGGTGGCTTCGCGCAGGCCTTCGGCGGTGGCAGAATCCACCGGGGAGAGGGCCTGGATATCTTCGATGAAGTCGCCCAGATGGCTGTCTTCGTCGTCGCCGATCGGGGTTTCCATGGAGATCGGCTCTTTGGCGATCTTCAGTACCTTGCGGATCTTGTCCTCAGGCATCTCCATGCGCTCGCCCAGTTCTTCCGGCGTCGGTTCGCGGCCCATCTCCTGCAGCATCTGGCGGGAGATGCGGTTGAGCTTGTTGATGGTCTCGATCATGTGCACCGGAATACGGATGGTGCGGGCCTGGTCCGCGATGGAGCGGGTGATGGCCTGACGAATCCACCAGGTGGCGTATGTGGAGAACTTGTAGCCCCGGCGGTACTCGAACTTGTCCACGGCCTTCATCAGGCCGATGTTGCCCTCCTGAATCAGGTCCAGGAACTGCAGGCCGCGGTTGGTGTACTTCTTGGCGATGGAAATAACCAGACGCAGGTTGGCCTCAACCATCTCTTTCTTGGCACGGCGTGCCTTGGCCTCGCCGATGGAGACGCGACGGTTGATTTCCTTGATGTCGGCAACGTCCAGATCCACTTCGGTCTGCACGTTCTGGATGCGCTTCTGCAGGCGAACAATCTCGTCAATACGCTCGGCCATAGGGGCCGCGTAAGGCTTCTTGCTCTTGGCAATTTTGTCGGCCCAGTCCAGGTTAGTCTCGTTGCCCGGGAACGACTTGATGAAGTCCTTGCGGGGCATTTTGCACTCGCGAACACAGATCTGCATGATCGCGCGCTCGTTCTCACGAACCAGGTCGTTGGTGGAGCGAACCACGTTGACCAGCTCGTCAAACGCCTTGTTGGCAAGCTTGAACGGTGCGAACACCTGGCCCAGCTCGTTCAGGGCTTCCTGGGTTTTCTTGTCGGAACGGCCGTGCTTGGCCAGGGCCTTGTTCGCGGCATCCAGCTTTTCGTTGAGCAGCTCGAAGCGGAGACGGGTCTCTTCCGGATCCGGGCCGTTATCGGTTTCTTCTTCCGAGGAGTCGTCGTCATCGTCGGAAGAGGAATCGGAATCGTCGGAACTCTCGGTGGTGGTTTCCTCGCCCATGAACGGCTCGGCGTCGTCCGGATCGAGGAAGCCCGTTACGATGTCGCTGATGCGACCTTCGTTTTCAAGAATACGGTCGTAGGCCTGGATCACCGTGCCGGCGGTACCCGGGAAGTGGGCAACAGCGGCCATCACATCGCGGATGCCTTCTTCGATGCGCTTGGCGATGACGATTTCGCCTTCGCGGGTCAGCAGCTCAACGGTGCCCATTTCACGCATGTACATGCGCACAGGGTCCGTGGTGCGGCCGGCATCGGTTTCTACGGCGGCCAGAGCTGCGGCGGCTTCAGCAGCCGCAGCTTCGTCAGCGGTGGAATCGCCCTCGGTCATCAGCAGGGTATCGGCGTCTGGTGTTTCTTCGCACACCTGGATACCCATGTCGTTGATCATGCGAATAATGTCTTCGACCTGATCCGGGTCAGCAATATCTTCCGGGAGGTGGTCGTTTACCTCGGCGTAAGTCAGGTAACCTTGTTCCTTGCCTCGTGCAATGAGGTCTTTCAAACGTGATTTTTGCGAATTGCCTGACATAGACACCCTGTAAACTCGCTTTTAGAAGGAAAAAAGTTAAACAGCCATTATAGCTGCCGCTTAGTTGCTCTGCCACCGAATGGTTAGATGGTGATCAGTGCGTCAAGTTTCAAGTGCTGCTAGTCCCCGGTGCCACTGCTCAGGGCTCTCAGCTCCTGTCGTTCCTCACTCGTGAGGCTGGACAGGTTTCGTAACAGTGTGGCAAGCCGCTGCTGACGGGATGCCTCTTCGTTCGGGCTCAGAAGCTCACGGGCGGCGGCCAGTGTGCTCTCCCGCGCCGGAATATGTTCAATCCCGTCAAACAGGTGGTAAAACCGCTCGCGAGCGGTCGTATCCAGTGCCAGCATGCGCACCAGTGTTTTCCGGTCCCGGATCTCGTTCGCCAGAATCCACTCGGCAAAATTCCGGGCCTGATTGAACTGCCGGGAGCTGCGGGCCAGTTCAGTCACCTCGGTGGCCAGGTCCGGCGCTTCCAGCAGGGCAAGGCACAGAATGCTGTCCTTGCTGAGTTTCACATCAATTCGATCCTCGGACACCCGATCCCGTCGCTCGCCGTTCCAGCGCCCTTTCTGCCCCTGCTGGCGGCTCTGCCACTGGTTCCGGCCACCGCAAAGACGGAGCATTTCGTGCCACATGGCATCCCGGAGGGTGCTTCTGGGCATCTTGTTGAGCAGGGGTTCAACCTTGGCTCGCAGTTCGCCCCGGTGCTCCGGCAGTTGCAGGTCCAATCCTTCGCTCTGCCGGTCAAACAAATACCGCGACAGAGGCGTTGCCCCTTCAATGCGCTTCTGGAACGCCTCTGGCCCCTCCTTGCGCACCAGGGTGTCCGGGTCTTCGCCCTGGGGCAGCATCAGGAACTGAAGGTGCAGGCCGTCGGCCATCAGTTCCAGCGCGTTCTCCATGGCCCGGTCTGCGGCCCGGAAACCGGCCTGGTCGCCATCAAAGCAGAACACAATGTGCCTTACCTGCTTCAACAGGGCTGTCAGGCTGTCCTGGTTCGTCGCCGTGCCCAGTGTCGCAACCGCATAGTGAATGCCGTGCTGGGCGAGGGCGATCACATCCATGTAGCCCTCAACCACCAGCAGCTTGTCCAGCTGTCGGATGGCCTGCTTGGCTTCAAACAGACCGTAGATCTCTCGGCTCTTATGGAATACATCCGACTCCGGGGAGTTGATGTATTTCGCCTTGTCATCGCCCAGGGTGCGGCCGCCAAACGCCACGGTTCTGCCCCGGGTGTTACGAATCGGGAACATTACCCGGTTGCGGAACAGGTCTCTGGGCCTGCCGTACTTGTCGGAAACCGTGCCGGTTTTGATCAGCGGGCCCTGCAGGTCCTTGCTGGCGGCATCAAACAGGGCGGTCCCTGTTGAGGGCGCGTAGCCTACCTGATACTGCTCGATAATGGCATTGTCCAGGCCCCGTTGTTGCAGGTAATCCCTGGCATAGGCGCCTTGCTGGCCCTTCAGTGATGTCTGGTAGAAGCGGCTGGCAAAATCCAGGGCGTCGGTTAATGTTCGTGCCTGCTGGATTTCCTGCTTTGCCGCCCGGTCGTAGGGCACTTCCAGCCCCGCCCGCTTGGCCAGCTCCTCAACCGCCTCGGTAAAACCCAGGCCTTCAAACTCCCTGACAAAGCTGATGGCATCGCCATGGGCGCCGCAACCGAAACAGTGGTAAAAGCCCTTGTCCGGCCGGACATTGAACGAGGGTGTTTTCTCGTCGTGGAACGGGCAGCAGGCCTTGTAGTTGGCTCCGGCTTTCTTGAGCGTGATGCGTGAACCGATCAGTTCCGCCAGGTCGATACGATCCAGCAGGTTTTCAACAAACTGTTGAGGGATCAGTCCGCTCATGGGGGCTCCACATCAGGCCGTCATCGGAGTTGGCCAATAGCCAAAAATGCCGCCGAAGCCAGGCCTCGGCGGCATTTTTGAGTCGCTCTGTGCAGCCTGCGGCTGTACAGGCAATCAGTGCTTTGCAGTCAAGCGGCGTCAGATAAAACTTAGTACAGACGCTCGAACTTGCGCTGTTCCCGCTGAAGCTTCTTGAGATGACGCTTAACGGCAGCGGCTGCTTTGCGCTTACGAACAGCGGTCGGCTTCTCATAGTGCTCACGACGACGTACTTCGGAAAGTACCCCTGCTTTTTCGCAGGAACGCTTGAAGCGACGCAGTGCTACGTCAAACGGTTCATTCTCTTTCACTTTAACAGCTGGCATTCGAAAATCACCTACCTGATAGATTCGGTTTCAATTTTGTCCGTCTGGCGAGGCCAGACCGGTTCTCGATCCCTGGTCAGATTGGCTAAAACTCGACCAGTGCATATTTTAGGGCGGCAATGATAGCGCCTGCCTTATGGCAAGGTCAATGTTTGTTCGATGAATCTGCCAGTGGGTTTCGGGTTTCTGCTAAAATGCGCGTCGTTTTCATTTCTGCCAACCAATGTGGCCCGACATTATGCTGATTCTAGGTATCGAAACCTCCTGCGATGAAACCGGCGTAGCGCTGTATGACACCGAAACAGGGCTGCTGGGGCACGCCCTGTTCAGTCAGATTGACATGCACGCGGATTACGGCGGTGTCGTGCCTGAGCTGGCGTCCCGGGACCATGTCCGCAAGCTCCTGCCGCTATGCGATCAGGTGCTGTCAGATGCCGGGAAAAGCCGGGTCGACATAGAGGGAATTGCTTACACCGCCGGGCCGGGACTGGTGGGAGCCCTGATGGTGGGTGGTTCGGTGGCCCATGCGCTGGGCTTCGCCCTGGGCATTCCTGTGTTGGGCGTCCACCACATGGAAGGGCACCTGCTGGCGCCCATGTTGGAAGACAATCCTCCCGCATTTCCCTTTGTGGCATTGCTTGTTTCCGGCGGCCACACACAGTTGGTAAGGGTGGATGGCATTGGCCAGTACGAGATGCTGGGCGAGTCGGTGGACGACGCCGCCGGCGAGGCTTTTGACAAGACTGCCAAGATGCTTGGCCTGGACTATCCCGGTGGTCCGCGGGTAGCGGCGCTCGCGGAAAAGGGAGTCGAGGGCCGCTACCGTTTCCCAAGGCCAATGACTGACCGGCCCGGGCTGGATTTCAGTTTCAGCGGTCTGAAAACCTTCACGCTTAATACCGTCAATGCTGCACGCGAGGCGGGCGGACTGGATGACCAGGCCCGGGCGGATATCGCCCTGGCGTTTGAAGCCGCTGTGGTCGACACACTGACCATCAAATGCCGTCGGGCTCTGGAGCAGACAGGCTGCAAGCGTCTGGTCATTGCCGGGGGTGTCAGCGCCAATAAACGGCTGCGGGCGGGCCTGGAGAAAATGGCCGGCAAGCTCAAGGCCCACGTGTTTTACGCCCGCCCCGAATTCTGTACGGATAACGGTGCGATGATCGCCTACGCCGGGGCCCAGCGCATGAAGGCCGGCCAGCAGGATGGTGAGCGTATCGTGGCGGTGCCCCGATGGCCCATGAACACATTGCCACCGATCAACGAACCGCGATCCACCGGATTGGTGGACGGATAGTTAAAGCCCGGCTTCGCGACCCTGGGCCAGCCGGATAAGGTTGTTGCGGTGGCGAACCACGATCAGCAGCGCCAGCAGGCCGAACAGGGGCAGGGTTTCTGGTTCAAGGAAGGCGCTGATCAGCGGGCCACTGACGATGGCGATCAGGGAGGCCAGCGCTGAAATGCGCCAGCGCCAGATCACCAGCATCCAGATAGCGGCCATCATCAGTGTTGTGACGGGGGCCAGTGCAAGCCCGGCGCCAAGCGCCGTTGCCACACCTTTCCCGCCCTTGAATCGGTAGAAGACCGGGATCATGTGGCCGGTAACGGCGAACAGGGCAACGACAGCCTGAACCATCACCGAAAGGCCGGCGGCATGGGCCAGCCATACGGGCAACCAGCCCTTGGCCGCATCCAGTGCAAGAGTCAGCAGGGCTGGCGGCCAACCGCCGGTGCGGTAGACGTTGGTAGCGCCGGGGTTGCCAGACCCTTGGGCCCGGGGATCGGGTAGCTTCCATAGCTGGCAGACCGGCAGGGCAAACAGCACCGAACCTGCCACATAAGCGGCGGCGCAGAGCAAAACCGTTAACACCGGATCACTGGGAAGCATGCTATGGGCCCGGAAGCAAAGACGTATCTGGTTAATGTATGCGAAAATGCCCGCCCTGAAGCACGGGCCAGCCTGTTCACAGTATCCCCTGGTTGTGCGTTATTCAATCACCAAAGAGTGGAAGATCCCGGGAGCACCCTTGGCAGACAGCGTATTGATCGAAGGCCTGGTTGTGGAAACTGTGGTTGGTGTTTATGACTGGGAGCGGGAAGTCACCCAGAACCTGGTGGTTGATCTGGAAATGACCTGGGATAACACGGTGCCGGGCCGCTCGGACGACGTCGCTGATGCCCTGGATTATGCGGCCGTCAGTGCCCGGGTCGAGTCCTGCCTGCAAACGCTCAGACCAAAACTGCTTGAGCATGGGGCAGAGGTCCTCGCCAGAACCTTGCGGGAGGAATTTGGCATCACGTGGCTTCGGCTGGCGATACGCAAGCCGGGGGCCGTACCTGCGGCACAGGCGGTGGGTGTGCAAATCGAGAGGGGAGTCCGGTGATGGCAGCGGCCGTTCGGGTTTACATCAGTATTGGCAGCAATGTCGACAGGGAACGCTACGTCAAGGCAGCGCTCGATGCGCTCTCGGCATGGTTTGGCGAGCTGATCATCTCCCCGGTCTACGACAGCGAAGCGGTCGGGTTTGATGGCTCGCCCTTCCTGAACCTCGTAGTGGGCGTGGATACGTCCCTGTCGGTTGCCGAGCTTTCGAAGCGTTTCAAACAGTTGGAGGCGGACAACGGCCGGCGTCGGGATGTGCCTAAATTCAGTGCGCGAACGCTGGACCTCGATATTCTCACCTATGGCAGTGCCGTCGGGCGCATCGATGGCGTTGAACTGCCAAGGGGTGAAATCCTGAAAAACGCTTTCGTGCTTCGGCCACTGGCCGACATAGCGCCTGAAGCAGAGCACCCGGTGTGCGGCAAAACCTATGGCCAGCTATGGCGGGAGTACGACACCGGCCAGAAGCTCTGGCCGGTGGGCTTCAGCTGGCAGGGTCGGCAGATTTCACACGCTGCCGGTTGAGCGGAATAGCTCGATGAGGTGATCGGTCGAGCTGTCGCTGGCCTGGGTGCCATCTTCCTCGCCCAATAGCCGCGGCAGGATGCCTTTACCCAGTTGCTTGCCGAGTTCCACACCCCATTGGTCAAACGAATCCACGTCCCAGATAACCCCCTGCACAAAGGTGCGGTGCTCGTAGAGCGCGATCAACGCGCCCACAGTCTCGGGTGTCACCTTCTCCATGGTCAGAGTGTTACTTGGCTTGTTGCCTGGGATCACCTTGTGTGGCGCAAGCTGTTCAATCTCGCTTTGATCCCGTCCTTCGGCTTTCAGCTCGGCCCTGGCTTCTTCCAGTGATTTTCCGGCCATCATGGCCCTGGACTGGCTGAGGCAGTTGGCAAACAGGTCGGCGTGATGGGTGGCCACCGGATTGTGGGTTTTCAGAGGTATGATGAAGTCCGCCGGAATCAGGCGGGTGCCCTGGTGGATCAGCTGGTGATAGGCGTGCTGACCATTGGCACCGACGCCGCCCCAGATGACCGGGCCGGACTGCCAGGCGAGTGGGGCGCCCGCTTGCGTAACGCTCTTGCCGTTGCTTTCCATATCCAGCTGCTGGAGGTGGTCTGGCAGGCTGCGCAGGTAATGATCGTAGGGCAGTATCGCGTGGGTCTCGGCACCCCAGAAATTGGTGTACCAGATGCCCAGCATGGCCATCACCACCGGCAGATTCTCCGGCAATGGCGCATCACGGAAGTGTTGGTCCATGGCATGGGCGCCGGCCAGCAGGGCCCGGAAGTTGGTCATGCCAACGCTAAAGGCAATGGGCAGGCCGATGGCTGACCACAGTGAATAACGGCCGCCGACCCAGTCCCACATCGGGAAGACGTTCTCCGGATCGATGCCGAAGTCCTGCGCCGCCGGCACATTGGCCGTCACGGCCATGAAATGCTGCGAGACCGCCTGTTCATCCCCGCAATGATCCAGAAACCACTGTTTCGCGACTTTGCTGTTCTCGAGGGTTTCCTGGGTGCGGAATGACTTGGACTGGATCAGAAACAGAGTGGTTTCCGGATTGACCTGGCGCAGTGCCTCGCAAATCTCGGTGCCGTCAATGTTGGCCACGTAATGGCAGCGAATGCCGGCCTGGGCATAGGGTTGAAGGGCTTCGCCAACCAGCTTCGGGCCCAGGTAGGAACCGCCGATACCGATGCTTACCACATCGGTGAAAGGCTTGCCGGTGTACCCGGTGCGGTGTTGGCCCAACACCTCATCCACCAGGGTTTCCATGCGTTGCAGGGTGCGCTGCACCTCGGCGACCACGTCTTCGCCGTCAACGGTGATGGCGTCCGTTCCCGGGTTTCGCAATGCCGTGTGAAGGGCAGGGCGATCTTCGGTAACGTTGACTCTCTTTCCGCTGAGCAAGGCCTCCCGCCGTGCTTCCAGGTTGCAGCTGCTGGCCAGCGCCAGAAGCGCGTCGAGCACGTCGTCAGTGATCCGATTCTTGGAAAAATCCAGTGACAGCCCTGCGCCTTCAATGAAATAACGCTTTGCCCTCCCGGGATCCTGGTTGAACAGGTCCTTCATGAGAACGCCGTCCAGGCGTTGCCGATGTTCCTTCAGTGTCTGCCATTCGGGTTTCGAGGTCAGTACTTCAGGATGTGCGGGCATCAGAGGTTCCTTTTCTGTTGGCTTATCGGGTCAGGGACAGGTTATCGATCAAGCGGGTGGTGCCCAGGAAAGCTGCCGTCAGGATGGTAATCTCCCGATCCTCGGCCGTGGCCGGTTTGAGTGTCTGACTGTTGACGATATTGAAGTAGTCCGGCCTGAGCCCTGCGTCCCCGAGACTCTGCTCAGCTTCGCTTTCCAGGGCCTGGAAGTCTGTACGACCATCGGTGATCTTGGCCGCCGTGGCCTGCAGAGTCTGGTAGACCGCTGGCGCAATCTGCCGTTCCTCGGGCGTCAGGTAACCATTGCGCGAGCTTTTCGCCAGGCCGTCGTCCTCTCTCACCGTGGGGCCGCCCACCACATCAACAGGGATCATCAGATCCCGGACCATTTTCCGGATCACGGCCAGTTGCTGAAAATCCTTCTCGCCGAATACAGCGAAGTCCGGCTGCACCATATTGAACAGCATGGTGACCACCGTGGCTACGCCCTCAAAGTGACCCGGGCGACTGGCGCCACAGTGGCCGTCGCTGACATCCGGCACGACCACCTGGGTCTGACTTGCCAGCCCTTCCGGATAGATTTCCTCGGCGGAAGGCGCGAATACCAGTGTGTTACCGGCCGAGGCGAGCTTGTCCTGGTCTTCAGCCAGGGTTCTCGGGTAGGTCTCGAGATCTTCGCCGGCTCCGAACTGCATCGGGTTCACGAAGATGCTGGTAACCACCACATCCGCCATCTCCGCTGCTTTGCGCACGAGGGAGATATGGCCCTCGTGCAGGTTGCCCATGGTGGGTACCAGGCCGATGGTTTTGCCCTGCTGCCGGTAGCCGCGGAGGATGGTTCTCAATTCTTTCAAAGAATGTACAGTTCTCATGCCTTGAACGTATGCTCCTCAGCGGGGAATGAGCGCTCGCCTACGGCTTTCACGTAGGCCTGGAGGGCTTCCTGTACCGAATCTGTTTCAGCCAGGAAGTTCTTGACGAATCGTGGCTTACGGCCAGTGGTAATGCCCAGCATATCGTGCAATACCAGAATCTGTCCGTCGGTGTCTGGCCCGGCACCTATCCCGATGACCGGTGCTTTGACGGCCTGGGAGATGCGTGCCGCCAGCGGCGCGGGAACGCACTCCAGCAGGATGGCATCGGCGCCGGCGGCTTCCAGTTCGCAGGCGTGCTCAATCATCATCTCCGCCGCTTTCTCGTCACGGCCCTGGACCTTGTAGCCGCCAAATTTATTGACGAATTGCGGCGTGAGGCCCAGATGTGCGCACACGGGCACGGCGCGCTCGGTCAGAGCAGTAATGGTTTCTTTCATCCAGTCCGTGCCCTCGAGTTTTACCATGTGCGCGCCCGCGCGCATCAGTTCCGCTGCGTTCTCCAGGGCAGACTCGACCGTGCCGTAGCTCATGAAGGGCATGTCGGCCATGATCAGGGACCCACGGTTTCCTTTGGCCACGCAGCTGACGTGATACACCATCTGGTCCATGGTCACCGGCAGGGTGCTGTCATGCCCCTGAAGCACCATCCCGAGGGAGTCGCCGATAAGGATTACGTGAACGCCCGCTTCACTGACCACCTGGGAAAAGGTGGCGTCATAGGAGGTAAGGGCAGCGAAGGCTTCGCCCTTCTGCTTGAACTCACGCAGGGTATTGATGGTAACAGCCATAGAATCCTTGCCTTTTGGGTGGATGGGCCTGGGCGTGCCGGGGTGTCGGCATTGAAGTGTTAAGGGTAATCCGCCGGTGGAAGCTTGCGCAAGCCGTTGTCGGGGCATTGGCGACGCAGTTTGGCAATCGGTGTGCCGTCGGGCAGAGTCAGGCCGGCCTTCAGGTCCAGCAGAGGCTGGAGCGCAAAGTCCCGGTTCCGCAGTTCCCGATGAGGTACGGTGAGGCGCTCGTCATCCAACATCTGATCGCCGAAGATCAGTATGTCCAGATCAAGCGTTCGGGGTCCCCAGTGGCGAAGTCTCTCCCGGCCATGCTGTTGTTCGACGTTCTGCAGTTCGTCAAGCAGTTGGTGTGGTAGCAGGGAGGTTCTAAGCCATACCGCGCCGTTGACGAAGTCGGGCTGGTCCTGGGGGCCGACCGGGCGGCTGGCATAAAAGGGCGATTGGGCCACCAGAACCGTCTCCGGCAGGTTGGCCAGGGCGGAGACTGCCCGGGCCAACTGGGCTGCAGGGTCTTTCAGATTGCTGCCAAGACCGATAAAGACGTCTGTCATCATTGCTGGGCTGGGCGTTTGACCGGTTTGCGGCGGTGCCGCCGCTTCTTGGGGGCGTCGGTGCTCAGTTGTGAGAGCATTCGCTCCTGGCCCCGTTCATCTTCCTGCTGGAACTCGGTCCACCATTGGCCAAGCCCGGGCTCAATCTCACCAGACGCCTCGCGAACCAGCAGGAAATCGTAAGCGGCCCGGAACCGTGGATGAGTCATGGTGGCAAAGGCCCGCTTGCCCTGGCGTCGGGGCAGTCGCATCTGAAGTTCCCAGATCTCCTTCATCGGGCCAGAGAATCGTTTCGGAATCGAGGTTGCCTGCACCTGACGGCCAATCACCTTTCCGATGGCACCGTGCAATGCGGGCTGGACCGGGTCACCATTATCCTGCCTGCGATGCCACTCTGCCTGAAGTGCCGGCCAAAGCATGGCAGCAAACAGGAAATAGGGCGTGACCGATTTGCCCTGGGCAATCCGGGCATCCGTGTTTCTCAGGGCCTGGCGGATCAGCTCGTCCGGCTCACCCGACTCAATGGCCCTGACCGTCTCCGGGAACAGAGGCTCCAGCAGATTGTAACGGGTCAGCAGGTCGTAAGTGGCTTCGCCATGGCCTGCGGAAAACAGTTTGTGCACTTCATCAAACAGGCGGGCCGGCGGAATATGGGTTAATAGAGGGGCCAGTTCCCCGATCGGGGCCTCGGTCTCCGGTTCAATGTCAAAGCCGAGTTTGGCTGCAAAACGGATAGCGCGAAGCATGCGCACGGGGTCTTCCCGGTACCGCGTCTCGGGATCGCCAATCAGTCGCAGCTGGCGGTTGCGCAGATCCTCGATCCCGTTGGCAAAGTCGATTACGGTAAAGTCGCGGATGCAGTAGTAAAGCGCATTGACGGTGAAGTCGCGACGCAGGGCGTCTTCTTCCTGGTTGCCGTATACGTTGTCACGCAGAAGCAGGCCGTGTTCACTGGTCCTGCGATCGTCATCATCGGTGTCGGTGTCTGCTTCCGCAGCGTTGCCCCTGAACGTGGTCACCTCAATGACCTCGCGGCCAAACACCACGTGGACAATCCGGAATCGCCGTCCGATCAACCGGGAGTTCCGGAACAGGTCGTGCACTTCCTCGGGGGTGGCATTGGTCGCGATGTCGAAATCCTTGGGCTTGCCGCCCAGCAGGATGTCTCTTACGCCGCCGCCCACGAGGTATGCTTCATAGCCCGATTTGTTCAGGCGATGCAGAACTTTCTTGGCGGGTTCGCTGATAACCGAGCGGGAGACGTTGTGCTGGTCCCTGGGGATTTCCCGTCGCTGGTAGGTGCGGGCTTTCTTTTTTCCGTTGCCGGGCATGAAGGAACGGAGTTTGTCGACAAGTCGTTTAGGCATTGAAATCCGTGGTTGCGATGAGCAAAAACCGAGAGTTTAACGGTTTGAGCAGGATTTGCACACGTTTGCCGTGGATTACCGTTTCGGAGCCCAGATAATCAAAAGGCGGATCCGTTTTCACGAATCCGCCCTCAAAGCGTTGACGATCTGCATTGTTTTTGTTTTTGCCGGGATTTTTCTTGGTTTTTGTACCCCACTGCATATCCCCACTTCAGGGGCATCTCAGCAGTGCAAACGGAAAGCTTTGAATACACAGAGCGGTCAGAGACATCGAGCGGGCCTTGGGTAGCTGCAGCGTCACCTGGAAGGTGATTCTTCTCTACATCTACAACTCGCACGTGCCGTGGGACCACTAAAAAGCAAAATACCCAAAACACTCAGTTCGCTTACGTTCTGTTGTTGTTTTTGTTACCGAACGCATCCTGCAGCTTTTTGTTCTTGTTGTTGGCGCTGCTTTGTCACTCTTGTTTTTGTTGTTGTGCGCCAAATAGGTTGCAGTCCATGTGCCAATTTTTGAATTTCGTTTATTAACAGAGTCTTACGAATTTGTAGGCCATAAGTGTTACCCCGTATTCAACCTAAGTGTTACTGAGGTCACGTTACTTTCGTGAGGAGTGTTACCGACAGGAACATGGGGTAACAACTGAGCCCGGGTTCATACTATCCCGGACTCAGTTGCCAGAGGATTTTTTCCGGGGTATGCCGAGACGCTGGCGACGTTCCCAGAGCGATTTTCGGCTGATGCCCAGTTTCTGGGCCAATTCTGTCTCGCTCATGCGGTCCTGGTTCTCGAGAACAAAATGCTGGAAGTAATCTTCGAGGGAGAGATCGTTGGACGCGTCCACCTCCCGGGTATGTGTCTGCTCGTTGTTGCCGTCCACGAGAGTCTCGGGGATGTATTCGTCGCTGCCTTCGCTGTCCAGGTCCAGCAATGAGGGCGTGATCACGTCGCCGTCACACAGGATGGTTGCGCGCTCAATGGCGTTCTCCAGTTCCCGTACGTTTCCCGGCCAGCGATGGCGTTCGAGGGCGCGCATCGCCTCGGGGCTTAGATTGAGATCGGGCTTGCCCATTCTCTCGCCCTGGCGTTTCAGGAAGCGGCGGGCCAGTCCCAGAATATCGCTCTGGCGCTCACGCAGCGGCGGGATACGGATCTGCATGACGTTCAACCGGTAGTAGAGGTCTTCCCGGAACTCTCCGGTACGAGTCATGGCCTTGAGGTTTCGGTGGGTGGCGGCAATCATCCGCACGTTGACGGTACGGCTCTGGGTGGAGCCGACTTTCCGGATCTCGCTCTCTTGCAGAACCCGTAGCAGGCGTGCCTGGGCTTCGGCCGGCAGTTCTCCGATTTCGTCCAGAAACAGGCTGCCGCCATCGGCGGCCTCGATCAGGCCGGTCCTGGCCGATACCGCGCCGGTGAAAGCGCCCTTTTCATGGCCGAACAGTTCCGATTCAATCAGGCTTTCGGGGATAGCCGCGCAGTTGACCGAAATCAGCGGCTTGGCAGCGCGGGGGCTGAGCAGGTGCAGGGCGCGGGCCGCCAACTCCTTGCCGGTTCCTGATTCGCCCTGGATCAGAACAGTGGTTTCTGTCGGTGCGACTTTACGGATCAGCGTGAACACCCGCTGCATTGGCTCACACTGGCCGAACATAATGTTGGCAGGATCGCTGCTTTCCGGCGTTTCCAGGGCTGGTGCCGAGTCGTCACCCGAGTTCCGGCCGGCGGGTTTCCGGGCCAGAATGTTTTCGACCGCGGCCAGCATTTCATCGTGATCAAACGGTTTGGCGATGTACTCAACGGCGCCCATTTTCATGGAGTCCACCGCTGATCTCAGGCTGGCATAGCTGGTCATGATCAGCACCGGCGTGTTGGGTGCGCGATTGATCAGTTCGGTGCCCGCAGCGCCTGGCAGACGCAGGTCGGAAATGATCAGATCGAACTGATCGGGTTCGTGGTTCTGTTCGGCTTCCTCAACGGAGGCCGCATCGGCGACCTCATAGCCGGCATGCAACAACAGTTTGCGCACTGCCGAGCGAATAATGTCTTCGTCTTCCACGATCAGAATGCGAGGCATAACAGTCTCAAGACCTTTGGTTCTGGCTGATGGCAATAGTGCCGGTTTCCGGTTCGTAGGCTGGCAATCTCAGCCTCACGCAGGTTCCGCGGCCGGTGTCGGCATTAGCCGGGCTTTCCACCTGAACGTTGCCATAGTGCTCTTCAATAATGCTGTACACCAGCGACAGGCCAAGACCGGTTCCCTTGTTGGGGGCCTTGGTGGTGTAAAACGGCTCGAAGATATGATCGAGTTGATCCCCGGGAATACCGGAGCCCTCATCAACCACCTCGATGATAGCGGAGTAGCCATCGCCCTTTCCACTGACCCGGATGGTACCGCCTTCCGGTGAGGCATCGCGGGCGTTCGCCAGCAGGTTGACGAATACCTGGACCAGACGCTGCTCATCTCCCAGCACCTGCAAAGAGGGCGGGCAGTCGTTGACATAGTGAATGCCCAGGCCCTTGTCGCTGAGCGACAGCAGGTTGATTGATTCTTCCACACAGCGATGAATCGCTACCGGCTCGTACCGGTTGGCCTGGGCATGATTGCCGGTGCGGGCAAAGTTCATCAGCGACTGCAAAATGGTAGAGATGCGCCGGGTCTGCTGCTGGATCTGGTCAGCGGTGTCCAGGATGTCCGGGTTGTCGGTTTCCAGTTTCAGGTTCTGGGCCAGGGATGAGATACCGGTGACCGGGTTCCCGATCTCGTGGGCGACACCGGCGGCGAGTCTTCCCACCGATGCCAGCCGTTCGCTGTGCATCAGTTCGTCCTCAAGCAGCCGCGTTTCGGTCTGGTCCTCGACCAGGATAATGCTGCCACCTTCGGTGTGGTCCGGTCCGCTCAGGGCCGCTTTGTGGAGGTTCAGCCAGTGGGGTTTGCCACGCAGGTCCAGGCGATGCTTGTAGCGATGCAGGTCCGGGCCACGGTTGAAGTCATCAAGCAGCAGGTGCCAGTGCTCGGGCAGTGCCATCAGCCTGGCACCGACCACGTCATCGGCGGTGATGCCGGTGAGCGCCTCCATGGCGTGGTTCCACATCAGGATTTCACCGTCCTCGCCCACGGAGCAGGCAGGAATCGGCAGGTTCTGAAGGGTCTGGCGGTAATGCCGGCGCAGGTTGTCCAGCTCGCCGGCCAGGCCGGTCAATCGGTTCTGGTAGTCGCCGAGGGCGCGTTCTACATAGCGGATGTCCTGGGCAGTGCCGCCCTGGGCCATGGGCTTGAAGCCGAGATGGCGCTTGACCATGTCCCGGGCCACGGAGGGGCCGAGCAGGCCAGACAGGTTTATTTCCACCTGGTCGCGCAGTCGCCTGAGCTGGTACGGCCGATACTCCACATTGGGCAGTTTCAACTGGCCCAGTGCCCGCTCCACTTCTCGCCGCGCCACACCGTAGCCCAGCGGCTCCGCTAACTGTCTCACAAAGTCACTGGAGGACGTGGCCAGCAATTCACGGCGTTGCGGACGGGACAGTGCGCCCAGTGAGCAGGCTTGGGCTGCGCTGTTCTCCTCACTGGTGCTGGTGCTGAGGATGGAAATCAGCGCAAACACGGTAATGTTGGCAGTCAGGCTTACGAACGTGAAGATATGCCAGTTGCTGTAGTCCGGTATCAGTGGCGCATCCAGCCAGGCCAGCAGATTGGCCGTGTGCGAGAATGGCAGCACGAGCGTCACCACCCAGATGGCCAGCCCGACAACAAGGCCGGCGATCAGGCCGCGGCGATTGCCCTCGGGCCAGTAAATCACGCCCAGGGCGCCGGGCAGCAGTTGCAAAGTGCCGGAGAGGGAAATGGCGCCGAGAATGGACAGGTCGAGGTTTTTGCCGACAACTTCATGAAACAGCAGCGCCAGGAAAATGATCACGGCGATGAGCAGGCGCTTGATCCACTGCAGCCACCGGTAGATATCGCCCTGGTCTTTCGGGGTTTTCAGGGGCAACACCACGTGGTTCAACGCCATGCCCGCCAGTGCCAGGGTGCTGACGATCATCAGGCCGCTGGCCGCTGACAGGCCGGCAATGTACATCAGCAGTGTCAGTGCCGGGCTTTCCATGGCCTGGGCTGCCCCGATGGCAAAGAATCCGGGCCCTGTGGTCACCGCCAGCTCCTGGCCTCCCCAGAGAATCAGGGGCACCGGCAGGCCGAGCAGCAACAGATAGAGTGGCAGGCCCCAGCTGGCTTTTGCCAGGGCCTTGGGCGAGGGGTTTTCGCTGAAGGTCATGTGGTACATGTGTGGCAGTACCAGAGCAGCAGCAAAGGACATCAGCATCAGTGCCCGCCAACTGCCGTCGTCAATGCTCAGGGTCATGGTTGTGGCTGGCGACGTCCGGTTGTCCAGCCAGCTTTCCAGTCCGCTCATGCCGTCAAAGACCCCGAAGAGAATGACGCCCCCGAGCACCAGCAATGCCACAAGTTTCACCAGCGAATCAAAAGCAATGGCCAGCACCAGCCCCTGATGGTTTTCCGAGTTCTGGTCGCGCCTTGCCCCGAATAGCATGGCGAAAAGCACCACGATCAAGCTGAACATCACGCTGATTACCGCAGGCGATGTGTCCGGCGCAAGAATGCTGGCAGAGGTGGCGACGGCCTGTATCTGCATGCTCAGCAAGGCCAGAATGGCCCCGCCGGAGCAGAGGGTGACCAGGGTGCCAGCCCACTGGCTTCGGTAGCGGTAGGCAAACAGATCGGCGAGGGACGTGAGCTGATAGGCGCGTCCGATCCTCATGACCGGGTTCAGAAGCACAGGCGCCAGCAGGAAAGCGCCGCTGATGCCGAGATAGTAAGCCAGAAAGCCGTAGCCGGATTCGGCGGCCATACCAACCGCGCCGTAGACCGCCCATATGCCGGCATAGACACCCAGACTGAGCACATAAACCAGGGGGTGGCGAACCCAGCGCCGGGGGACCATGCCTTTTTCGGTAAACCAGGCGATGCCGAACAGCAGAATCAGATACAGGAGGCTGGCGAGCAGCAGGCCGGAGGGACTAAAACTCATTGGGGTCCCGCCGCCATTCAAGCCAGAAACCGATGGCGATCAGCCCGGCCCAGATAAGGTAGGGGCTATACCAGACGTTTCCCGGCGAAGTCCACCAGTCAAGGATGTTGGGAGAAAAGATATAGATGGCCAGTACCAACAGGAAGACCAGACGGTAGATATACATCAGGCATGCTATCCGCGCTGAGGTGTGAGAAGGGCTTTATACCATGTCCCTCACCGGGATGTCAGGTGGATGGCGCCCCGTCGCCAGTTACTCCGGCCCCACTCCAGCAGCGAATCCAGCGAACCGCTGGCAAGGTTGGCAGGCGGGTTCTGACCAAGAGCAACGAGCGCCATGAACAGGTTGTCGACAGGCTTGTCATCATCAAGAGCTGGCGCATGGGTCTGCTTGCTCAGCTTCTGACCCTGCGCGTTGAGTATGACCGGGATGTGAAGCCAGCGTGGAGGAAGAGCACCCAGGGCACGATAAATCTGTTGCTGCTGCGCCGTCATGTCCAGCAGATCCGAACCACGCACCACGTCCGTGATGCCCTGATCAATGTCATCGACCACCACCGCCATTTGATAGGCGTAGAACCCCTCCTTGCGGAGGATGACCGGATCGTCAAGCTCTGCTTGCACCGTCTGGTGCTGGGGTCCCAGCAGCTGGTCCTGCCAGTGGCAGTCTTCGTCTTCGAGGGCAAAGCGGATTGCGAATGGCCGGTCACCGTCGATTTCTGTGCGAGTGCGGCACTGGTTCGGGTGGCGCCCCTCATTGGCCTGCAATTCCTTGCGCGAGCACTGGCAACGATACGCGTAGCCGCTTTCAAGCAGCCGGTTAACGGCGTGCTGATAGGCGTCGTGACGTCTGGATTGAAAGCGTACCGGCTCGTCGGGAAACAGCCCGTGGGCGTCAAGGCTGGCAATGATCTGGCCGGTCGCCTCCGGCGGCTCTCTCAGAGGATCCAGGTCTTCAATGCGGATAAACCACTGGCCGCCCTGGCTGCGGGCTTCCAGAAAGCTGGCAAGTGCGGTAACGAGGGAGCCAAAGTGCAGCGGGCCTGTCGGAGAGGGCGCAAACCGGCCCCGGTAGTGAGGGTTGTTCATGGCGGTCAGTCAGCCGGCGGGGCTGGGAAGAGCCCCAACCGGCAGCTGTTGCGTAGTAGGCTCAGATGCCGGTCTGGCGTTCGCGAATCTCGGCCAGTGTCTTGCAGTCGATGCACAGGGTGGCTGTTGGTCGAGCTTCCAGACGGCGGATACCGATTTCCACGCCACACTGATCGCAGAAGCCATAGTCGTCTTTGTCGATGCGGTCGATGGTCTGGTCAATCTTCTTGATCAGCTTCCGCTCGCGGTCGCGGGTACGCAGCTCCAGGCTGAATTCTTCCTCCTGGGTTGCGCGATCGCTGGGATCCGCGTAATTTGCGGCGTCTTCCTGCATGTGGTGCATGGTGCGGTCGACTTCTTCCATCAGCTCCTGCTTCCATTGCAGCAGCAGATCTTTGAAGTGCTGGAGCATTTCCGCACTCATGTACTCTTCACCCTTCTTCATTTCATAGGGGGTGAAGTTGGTAAAACGTTCGCGTGGTTGTTCTGCAGTAGTTGCCATTGAACCCGGCCTCTTGTTTGTACTTCACAAGAACGGTTTGCTTCCCTCCGCGTGAGCCCCCGTGGCTGCGCGGTTGTACCCTGGATGAAGCATTCGTCCTGAAACGGGAATTTGCGGAAAATAGCAGATTAGTCACGGGGGTGCCAGCCTTGTGACATCGACTTTTGTACGGAGATCACATGAAGTTTCCAGAACCGCTGGTTGAAGGCCGGCTTATCCGCCGCTACAGACGCTTTCTGGCAGACGTGCGTCTGCCGGATGGTTCAGAAATTACGGCCCATTGTCCGAACACCGGCTCCATGCTGGGCTGTCAGCCGGAGGACGCGCGAGTCTGGCTTAGCCATAGCGATAACCCCAAGCGCAAACTCCAGTACACCTGGGAGTTGGTGGAAACCTCGCCCGGGCAACTGGCCTGCGTGAACACCGCCCGGCCGAACAGCCAGGCCCGGGCGGCCGTGCAGGCCGGCACCGTGGTGGAGCTGGCCGGCTATTCCGAGTGCCGCGCCGAGGTTAAGTACGGTTCGGAGAAGAGCCGGATCGACCTGCTGCTTTCCGGCCATGACACCGCGGCCGATGCCTGGGTGGAGGTCAAGAATGTCACGCTGGCGGAAGATGCTCAGGGTTTTTTCCCCGATGCGGTGACCGAGCGCGGCCAGAAACACCTCCGGGAACTGATGGCCCAGGTCCGGCAGGGTGATCGCGCGGTGCTGTTATTCGTGGTCAATCACACCGGCATTCAAACCGTCCGCCCGGCCGACCACATTGATCGCAAATACGGTGAGTTACTGCGGGAGGCCTGCGATTCTGGCGTGGAAGTGATCGCCTATCGTGCCGATCTGAGCGAGAGCGACGGCACGCCAACAGGTGTGTTGACCCTGACCGAATCGGTGCCCGTTATTCTGGAAGTCTGACCTCAATCTGGCCGTCCCGCTCCCGCAGGTCCAGCTGGGTGAGCGCATCGCCCTGGCAGGGCCCGGCAATGCATTCGCCGTCTGAGGGCTTGAACAGGGCGCCGTGGGTGGAACACTGGATAAACAGGTTGTCGGAATCCATGAACCGGCCGGGCATCCAGTTCAGTTCAACGCCCAGATGCGGGCAGATGTTCAGGTAGGCGCGGGGCGTGCCACCGTCCAGAAACACGAACCCGGTCAGCGGCATGCCGGCCGGCTCCCGGGCCTTCTCACGGAGCCGGAATTCCACGAATTGGCCCGGTGTCAGCTCGGAGGTCGGACAGACGGGCTGCCAGGTATGCGGGACGCTGCTCATTTCGGCAAGATCGTGTATCGCATGCGGGTCCCGTGATTCAGGGACATGACGATCTCATCGGCGTCCAGACGATGCGGAAAATAGCAGCCGGAAATCTTGGCGCTGGCAATACTGGAGCCTTCCATTCGGGATTTCGAGAAGTCGACACCTCGCAGGTCGGCGCCCCGGAAGTAGGCGTGGCGGAAATCCAGCCCCTTGGCATCCATTCCCCTGAGATCCAAACCCCGGAAATCGCCATGGGCGAAACTGGGTAACTCTGCAAGCTTTGCCTTTTCAGCATTGAACGCCTGCATGTCCTCGCTACGAAGAATATCGTAGAGCGGGTGGCTGATCTGATGTACTTCGTGTTCGCTTTTATCGTCCATCTCGAACCTCGCGCTCGCCAGTGGGAGCCAGTTGTTGTTCTTAGTCGGCCTTGCCGCCGGGGATACCCAGATGTTGGCGGATCCGGTCGGCCACCGCCTCTGCCACATGCTCCTGGTCAGTGTGCAGGTGGATGGTGTGGCTCTTCTCCTCCGCGGTTAACGGTTCAAACCAGGTTTGCTGGGCGTCCAGCAATTCCTCGGTTGCCTCGGAGGCATCGCCCTTGCGATTGCGGATCCACTCCCGGCGCAGATCTTCCGGCGCCTCGCAATGGATCAGGGCAAAGGGCACACCCTGATCTTCGGCTATCGATGCCAGCAGGGCCCGCTCTTTCTGTTTCAGGCTGGCGGCGTCCACAATCACCGGGAAACCGGCTGCCAGAACGTGACTGGCAAGCTCCGCCAGCCGCTGATAGGTTTTCTCTGTCGCTTCCTCGGTATACAGATTGCCACCGGTCGGTGAGCGGGAGCTGTCGAGAGGGGCCAGTCCGTGCAGGCGCTTGCGCTCGACATCGGAGCGCAGGCGTATCAGCCCCAGTTCATTGGCCATGGCGGCGCTGACGCAGGTCTTGCCGCTGGCGGACAGCCCGGTGGTTGCCAGCAGATAGTGATTCGGAATAGTGCCGTAATCCTCGGCCAGCTGGGCGTAGGCTCGATAGCGCTGCATCAGGTCGGCTTTTTCAGCATCGGTGAGCCCCGGGTTCCCCATGGTAAACAGGGCGATCTTGGCGCGCACCATAGCCCGGTATGCCTTATACAGCGGCAACAAGGGCAGGGCTTCGAAGTCGTCGCGGTATTCCAGGTACGTATTGAGCACCTGGTTGGCAAGGGCGCTTTCCCCACGGGACTCCAGATCCATCAGCAGGAACGCGAGATCGTTGATCACGTCGATCCATCGGAACGGTTCGTTGAACTCAATGCAGTCGAAAACCGTTACCGCGTCCTCGAAGCGGGTGATATTGGCGAGATGGAGGTCGCCATGGCATTCCCGCACCATGCCGCTGTCGCGACGACGGGCAATCAGCTCCCGGTGGCGCTCGAAGGTGGATTCGGTCCAGGCCTGGAGGTTGTCCAGCTGCATGAGCAGATCCGAATCGTCAATCATCGGCCGGATCTGGTCGAAATTTTCCTGCATGGCGGCGAATACGGCTTCCGGAGTGCCAAGCGGCTTGTCGTCCGGCACAGGCGGTAGCTGCTCATGGAAGGCCGCGACCTGACCGGCCAGGTCCGTGAGTGGTTCGGGCGTCAGCTTTCCCTGTTCCTGCAGGCGATCGAAGAGATGCTCCTGGCCGAACTGACGCATCTTGATGGCGTATTCGAAGGCTTCTCCCTCCCCACCGAGGATGGGGTTGTCGGGCGTGCCGGTGATGGGTACCACCTCCAGATACAGTTTGTCGGCCAGTCGCCGATTGAGCCTGAGCTCCTCCTCGCAGAAATGCTTTCGGCGATCGAGGGTGGAGAAGTTCAGGAAGCCGAAATCCATGGGCTTCTTGATCTTGTAGGCGTAGTCACCGGTCAGGATCACCTGTGAGATGTGAGTTTCGATAACCTTGAAACCATCGACAGGATGGTCGTACAGGTCTGGATTCTGCATGGCCAGAATCAGATTGCCTGGGGATGTCTCACTCACCGTGCTCTCCTCGCGTTCCCTGAACCCATTGATTTTTCTTGCTCTATCATAACGGGCAGATTACAGAAATAACACACGGATGGCCTGCCTTCCTCACCGCTCCCTTCGTTATAATCGCGGCATGAAAAAATCCAAAGCATCTTCCAGCCCCAGGCGAAAGCCCTCCAGACGTTCCTCCAACAACGGTCGCCGGCCGTGGTTCTGGCGTTTTATGTTCCGGTTATGTGCCATCGGTCTCGTTTTGCTGGCTGGCTGGATGGTTTACCTCGATGCCGTGGTGACCTCCCGTTTCGAGGGCCGGCGTTTCGAGGTTCCGTCCCGGGTTTACGCGCGCCCTCTGGAGCTTTTCGATGGCGCCAGCGTCAGTGCCGGTGCCCTGGAGAGGGAACTGAGCCTCTCCGGTTTCCGTAAGGGTGACGGCAGGAAATCCGGCAGTTACCAGCGCACGGGCAATCGCTTTGTGATCAGTACCCGGGGCTTTTCCTTCCCGGACGGCGATGAACCCAGGCGCAGGATCTCACTGATGATATCTGGCGATCGGGTTCAGGGCTTTTCGGTGATTGAAGGCGATAATGCCCCGATTGTGCGGCTTGAGCCGGCGCAGATTGGCGGCATCTACCCGGCGCACAAGGAGGACCGGGTGCTGGTTCAGCTGGATGAAGTGCCGGCCCTGTTGCCCACCACTCTGATGGCGGTGGAGGATCGTAATTTCTACGACCATTTCGGCATCGCGCCACTTTCTATTGGCCGGGCCATGCTTGCCAACATCCAGGCCGGGCGCATCGTTCAGGGTGGCAGCACGCTGACCCAGCAATTGGTGAAAAACTTCTTCCTGACTCGGGAGCAGACGCTGGTGAGAAAGGCCAACGAAGCCCTGATGTCGGTGCTCCTGGAGTTGCACTATGAGAAAGACGATATCCTCGAAACCTATCTGAACGAGGTCTACCTCGGACAAGCCGGTACGCGCAGCATTCATGGTTTCGGTCTTGCCAGCCAGTTCTATTTTGGCGAATCCCTCAAGGATCTGGATGTGCATCAGATTGCGTTGCTGGTGGGCATGGTCAAAGGCCCCAGTTACTACAATCCGCGCCGCCACCCGGAGCGCGCAACCGAGCGGCGGAATCTGGTGATTTCTGAAATGGAACAGGCCGGCCTCATTGAGCCGGGGCGCGCGTCCAGGGCTCGTGGATTGCCGCTGGGCGTCAGTGAGCGCCCGTCGTATTCGGAAAATCGGTACCCGGCCTATATCGATCTGGTCCGGCGACACCTTGCCCGCGATTACAAGGAAGAGGATCTGCGCAGTGAAGGTTTGCGGATTTTCACGACCCTGAACCCGGCGATCCAGTACGCGGCAGAGTATGCGGTAACCTATACCCTCCCGAGGCTGGGCGGCGGGCAGAATGCCGAGGCGCTGGAAGCGACTCTGGTGGTAACGGCGAAGGATTCCGGGGAAGTGCTGGCACTTGTGGGTGGCCGCGATCCGCAATTTGCCGGGTTCAACCGGGCACTGGATGCCAACCGTCCCATCGGGTCGTTGATCAAGCCGTTTATCTATCTGTCGGCGTTGCAGGAGCCGGAGAGGTATACCCTGACCACACCGGTGCTGGATAAGAGCTTTACCCTGGAATTCGACGATGGCAAACGCTGGCAGCCCAAGAACTACGATGGCGAGGAGCGGGGCGAAGTACCCCTGCACAAGGCCCTGTCCCGCTCTTACAACCTGCCTGCCGTGCGTGTCGGGCTGGATATCGGAGTGGATCGGGTGCAGGAGACGCTGACAGCGTTCGGAGTCGATACCCCGATTTCCCGTTACCCGTCGATGCTTCTGGGCTCGGTTTCCATGAGCCCGGTGACCGTGGCGCAGATCTACCAGGGGCTGGCGACATCCGGCTTCAATACGCCGCTGCGCACGATCCGTGAAGTCACGGACGCCGGCGGTGAGGCGCTATCCCGTTACAGTCTTGAAGTTGAGCAAGTGGCCGATCCCGCCGCCGTGCACCTGGTGCAATACGCCATGCAGGAAACCATGCAGGAGGGGACAGGACGCTCTGCCTATTACACGGTGCCTGAAGAGCTCAGTCTTGCCGGCAAGACCGGCACCACCGATGATGGTCGGGACTCCTGGTTTGCCGGGTTCAGTGGCGACCTGCTTGCGGTGGCCTGGGTTGGGCGGGATGATAACGGGCCAACTTCACTGACCGGGGCCAGTGGCGCTCTGCCAGTGTGGTCGAGGTTTATGGCGCAGGTTCCCCAGCACGGCTTCTCGCCGGTGGTACCCGACGGGGTCAGTTATCACTGGGTGAATTCGGAGCAGCAGGCACTCACAGACGAATACTGCGACAATGCCCGTCTGCTGCCCTACATTGCTGGTAGTGAACCCACGCAGACAATTTCATGCTCCGGAACTCTGGAACGTCGAATCCGGGGTTGGTTTGAAGGACTGTTTCAATGATTGACCGACTTTCGTTAAGGACTGCCCTGATCGCCACGCTGCTGTCCGTGGCCGGTTGTGCTTCCGGGCCAGGAGGCGGAATCTACGTGCCGATCGGCAGTGAGCCGGCCAAGGCGCCGGAACCACCCAGAACCAGTACTGATAGCGAAGAAAGCGAAGCCCCCGTGTGGCGCAAGAGCGAACAGCCAGAGGTGGCTCCGGAAACCCGGGAACCGGCCCGGTCCAGCTCCCCTAGCTATCGGGAAACCGGGGATGGGCTCTCACCGGCGGCGCTCAGCCTGGTACGTGAGGCCGATCAGCTGTTGGCCCAAGGTAAGATCTCTGGCGCTATCGCACGCCTCGAACGGGCACAGCGGATCGCCCCCCGATCTGCGGAGGTGTATTTCAAATTGTCCGAGGCCTATGTGGCGGGTAATCAGTTGGGCTCAGCGGAGCAGTTCACCCTGAAGGGGTTGTCCCTGGCGGGAAGTGATATTCGGCTGCAGAGAGCCGGCTGGCTGTTGCTGGCGGATATTCGCCGGGCTCGAGGTAATGTGGCGGGTGCGGATCAGGCGGAGGAAAGGGCCGCAGCGCTATAAATATGTTGTAAACAAAAAAGAGGGGCTTATGCCCCTCTTTTTTGTGGTCATTCCGGAGCTGAGGCTTCGAAATCGACTGTGGAGGTCTCGCCGCTAACTACCTCAACCTGGCTGTCGCCGGTGATGAAGCTGAGTTCATCATCGGAGGGTTCACCTTCTGCAGTTTCGATCTCATCATTATCGCAGGTGTATGAGACCGTGTAATTGCCCTCGGGTATAAATGCTGCAGTGAAAGCGAACTGATCGCCATCGTAATTTACCGGAACGGCAACAAGAGGCTCTTGATCACTACCGATATCATCTGGTTCAACATCGAAGCCTTCATGAATATACACGCTGCCGTTATACGTTTCCGGTGAGCTGACGCTCGCATCACTGCAAAGATTGCTGATGACTTCTGTAGCAACTGTTCCCGCAATGGTACCTACCTCCGAATTGTCGACCAGCCGAATAACCGGTTTTAATCGGTAAACGTCAGGATCGTTCTGAGGATTTACGATCGATTTTCTCACATCAAAGTCGATGGTCAGATTAATTTCGCCGCCTGCAGGCACAATGAATCCGCTGGTTTGAACGCCTCGGGCTGAAGGAGTTGTCAGATCGAATACGCCACCATCGATAACAATCGTGTTGCCATCGCCTAGTTCCAAGCGCATCCAGGAATAATCGCCGGCAGTAACCTCTTCATCTGCCAAGAGGGACATCACGGTTCCGCCGGTCAATGTAAGTAGGTTTACTGGTTCCGCCATGTCGAAATCAAAACGTTTCCGGTCACCATTGGTGTGTTGCAGTACCAATGCCTCGACTTCTATGTTGACTTCTTGGGCGTTATCTACAGGCGCGTCGGTTAATCCTACGTTAACCGTGCCGGTAGAAGCAGTGCTGCTTCCGTCACCGCTGCCGCCACAGGCGGCAATACCTGCAGCCAGGGCCGAAATGGTGAAAATGCGGATCGAACGTTTCATATAAACCTCCAAGGTTTATTTGCTGGACTCATAGCGAAGCAACATCGCTACCTGACTCCACCCTCACGCTGCGGTAGAGGGCAGAGTTCCGGAAATTTTGTTAACGTTCCCTAATGTCCGGGCAACCGTTGAATCGTCAGATCGGGAACGCGGCCAATGCATCGGCCCGGCGACTTGAGATAGACTGCGCCGCTGGCATGAACCCACGCAGGTAAACAACGGCTTTGGCAATTTTTCCTTTCAAGCCCTCGAAGTCCCGGCGTTTTGACGCCCTGGTGCGGCCCCATCTGGATGCGATGTACCGGTTTGCTTACCGTCTGGCGGGTCAGCAACAGGATGCTGAGGATCTGGTTCAGGATGTGGTGGTCAAGCTATTCCCAAAGCTTGATGAGCTGGAAAGCGTTGACCAGCTAAGGCCCTGGCTGAATCGGGTGCTCTACAGGCAGTTTATTGATCAGGTGCGGCGTAAGAACCGACAGAGTGACCGCCCGTTGACGGAGCTGGTAGGCAGTGAAAGCCAGGCCGATTGGCTGGACAGCCTTGAATCCGACAGTGTTGGCCCGGATCTGCAACTGGAGCAGTCGCGCCTTGGACCGGCGTTGGATCGGGTCATGATGACTCTGACGCCCGATCAGCGAACTCTTTTGTTGCTTCATGATGTGGACGGCTGGCGCCAGGAAGACATCGCGGAGGTGCTGGACATCCCGTTGGGAACCGTGAAATCGCGATTGCACAGGTGTCGGGCCGCCCTGCGAAAGAAATTGCAGCGGGAGCTGGAACCAACCGAGCCGGCCGGACGTGTGGGGGAGTGAGGTGAAGACAATGTCCTGCAATGAAATCCGGGTGGATCTACCCGACTACATCAACAATGAGCTTTCCGCCCCCGCCCGTGACCGGGTGCAGGAGCACGTTGCTGCCTGCACGTCGTGCAGAGGGTGGCTTGCCTCGGAGCGGTCTCTGAACCGGGCGTTGCAGGAGCAATTCAGAGTCCCTGGGCCTTCTCCTGATTTTCACAGCCGTGTTTTGTCCTCTGTCCGAGGCGAAGCGAAACCGGAGTCCGGATGGAGTCACGGGGCACTGGGTGGCGCCATTGCGGCGGCTCTTGCCCTGGGTATCGGCCTGGGCTTTCTGTTCCAGCCCGATGATGTGACTGACAGCGCCCAGCCTGTTGTCGCGTCCTCGGCGTCCTCGGACAGTGCCGCTGAAGAACCGGCAATCGGAATTGCCGAACCGGTTGAAAAACTCGTGCGTCTTGCCTTCCACTCCGGTGAAGCCCTGGAAGATGTCACGCTGACTCTGGAGCTGCCGCCCAATGTGGAGGTGGCCTCCTGGCCGGGTCAGCGAGAGCTTAGCTGGCAGGTGAGCCTGAATGCCGGGGAGAACGTTTTGTCGCTGCCCCTGAAGCTCCTCTTTCCCGGTGCCGGTGAGTTGGTGGCCCGACTGGACACCGGAGATCGCCAGAAAACCTTTCGGGCCCCGATTCCCGAATATCCACAACGCCCGGTCGAGGATCCCGAATCATGACAGGTTGCAGGTTCTTATTGAGTGCCAGGCTGGTCGGATTGCTGATGTTGGGGTTTTGGGTCCCTGCAACAACACTGGCTAATGATGATCTGGATGTTACCATGCGAATGGTGACTGACGACGCAGAACTCACCGATTCGGTCGTGCGGGAAATCGAGTTGCCCCGCGCTATCGAAAAACCCGAGAATCCGGGTGAGTCTGGCTCTCGAGGGCTGGATACGGCGAGTGAAGCCCGAGAAAGGGGGCGCGAGTTTGGTGAGTCCATGTCCGAAAAAGCCAGGCAATCCCGGGAGCTGATCAAGGGTAAGCCTGAGTTACCGGAGCGGCCGGAACGCCCAGAGCTGCCGGATGCACCAGGGCTGGATCGCTGAAACCGGATACATAACCGGACCTGCCCCGCGTGGATTAATCCGGAGAAACCTGTTTGCTGGTATTTTGGCGCGCCCTGTCCCTGATCCTGTTGTTAATGCCCACGATGATTCTTCAGGCGGCTGAAACGGAAGCCGGCATGGAGGATTTCCGTGCCGGCGTTGAAGCCTTTGAAGCAGGAGACCTGAACGCCGCGAAACAGCGCTTCCAGAGGGCCGTTGATGCTGGCCTGAGATCTCCCTCGCTTTTCTATAACCTCGGTGTTGTCTGCTACCAGCTGGGCGATTATGGCGCCGCTGAATCTGCCTTCCGTTCCTTGCTCGACGGCTCCAATGGCGCCCTCGCGCGTTATAACCTCGGTCTGGTCGCGCTTGCCACGGAGGAGTCTGCCGAAGCCCGTCGCTGGTTCGAGCAGGCCTCGGCCGAGAGCGCTCCGGATAAGATTCGGACACTGGCTCGGGCGCAACTGAATAGACTGGCCGGCGGAGTTCCGTCGTCGGCCGGTCAGCCCTCCATTCGCGGCTATCTGGGTATCTCGGGCGGTTACGATTCCAATATTGCCGGCCTGCCCGAGGATACGGCGTCGAGTGAAGGTGGGGTGTTCCTCGAGGCGCTGGCTGCCGGAACCTACGAGCGGCCAGTCGGCACCCGCTCACGGCTTGCCCTCGATGCTGCCGCCTACTCCCGGGAACATACGTCCGATGAAGAATACGACACTCAGGTGTTGCAGGGACGACTGGCCTGGTCTGAGACCCTCGCTGCAGTTGAGCGCGGCGCTCTGGTGTCGTTGGTGAAGTCCTGGTTTGGCAGCGAATCCCTTGAGACCCGATACGGCATCGAGGGGTTTTATCGTTGGCGTGAGTGTTCGCTACCCGTAGCCCCGGATCAGTGTGGAGTTGCCCTGGCGGCGGCTACCGTGAATGGTGGTTCAGGCTTCGAGGCCTATGACGGACAGTGGTATCGGGCACGCGTTCATGCGCGGAAGTACCTGGGACCCTGGCGATTGGACGGCGACTACTCACTGGAAATCAATGACCGGCGGGATCTGCAAACAACCAGTGAGTTTATCAGTGTCTCACCTACCCACCACACACTGGAGTTTGCCGGTCGCTACCGCTGGCGGCCAGATATCGTATTCGGAACGATGGGCTCTGTTCGCCACAGTCGATACCGGGACGCCCATCAAGTGGTGTCCGGGGAAGGCGAGAGCGGTCGCAGAACAGATAACCGTCTGGAGATCGGATTGCTGGCGGAAAAGTCTCTGGACAGCCTTTGGCTGGTCCGGGGGGAGTGGCTGGTTCGGGACAACAGAAGCAGTCTGTCGCAGTATGAGTATCAGCGCCAGACGCTGATGTTGACCCTGGAAGGGGCCTTCTAGCTCTGCAACGCAAAGCCAGAAGGCGGGCTACCCATTACAGTCCGGCGTTCCTCAGGCGGTTGGCGTGTTGCTTGAAAACCGCTTTCGGGTCTGTCTCGAACAGGCTGTGCAGACCCAGGGCCTGATTCACTTCGTCCAGATGGTTCATGAAGTAATTATCCCGGATCACTTTGCCAAACCGGCTGCTGCAGCGGCCAACCAGGCCGTCGTTCTGGCTGAAGTCGAAGGCGAGGCTGGTGGTGCCGAGAAGCGCGTCGGACGGATCCAGTACGTTGGTCAGAACCCCGGTGCCACCCCAGGAGTAGAAGCGGACGCCGTTTGCCGAGTAGGCACCTTCACCGCAGGCGGTGGTTGGAATGCCGGCAGGGGCAAAATTGTTGAACTCGGCGCTGCCCTGGGTGGTAAGGGACTGCAGGCTGGACCGCAGGTCCTGGTTGTAACCGCCACCGGACAGCAGGTCGATCAGCCCGCCCAGTGCATTACCCAGACTGGCTGCCAGGCTTTCGGCAGGGGAACCATAGATAAGGTCGGCGACCGGCGAGCCTTTATGGGGCGAGCCAACAGACGTTACCGAGGCGACCAGATCCGGCCGTACCCTGGCAATGTAACGGGCCGTGGGGCCACCATGGCTGTGGCCAATCAGATTGACCTTGCCATGCACCGCGGCGATGGCCTGTACCTGCGGCAGCAGGGCTTCACCGCGAGCGATGGTGCTGTCCAGGGCCGGAACCTGGGTGGTGTAGACATCAGCGCCGTATTTGCGGAGATCCTCCGCGACCGCGTACCAGTAATCCACGCCGGCAATGGAGTCAAAGCCGAACATGCCGTGCACCAGCACAACCGGGTAACGGGTATCGGTGTAGTTTGAAGGGGTAGAGTCCCACCACCAGGCGGCAGAGGGGGCGGACCAGGCCACAGTGAGGGCCAGGGCCAGTGCTTGGATCCAGAGTTTCATTGTCGTTCCTACAGTTTGATGTTGTGTTTGTTATTCAAACTGCGGCTCAACCTAACGGGTTGCTCCAGAGACTTCCTGCTCGTACTGCATCTGCCTGTAGGCAGACCGAGTGCTTCCGTGCGCTGACTTGATTTTTGTGTTTGTTAGATTGGTGCCGTCAGAGCATCTCGGTAGAGATTAGATCAACATTTGATCAGGCTGGATGGTAAGTCAACGGCACAAGAGGCCAGGCAGGGGTATTCGCCGTGGAACTGTGATGCCCATCACATCGGTGGCCCCGCAGGACATGTTCTGCGGGGCAGCGATGGGGACAGCGGAAGTATCAGAGCGTGGCCATGACCTTTTTGGCCGCCGCTACCGTATCGGCGATGTCCTGTTCGGACAGTGCCGCTGTCGTAAAGCCAGCCTCAAAGGCGGATGGTGCCAGGTATACGCCTTCTTTAAGCATGCCCTGGAAGAACTTCTTGAACCGTTCGACATCACAGCCCATCACCTGGTCAAAGCGGGTAACAGAGCTTTCCTCGGTAAAGAAGAATCCGAACATGGCCCCGGCACTCTGGACCGTCAAAGGGATGCCAGTGGCGTCAGCGGCTTCTTTCAGGCCGTCGCGAACGGCATTGGTTTTCTCGGTCAGCCGGTTGTGGAAACCGGGCTCGGAGATTGCGTTCAGTGTCGTCAGGCCGGCGCACATGGCCAGGGGGTTACCGCTCAGGGTGCCTGCCTGGTAAACCGGTCCCAATGGTGAGATGTGTTCCATGATTTCCCGTTTGCCGCCAAAGGCGCCGACCGGAAGTCCGCCACCAATCACCTTGCCCAGTGCGGTGAGGTCCGGGGTTACGCCATACAGCCCCTGCGCGCCGCCAAGGGAAACCCGGAACCCGGTCATTACTTCGTCGAAGATCAGCACGGTGCCGTGCTCGTCGCACACTTCCCGCAACCCCTCCAGGAAGCCTGGGACCGGTGGAATGCAGTTCATATTGCCAGCGACCGGCTCTACGATAATCGCGGCGATCTGGTCGCCCATCTCCCGGAAGCATTCGCGAACGCTGTCCATGTCGTTGTAGGTCAGCGTGATGGTGTGCTCAGCCAGGCTGGCGGGGATGCCCGGGGAATTCGGCACGCCCAGGGTGAGGGCGCCGGAGCCTGCTTTGACCAGCAGTGAATCCACGTGGCCGTGGTAGCAGCCCTCGAACTTCACGATCTTGTCGCGACCGGTGTAGCCCCTCGCCAGGCGGACAGTGCTCATGGTGGCCTCGGTACCCGAATTCACCATGCGGACCAGTTCGATGGATGGCACCAGTTCGCACACTTTCTTGGCCATCTCGGTTTCGAGGGCGGTCGGCGCACCATAGCCAACGCCCAGATCAACCTGCGCATGCAGGGCGTCTTTGATGCGTTGGTCACCGTGGCCAAGAATCATGGGGCCCCAGGAGCCGATGTAATCGATGTAGCGCTGATCGTCTTCGTCGTAAAGATAGGCGCCCTGGGCGTGCTTGAAGAAAATCGGCGTGCCGCCAACGCCTCGAAAGGCCCGGACCGGAGAATTCACGCCACCGGGGATGTATTTCTGGGCCTGCTCGAACAGGGTTTCGGAGTGCGTCATGGATCTGGGCTCCTGTTATTCCGGAAGTGAAAAAAGTGGATGATGGCTTGCGAACAGGCGCTCGAACGCTTTGGCTCGCATCTCAATGTCATGTGTGTCGCCGCCAAAAAGGCCGCCTACCACGGCGAGCATGTCGGCCCCGGCACGGATAAGAGGTTCGCCGTTGTCTGTGGTTACCCCGCCGATGGCGGTGATCGGGAGGCCGAAACGCTTCGCGTCGGTCAGCACACCGGGAGGCGCTGCCGGGGCGCCGGGTTTGGTCGACGACGTATAAAATCGCCCGAACGCCAGATAGTCCGCGCCCGCCCCCAGAGCAGCCTGTGCAAGTGCGAGATCGGCGTGACAGGTTATGCCGATTATGGCCTCATCACCGAGAAGGCGGCGGGCCGCTGCCACTGAGCCGTCCGTCTGACCCATGTGTACCCCGGCAGCCCCGACCCGTTTCGCGAGATCAGGATCGTCGTTGATCAGCAACGGAACGCCCGCATTTCGGCATACAGCCTGCAAACTGACCGCCTGGGAAATCCGTTCAGCCATCGGCGCGCTCTTTTCGCGATATTGTACCATGACCGCGCCGCCCCGAAGCGCAGCCTCAACCGATTCGATCAGTGTTTCGGGTGGTGTCAGTACGCTGTCGGTAATGGCGTAGAGCCCCGGGCGCAGCCCTTTACTCATCGCTCCCACAGAATACCTCGATCCGGCACCGGCTGGCCTTTACCGACTTCCAGAGCGTGGAGTATGGCGCGATGAACGTAGTTCTGGGCCTGGGAAATGGCGGCTCGGGGCGACAGCCCGGAGGCTCTGCCGGCAGAAATGGCCGCTGCCAGGGTGCAGCCGGTGCCATGGTACTCACCACCGATTCGTTCAATTTCCCAGCGCATGGGCTCCGGGGCGTGGTTATAGAGCGTGTTGATAATGTGAATGCCGGTGCCGTGTCCACCAGTGGCCAGCACGGATTCGCAGCCGCCCTTCAGCAGATTGTCGGCGGCCTGATCGGCGTCTTCACTGTTGCCGAGCATGGCCAGTTCGACGCCATTGGGCGTGATCATTTCGGCCACGGGAAAGAGCTTCTCCTTCATCGCGCTGACCAGTTCGTCGTCGGCTAGATCACCGCCCCCTGCGGCTTTGATCACCGGGTCGGTAATCACGGGAATGCCCGGATGTTCACGGATGAAATCCACGAGCACATCCACCAACGCAGCATTGCCCAGGGCACCGGTTTTGATGGCATGAATCGGGGAATCATCGGCGAGACACTGGAGTTGTTTTCGGATCAGGTCTGCCGATACGGGCTCGGCGCCATACACGTTACGGGTGTCCTGCACGGTGAGGCAGGTAAGAACCGGCAAGGGATGGCAGCCAAGGGAGGTGACGGCCTGGATGTCGGCCTGAATGCCCGCGCCGCCGGACGGATCAAGGCCGGAAAGAATCAGAACCTGTGGTCGGGTGTAGCGTTTGATGACTCAGCTCCTCAAAACGGTTTGACAACAGCCAGGATAACAACGGCCAGAAGAATCAGCACCGGCAGTTCGTTGAACCACCGGTAGAACACGTGGCTTCTGGTGTTCCGGTCGTCCCGGAAGACCTTTACAAGGTGCCCGCAATAGAAATGGTAAACGATCAGAATGGCAACCAGAAACAGCTTGGCATGCATCCAGCCCTGGCTGAAATAGCCGGAGGCATTGTAACTGATCAGCCAGACACCGAAGACAACGGTGGCGATCATCGACGGCGTGGTAATGCCGCGGTACAGCTTGCGCTCCATGATCTTGAAACGCTCACGACCAGGCTCATCCTCGCAGGCGGCATGGTAGACGAACAGTCTGGGCAGATAGAAAATGCCGGCGAACCAGCACACTAGTGAAATAATATGGAAGGCTTTCACCCACAGCATTCGTCAGCTCCGTCGGTATTGGTAGTAACTCTCGATATCGGCTTTCAGTACCACGCCATAAACCCGCTGGATCATGGGCGCCACGTGACGTTGTACGTACAGGGCCTCGGCATTGGTTGCATCGAACTGGTTTAACGCTTCCTCCAGAGTGGCCTGGTACTGCACGGGGGCAACGTCTCGACGGTTCGCGGGGATGTCCATCAGATCAATGGACTCCGGCGGTTCGATTTCCTCTTCGGCCACCAGCTTTTCGGTGTCCTCCAGATATCTGGCGAGATCCACGGCCGGCAACAATGCAGTGGGGCCGCTACTGCCTTCAACCACCAGCCACTTTGGCTCGGATTTCAGAACCTTGCGGGCCTCTTCCACCGTCAGGTGGCGTTCAGTTCGCAGTATGCTGCGGTCCATGATGGCACCAACCGACACTCGTCGCAGGGCCTGTATAACCGGGGAATTCTGATAGCTCAGCCCCTGGTTCTTGAGAATGGTCAGGAACAGTGACCTCTTTCCGAACGCCTCGCTGGTCACCAGGCTCGAGGTGGTGATGATCAGCATGCCCGGGAGGATGATGTTGGGGTTACGCGTGAGCTCCATCAATGCCATCAGGGCGGCGAGTGGCGCCTGCAGTACGGCGCCCATCATGGCTCCCATGCCGAGCATGGCGTAGAAGCCAACAGAGGAAGCCTGCTCCGGCATGATCTGGGCGCCAATCAGCCCCATGGCGCCGCCCAGGGTTGCCCCCATAAACAGGGTGGGGCCGATCACGCCACTTGGCATGCCCAGCCCGATGGAGAGCGATGTAATCACCAGTTTGGCGGCCCCGGCTCCGAGCAGGAGCCAGAACCCGAGTTCGCCGTTAATGGTTTCGTTGACGGTGTCGTAACCGATACCCATGGTTTCCGGAATAAAAATGGCAAATGGCACCATCAGAAGACCCGCAAACGTGATGCGCAACAGCACTGGGCGGTGGTGATGCTTGCCCATAGTGTCAACCAGCTGGATAAACAGCGCGGCCGAAATGCCGATAATCACCGCTATGGCGAGTATCCAGGGGATTTCCGTTAGCGAGTTCATGGTCAGCGCCGGCACGTTAAAGGCCGGCTCTGTGCCATAGACCGCCTGAGTAACGATGGCAGCGCTGACAGAGGCCAGGATAATCGGTGTAAAACCCGCAATGGTGTATTCCATCATCACCACTTCCATGGCGAAGATGACGCCGGAGATCGGCGTGTTGAAAGAGGCTGAAATGGCGGCCGCACAACCGCAGGCCACCAGTGTCCGGATGCTGTTGTTCGGAAGCCGCATCCACTGGCCCATCAGGCTTGAAAAAGCCGCTCCCAGGTGCACGGCAGGCCCCTCACGACCGGCCGACTGCCCACTGACCACGGTCGCAACGCCCGAGATGAACTGCACGATCGCGCTGCGCATGGAAATGTAGCCCTGGTGGTAGTTCAGGCGTTCCATCACATGCACAATCCCGACCTTGCGGTCATGGGTGGCCAGACGATGCATCAGCAGCCCCAGACCGAGGGCGCCAGCCAGAGGCAGGAGCCCGCGGGTAATCAGGTCCAGTTGTTCGAAGGATTCGGAGCCATTCCCGGGCAGGAAATGCTCAAGCGGCCATTCGATAGCCAGCCGAAAAACCAGGATCACGCCGCCGGTAATCAACCCGGATAACAGGCCGAGTACGGCCAGTTGTGGCAATGCATCAACACCGGACAGTCGGCGCCGGAAAACAGGAATCAGATGCTCGGTAATCTGGTGCCAGATTTTCTGCATGAGGCCAGCGTTCCGGTGGATTTGGGTGGACTGTCAGAAAGATTCTGACAACATTGTAACGGTCGCCCTGAGGGCTGCAATAAGTCATTGGTTTATCATGGTAGACTACGGCGTCAAAGCTCTTAATTCTGATACGACGTCGCTGGAGAAAATGGTGATTAGAGTAGGCATCGTTGGAGGCACCGGCTACACCGGTGTGGAACTGCTGAGAATCCTCGCGGTTCACCCTGAAGTTTCGGTCAGTTGCATTACCTCCCGTTCCGAAGCGGGCATGCCGGTTGCGGAGATGTACCCCAATTTGCGAGGCCATTACGACCTCGCGTTTTCAGAGCCGGACGTCAATGTGCTTGGGGCCTGCGATCTGGTGTTCTTCGCCACGCCCCATGGCGTGGCCATGAGGATGGTGCCGGAACTTATGTCCGCGGGCGTGCGTGTAGTGGATCTGTCCGCCGATTTCCGTCTTAAAGATCTGGATGTCTGGGCCAATTGGTATGGCATGGCCCATGAGAGCCCGGAGTGGGCGGAGAAGGCGGTTTACGGTTTGCCGGAAGTGGTGCGTGATGAAATCCGCACTGCTCAACTGGTGGCCAATCCGGGTTGCTATCCGACTGCAGTTCAGCTGGGATTCCTCCCGTTGCTGGAGCAGGGACTGGTGGATCCAAAGCGCCTGATCGCCGATGCCAAGTCCGGCGCCAGCGGCGCGGGCAGGCAGAGCAAGATCGGCATGCTCCACGGGGAGATCGGTGAAAGCTTCAAAGCCTACGGCGCCTCGGGGCATCGTCATCTGCCGGAAATCCGCCAGGGTTTGTGCGGTGCTGCTGGCGGGGATGTGGGTGTGACGTTCGTGCCCCACCTGATTCCGATGATCCGCGGCATCGAGGCGACGCTCTACGCCGAGCTGAAAAATCCGGCGGACTTTGATCGGCTCCAGGCCCTGTTCGAGCAGCGTTTTGATGACGAGCCTTTTGTCGATGTGATGCCTTTCGGCAGCCATCCGGAAACCCGGAGCGTGCGTGGGGCGAACCAGTGTCGCATGGCACTGCACAGGCAGGAACAGAGCAACATTGTTATTGTTTCTTCCGTCATTGATAACCTGGTGAAAGGTGCGGCCGGGCAGGCGGTCCAGAATATGAACATTATGTTTGGCCTGAAAGAAACCATGGGGCTTGAGGCCCCGGCGCTTTTGCCTTGATACCCAAGGGAAGATTGTGAGCGAACAGCGAAAGCCGGCTGAAGAGTATGTGGTCATCCGGCATCGACCGGGTTATCGCCTGCGCAGAACCGCCATCCTTCTGGTTTTTACCGTGGTAGCTGCGGTCGTGGGGTATGCCGCCGGGCTCGCCCAGGGCGGGTTCCGTTTTTCCAGTGCCGAGGAGTCGAACCAGGTGCTGGAAAACGAGGTCGAGAAGCTCCGGGATGATTATCGCAAGGCCCGGCAGCAGCTGATCAACCTTGAGCGTGGTCAGGCGATTGACGAGCAGGCCCTGAACCAGGCGCGAAAAACCATTGTGGATCTGGAAACCCGCATTGTGTCACTGCAATCGGACCTGACTTTCTATAAAAACATCATGGCTCCGTCGGAAACCAGCAAGGGGCTTCAGGTAGACAGCTTTTCACTGGTTCGGGCTCGCAATCAGGACAGTTATGACTTCAAGTTGGTGCTGACCCAGGTCGGCAACAACAAGAGCTACATTTCCGGTGTGGTGGCAGTCAATGTCATTGGTTTGCGGGATGAGGAAAAAGAGGTCATCGCCTTGCGTGATCTCTCGGAGGACATAGCCGATCTCGGTGTGAAATTCCGTTTCCGGTACTTTCAGGATGTCGAAGGCTCCCTGAAACTGCCGGAACAATTTGAACCGCTTGAGATCCAGGTGGTTGCCCAGGCAGAGGGAAAAAAATCCTCGCAAGCCGAGCGCACCTTTAACTGGGACGATTTAACGGAGAACTGACATGCTTGGCAAGAAAAAGCAGAAGCCGCGCCGGCCCACGGGCCATTTTGACACCCTGATCTCTTCCCGTACGACGGTTGAAGGCGATGTGCATTTCAGCGGTGGGCTTCACGTGGATGGCCGGATTCGTGGCAAGGTCGTTGCCGATGAGGGCACCGACGCGGTACTGAGGATTTCAGAAGTTGGCGAAGTGACGGGTGATATCAATGCGCCGCACGTCATTATCAACGGAACCGTGAATGGTGATGTCTACGCCTCGGCACATCTTGAACTGGCGGAAAAAGCCTCTATCAATGGAAGCGTTTACTACAACCTCATTGAAATGGCGATGGGGGCGTCTGTAAACGGAAATCTGGTGCATCAGCGGGAGCCGGTAGGGTTGCTATCCCAGGATTCCAAAGCCGCCGTGTCCGGTGAAAAGCAGGCTTCCGCTGGCGATTCGGCAGGGGAGCCCAGCGGTGCGGACGATGGTGGAAAGTCCGAATAGTTGATTGTTTTAGTCAGGAATACCATAATCGCCTGAGTTGTTCACGATAATCCGGAGGCGAACTTGAGCGCAGTTCAGCAACAAATAGCTACACCGCTGTTCTTCAGTGACAGTGCCGTTGCCAAAGTACGTGAGTTGATCGAGGAAGAAGAAAATCCCGAACTCAAACTCCGCGTCTTTGTGACGGGCGGGGGCTGCTCCGGATTTCAGTACGGCTTCTCGTTTGATGAAAGCCAGGATGAGGAGGACACCGTGATCGAGCGTGATGGCGTTTCTCTTCTGGTGGATCCGATGAGTTACCAGTATCTGGTGGGCGCTACGATTGATTATCAGGAAGGCCTGCAGGGCTCACAGTTCGTGGTCCAGAACCCCAATGCAAGTTCCACCTGCGGGTGTGGCAGTTCCTTCTCTATCTGATCTCTGATCCGAAAAGATTTCAGGCCGGGTAGATAGCACCCAGAATGCGAGGGCCGGCCGCGCCGGTTACGTCAGGAAGGTTTCCCGGCTTACCTTCGAAAGCCTGTTTTGCCAGCCAGGCAAACGCCACAGGCTCCACCATTTGAGGGTCGACCCCCAGTTCCGAGGTCAGTGACAGGCTGGCCTCCGGCAGAGCCTTGCCGAGCTCTTCCATCAGGAGTGGATTTCGCGCCCCGCCGCCACATACGTAGATCCGAACATCCTTGGTTTCAGGCAGCTGGTTAACAACGCTGTTGACGGTCAGCTGCAGCAAGGTCCTCTGAATGTCCTCGGTCGGAATCTCAGGGTGGCGACCTACCAGTGTTTTGACCCAGTCAAGATTGAACCGCTCTTTCCCCGTGCTTTTCGGGGGTGCCTTCGAGAAGTAGGCATCGGAAAGCATGTCCTCGAGAAGCTCCTCGTTAACCGATCCCTCGCGCGCCCAATGGCCGTCGCTGTCAAACGGAAGCCCGGTCTGGTCCAGGCACCAGGCATCCATCAGTGCATTGGCCGGGCCGGTGTCGAAACCGGTTGCAGGCGCGGTGGTGCTGGCCGGGAGCCAGGTGATATTGGCAATGCCGCCGAGATTAAGAATACAGCGGTTCTCTGTCTCCGAGCTGAAAAATGCCTTGTGGAAGGCTGGAACCAGCGGCGCTCCCTGGCCCCCAGCGGCCATATCCCGTCTCCGGAAATCTGCGACCGTCGTAATGTTGTTGACTTCGGATACCACGGAAGGATTGCCAATCTGGATCGAGAAGGGTGCTGTGCCGGAAGGCTGGTGACGAAGCGTTTGTCCGTGGCTGCCTATGGCGCGAATTGTCGCCCGGTCAAAGCCGGACGTTTGAATAACGTCGTTCGCCGCCTGGGCAAACAGGGTGCCGACCAGGGTATCCAGTTCACCGATTTCGTCAGGCGCGGCGTGATTCTGGCTGGCGGCCAGCAGCCGGTGGCGAATTTGATCGGGGTAGGGAGTCGTGTGCGAGGCGTGGATATGTACGGTGTTGTTCTGGAAAGACACCAGCACGGCATCAATGCCATCCATGCTGGTGCCCGACATCAACCCAATCCAGGCTTCCATTTGTTTCTCAGTCGTCTGAAGCCAGTGCGAGTTGCTGATAGCTCTCGCGGAACACGTCAAACTGCGCGATTCGCTGTTCGGTGAATTGCTTGAATCGGGCCATCTCGGAAGACGGAATGGGCTTGGCGTCCGGCAACTTGACCGTGCGGGAGTTGCGCGGCGACCCGTTCAGCCTGAACTCATAGTGCAGGTGAGGTCCGGTTACCATGCCCGATGAACCAACATGCCCGATGGTTTGGCCCTGCTTGACTCGGGTGCCATTCTTGATGCCTTTACCCAGGCGGCTCATGTGTGCATACAGCGTGGTGATGTTGTCGCCGTGCTGGAGGATGACAGTTCGTCCGTAACCACCTTTCCAGCCTGCGAATTTCACCCGACCGGAACCTGCCGCCTTGATGGGAGTTCCGGGAGGCGCTGCGTAATCGGTGCCTTCATGCGGACGTACTACGTCCAGAACGGGATGGCGGCGCTGAAGGTTGAACGGAGAAGAAATCCGGGCATTGATGGGGGTTCGCAGGAATGCCTTGCGCATGCTTTTGCCATCGGGAGCGTAGTAATCGCTGTCGCCATTGCTGTCGGTATAAAGCAGTGCGAGGTTTTCTTCGCCGCGGTTAACGAATCGTGCAGACAGGATCCGGCCGGTGTCGAACTTTTCGCCGTCTAGGTAGAGTTCTTCGTAAACCACTTCGAACTGGTCGCCCTTCCGGACGTCGTAGACAAAGTCGATATCCCAGCCGAAGATGCCTGCCAGCTCCATGGTCAGGCTGTCGTTGAGGCCCGCTTCGCGCGCAGCCAGATAGAGGGAGCCGTCAATGGTGCCTGATGCAAAGGCTGGCCGCGCTTCCGGTTTGCGAACTTCGGTTTCGCCGGTAAAGCTTTCGCCTTCTTTGGTAATCTTCAGGGTTTCCAGGCGGTTTCTCTGCAAGTCGATGGCAGCAAGCCCACCGTCTTCGGTTGTCGCAAAACGAATGGTTTCGCCGGCGTACAGGCGCTGGAGTTTTTCGGCCTCTCCGTCGCCATGAATAACCGAAAGCATGATGCCGTCGTTAAAGCCAGCTTTCTTGAACAGGGAGGACAGCGTGTCACCAGACTTGATCGCGAAGGTTTGCCATTCAATTTCCGGCAACTTCGGAGCGACAGGTTGCTCGGGAGCGGAAACGCTTGCCTGCTGCGTAGCCTCTGTCAGGACATCGGATTCAGGCGCTTTCGGCTGGGTGTCCGCAACGGGAGCCTCTGTCGGCATTGCTTGCTCAGGCGCTGCGCCGGTTTCGGAAACGGTGCCTTGCTCCAGATCCAGGGCATAGGACATCCGTTTGGCTTCAACGTTGCTGCTGGGGCTCATGAGAATGGCAGCGGTAACAACAACGGTAGCCGCGGCAGCAATGGTAATGTGAGTTTTAGGAAACATTTTCAGCACGTATCGCACCCGTTTTAATCGGTATTACGGCAGCTTGTACTACCTAATTAAAGCTGTTGTTCAAGTATAGTCCAACAGATTACCGTATAAAATGCATGCGGGACAGCGTGGAACATTACGGTTGCTGCTCCATCCTCCGGATTTCTTTTGACAGCGTTGTTATAATACGCCGCCCTGCAAAGTCGGTGTTGGCCAAAATCTGGTCAGCATATAGTAGCAGGGGAACAGGTAACTCACAGATTTCTTTTGTTGAACTCTGTAACTGACAGAATCTTTCCAAGATCAAAGCGGGGACGTGTTGTTCATGGCATCCATTGATGAAGCGTTGGCGATAATCAAGCGAGGCGTAGACGAACTCATTCCGGAAGATGAGCTCATCGAAAAATTGAAGGAAGGTCGTCCGCTGCGGATTAAGGCGGGTTTCGACCCCACTGCGCCGGACCTTCATCTTGGGCACACCGTTCTTATTAACAAGCTGCGGCAGTTTCAGAATCTTGGTCACGAGGTGATGTTTCTGATTGGAGATTTCACCGGAATGATCGGTGACCCCACCGGGAAAAGCGCCACGCGTCCTCCTCTAACAGAGCAGCAGGTCGCCGAGAACGCGGTCAGCTATAAAGAGCAGGTGTTCAAGATTCTTGATCCCGCGAAAACGCGCGTCATGTTCAATTCCGACTGGATGGGTAAGATGAGCGCCGCCGATATGATCAAGCTTGCCGGGCAATACACCGTTGCGCGAATGCTGGAGCGGGATGACTTCACCAAGCGCTACCGCGCCGAGCAGGCGATTGCGATTCACGAGTTCCTTTACCCGTTGGTTCAGGGGTATGACTCTGTCGCCATGGAGGCCGATGTTGAGCTGGGCGGGACCGACCAGAAGTTCAATCTTCTGATGGGGCGAATTCTCCAAAAGCATTACGGTCAATCGCCCCAGGTGATCCTTACCATGCCGATTTTGGAGGGGCTCGACGGTGTTCAGAAGATGTCCAAGTCTCTGGGCAATTATGTGGGCGTGAATGACTCGCCAGGTGAGATGTACACCAAGTTGCTTTCCATGCCGGATGATCTTCTATGGCGTTACTTCGAGCTGTTGAGCTTCCGGCCGCTTGCAGAGGTGGAGGAGTTCCGTAAGGCTGTCGCCGATGGTGCTAACCCGCAGGACTATAAGAAGTTGCTGGCGGAAGAGATTATTGCCCGGTTCCACGATGAGGAGGCAGCTCGCACTGCCCACAAGTCCGCCGGTAACCGAGTGGCGCTCGGCGAGATCCCGGACAATGTGCCGACTGTCGAAGTGCCTTTAGAGGGTCAGTCCGAGATTCCGATGGCGGCGGTGCTTCGCCTGGCGGGTTTGGTCAAGAACGGCGCGGCAGCCCGGGATGTCCTGGGGCGTGGTGCGGTATTTGTCGATGGTCAGAAATTCGAAGGCGATCGGATGTTTGTGGAAGGCGATGATTGCGTAATCCAGGCTGGCAAGAAGAAGATCGCCCGGGTTCTGATTACTGTCTGATCGATTTGGGGCGATTTTGAGTTTTTTTCAGAATCGCCGTTGACACCCTCGGGCAGGTCTGTAGAATGCGCATCTCTTTCGAGGGGGGCACCGCTGAGGCGGCTGAGGAATCGAAAGATAACTGTTTGAAAGCGCTGAAGAAAATGAGTTTCAAAATTCTTCAGAAAGCAGTTGACAGGCAAGCGATTCACTGTAGAATGCGCGCCTCGAAACAAGCAGTAAGCCGGG
>NZ_JBSXNQ010000035.1:0-32547 GCF_056857715.1 Marinobacter sp. L-13
CTCACGGTTTACGCTCCACGCTTCCTCCCCACGGTCGGTCACCCTTCCGCAGTTGCGCTTCACTTCGTTCGCTGTGGCCAGCTCACGGGAGGACTTGCACCTCCAGGAGTGCGCCCGTGCCGGGCGCACCAAAAAAGCCGCAGGCCGGGAGGCGCTGCGGCAGGTCGATCGTCCGATCGAAGGGGATAATCAATACAGTTTGGCGAGGGACTTCTTGGCGAAGGATTCGACTTCGTTCAACCGGCCTTCTTTCACCTTGATCAGCCATTCGGGATCCTGCAGAAGTGCCCGACCAACGGCAATCAGCTCGAACTCGTGGTTATTCATCCGCTCCACCAGCTCATCGATCCCGGCTTTCTCAACCGCTTCCTGCTTGCTGGCAAAGGTGCCGCTGATGAAATCTTCGGTCAGCCCGACACTGCCCACGGACATGGTCGGCTTGCCGGAAAGCTTCTGGGTCCAGCCTGCGAGGTTCAGATCCGAGCCTTCAAACTCCGGCTCCCAGAACCGGCGGGTAGAGGCGTGGAAAATGTCCACACCGGCTTCCACCAGTGGCTTCAGGAACCGTTCGAGTTCCTCAGGGCTGTTCACCAGTTTGGCTTCGTAATCCTGCTGCTTCCACTGGGAGAACCGCAGCATGATCGGGAAATCAGGCCCGACGCGATGGCGCACCGCCTCAACGATTTCGACCACGAAGCGCAGGCGGTTTTCCATAGAGCCGCCGTATTCATCGTCCCGCTGGTTGGTGCCTTCCCACAGGAACTGGTCCAGCAGGTAGCCATGGGCACCGTGGATCTCGACACCATCAAAACCGAGGGCTTTGGCATCCTGGGCGGCATCGGCAAAGGCGGTGACGACATCCTCAATATCCTCTTTGGTCATGGCTTTGCCGTTGGGCTTGCCAGGGCCAAACAGACCGGATGGGCTGTAACCGGGCACCGAAGGATCCGGAGGTGTGCCTTCCTTGCGTACGGCGCCAACGTGCCAGAGTTGCGGGAAAATGGCTCCACCGGCTTCGTGCACGGCATCAACAACGTTTTTCCAGCCTTGAAGGGCGTCGGAACCATGAAATGCCGGCACATTGGGATAACCACTGGCGGCGGGGTGATTTACTGTAGTGCCTTCGGTAATGATCAGACCAACGCCGGCTTCGGCGCGGCGCTGATAATAGGCCACAACATCCTCACCCGGCACACCATCAGGCGAGAAGTTGCGGGTCATCGGTGCCATCGCCACCCGGTTACGCAGCTTGAGGTTGTGAAGTTCAAACGGTTCGAAAAGCGGGCCAAGATTCATGCTCATGGTAATGTGCAACCTTACTAGTTTGGTTTCGTTAAGCAACCATATTGAATCTGGTTTTAAAATGCAACCCTATTCAGTACACTCCCACCATGGCCAGAAAACGTTTTGATGACTCCAGTTGCTCCGTCGCCCGTGCCCTCAATGAAGTGGGTGACTGGTGGTCCCTGCTGATCGTACTACACGCCATGTATGGCACCCGCCGGTTCGTGGACTTCCAGCAGGAACTGGGCATTGCCAAGAATATCCTCTGCGATCGTCTGGCCCGGCTGGTGGATAACGAGGTGTTGCGCAAGGTGGATGTGGGCGAACACGGCTCCCGCTTTGAATACCGCTTGACTGAGAAAGGCCGGGATCTGTTCCCGGTGGTGATTGCCCTGCGCCAGTGGGGCGACAAGTGGAATCCCGCCCCGGACCAGACACCCCTGGACCTGCGCGACCGTGCCACCGGCCGCCCTATTCACACGGTGGAAGTCCAGAATGCCGATGGCAACCCCCTGAGCATCCGGGATGTGTTCGTACCGGACGAGAGTCTGCCCGAAGGCAAAAGACCTCCGCCTGACTCTCCGCAGTAATCGCGGCACCGCCCGATTTCTTGAGCTACGTCAATCTTGCGATCAAACCAGCCCCCCTGCCCGGCCAATCTTGCGCTAAATCAAGTTTCCTTTCTCCGCTGCCACTAATCTGAAGCCATCAACGATTCAGGTTAAGGAGATGGATATGTCCCGCACATTTAAACTTGGTGTTCTGGCTGCAGCGGTTATGGCTGCGGCGCCGGCTGTTCAAGCGTACGAAGCTGGTGATTTTATTGGCCGCGTTGGCGTGGTGACTGTTGATCCGGATTCCTCCAGCAGCAATTTGAACTCCAATGCTCTTGGTGAGCTTGACGGCGCCAAGGTTAGCGTTGATTCCAACACTCAGTTGGGCCTGACCGTGAGCTATATGTTCACTGATCAGATTGCTCTGGGTGTTCTGGGCGCGACGCCGTTCAAGCACAACATTGAAGGTGATGGATCCATTCTGGGTGGCGACGGCAAACTGGCCGAAACCAAGCAACTGCCGCCAACCATCACGCTGCAATACTTCCCGATGCCAAGTGGCAGCAAGTTCCAGCCTTATGTTGGCGTTGGCGTGAACTACACCAACTTCTTTGAAGAGAAAACCACCCAGACTCTGACCGATACCTATGCAACACTCGCCTCAGGCGTGGACCGCACCGACATCGAACTGGATGACAGCTTTGGCTTGGCAGCTGAGATTGGCCTGGATTACATGGTCACAGACAACATCGGTGTAAACGCCGCTATCTGGTACGCAGACATCGATACCGAGGCCACCATCAACGCCTACGCTGGCAACACTAAAGCAGACACCAGCACCATTGACGTTGATATCGACCCCTGGGTCTACATGGTAGGCCTGTCCTACAAGTTTTGATCCTCGTGCCTCCGTCAGTCGCCACGGTCTGTTGGCTGGCGGAAGGTGCGTTCTCCTGTGCGGGGCCCTCCGGCCCCGCCTTTTTTTTGTCCGCCAGAAACAGGAAGGCGGAGCACCTGGCCCCGCCTTCCTGAACTGTCCTGACCTGCCTCAGGCACTCTGGCGCTGGGCTGAGCGGCTTCGCTGACCACCGCCATTCTGGCTCCGGCCACCACTGCGGCCACCTGGCTTGTCCCCAAAGCTTTTCGGCTTGCCTCCGGGCCGGCCATTACCACCACCGTTACTACTGCGGGTACGGGCGCGGCTGGGATCGGCCTTGGCTCTCGGCTTCAGCGGCAGGTTGTTGGTCGGCTCAAAGCCTTCCACTTCCGTGCGCGGCAGCTGCTTTTTGATCAGCCTTTCGATGCCCGCCAGCATTTTGCCTTCATCGGCACTGACCAGTGACAGCGCATGACCACTCTCACCGGCACGGCCGGTGCGACCAATACGATGCACATAGTCTTCCGGCACGTTGGGCAGTTCGAAGTTCACCACCTGGGGCAGCTGCTTGATGTCCAGACCACGAGCAGCGATATCCGTTGCCACCAGCACACGCACTTCGCCAGCCTTGAAGTCCGCCAGCGCGCGGGTGCGGGCACCCTGCGACTTGTTGCCGTGAATGGCAGCAGCGGTAATACCGTCCTTCTCCAGTTTCTGGGTCAGGCGGTTGGCACCGTGCTTGGTGCGGGTAAACACCAGCACCTGGTCCCAGCTGTTGTCACGCACCAGCTTGCTCAGCAGGGCGGTTTTCTGGCTCTGATCCACCGGGTAGACAGACTGCTTGATGTTTTCGGCAGAGGTGTTTCGAGCCGCCACTTCAACCTGAACCGGGTTATCCAGCAGACCTTCGGCCAGAGTCCGGATCTCGTTCGAGAAGGTGGCGGAGAACAACAGGTTCTGGCGCTTGGCTGGCAGCAGCGCAAGAATCTTGCGGATGTCGCGAATAAAGCCCATATCCAGCATGCGGTCGGCTTCGTCCAGCACCAGGATTTCCACTTCGTTGAAGCGCACAGCGTTCTGCTGATACAGGTCCATCAGGCGGCCCGGTGTTGCCACCAGCACGTCCAGGCCTTTGCGCAGCTTCATCATCTGCGGATTGATTTTCACACCACCGAAAACCACCGCGGCCTTGGTAGGAACGTATTTGCTGTAAAGATTCACGCTGTCGTGAACCTGTGCCGCCAGTTCACGGGTGGGCGTCAGGATCAGCGCGCGGGGGCCTTTGCCGGTGCGCGGGTTTTCACCCAGACGCTGCAGCAAGGGCAAGGTAAAACCGGCGGTTTTGCCGGTACCGGTCTGGGCAGCAGCCATAACGTCCCGGCCAGAAAGCACGGCGGGAATGGCCTGGGCCTGAATGGGAGACGGGGTTTCATAACCCTGGTCAGACGTGGCACGGACCAGCTGCTCGGACAAACCGAGTGAAGAAAAACTCATATTGGATCAACTCTTGATTATTCTGCCTCCACGACCACCGTTCTCGGTGAATGCGGGCAGATGCCATGAACATTCATGGAATAAAAGACGACTACGGTCACGCGCCGTTATCGGGGTGACGTCCTCTGACAGGTCGTATGGAAAGGTCGCACGGGCTTAAAGCCTTAAACTGCGGAATCCCTAGAGGCAGGATGCGGGCACATTAACAGAGGCCCGGGCAATTAGCCATAGGTGATTATAATAAGCATCCGAAGGAACCTGGCGGACATCCTCAAGTCAGAGTGTTTTGATCACCGGAAGCCAATATGGAGTTGAAAGAATGAGCGTCAGTATCGGCCCATTGAGCCTGTCCATCGACCACCTGCTCCTGGTCATCGCCTTCGGCCTGGCTCTGCTGGTTGGAGGGGTGCTGGGCCGCAAATATAGGGTGCCCGTAGCCGGATCGGTGGCCGATATCTTCGTGGTAGCGATGCTCTGTGCCCGGGTCGGTTTCGTTATCAGTTACTTCGAGCATTACCAGAATGATCTTCTGGGCATCATTGATATCCGGGACGGCGGTTTCGATGTGCTCTGGGGTGTCGTCGGCGCCCTCATCTTCACCGGCTTTCTGCTCTGGCGCAGGGAAGCGCAGCGCAAACCCCTGGCTACTGCTGCGCTGACGGGCGCCCTGTTCTGGGCTGCCACCGCAGGAACCATCACACTGATCGAACAGCAGGCCCGAGGCATGCCGGACGTTGCGCTGCATTCGCTCAATGGCGAAGCAGTCCACATGGACCAATTAGCGCCAGGCCAACCCTTGGTGGTGAACCTCTGGGCCACCTGGTGCCCGCCCTGTATTCGCGAAATGCCGGTGCTGGAGGAGGCCCAGCATATCTACCAGGATGTCGCCTTTGTGTTTGCCAACCAGAGGGAACAGCCGGAAACCATCCGTTCCTTTCTTGAGGAAAACCGTCTGAACCTGAACAATCTGTACCGGGACGATCAGGCTCAGCTGGCCCGGGCTGTGGGCAGCAATGGCTTACCAACCACGCTTTTCTACAATACCCAGGGCCAATTAATCGATTCCCACATGGGCGAACTGTCACGGGCAACACTGGCAAGAGGCCTGGAACAGATCCGTACACCCGAGGAATGAACCTGGCTCGATTTCCCGATAGTGGCCTGAGTTTTCTCTATTGAGTGGCCGCTTTGGCAAAATTCCCCAATGCGCCACTCACTTTATCGAGCACCTCATCGCATCCTTCGATGTCATGGCGGCCCTTCAGGTATTGCGGATCGTTGTACCCCAGCCATACCTCACCGTTGGCATCCTCCCAGATCAGGGCTTTCTGGGGCAGGTCAATGGCCACACTCTGGGCGCACTGCATCAGTGGCGTGCCGACTTTGGGGTTGCCAAAAATAACCACTTCGGTCGGACGCAATTCCAGACCGGCTTTTTCGGCGCCCTGCTGATGGTTAACGCGGGCCATGACCGTCATGCCCTTCTCTTTGAGCACAGACTCGAGTTTGTCGGCCGTGGTTTTTACATCGTGACTGCTTTTGATCGCGATCAGTCCATCTGCGGCATGGGTGAACGTGGCGAACAACAGGGTTGATGCCACGAGAACCAGTCTGAGAATGCAGCGCATAGTATCCTCCTGAGCCTTTGCTGAAGATTTCAGGATAGAACAGCAGCAGGCCCTACGCATTAAAACGCTTCAGTAGATCGCTGCCGCACCCTCTGGCCTGCTCTTGAAGCGCTTGTGCAGCCAGAGGTACTGATCGGGTTGCTCGCGAACGGTGGCTTCAATGAAACGGTTCCAGACTTTGGCGTCCTGTTCCGGATGTTCGCCGAAGGACTCCTGAATCGGAGAGAACACCACCCGGTAACTGCCATCGGGCATTCGCAGGTGACTCACGCAGATAACGGCGGCGCCGGATTCCCGGGCAATGTAGCTCGGCGACGTAATACAGCCGGCACTGACCCCGAAAAAGGGCACAAACACCTCCGACTTGTTGCCGAAATCCTGATCACAGGCGAACCAGACCTGCCCCCCTTCCTTAAGAAACGACAACATGGGTCTGATCTGACGCTTGGTGAAGGGCCGGATACCAAAATGGCGTCGGCGGCCGCGTTCGATCATACGGTCGATCACCGGGTTGTTGTTGGGGCGATACATGTAACCCGGCTTCTCGAGCTTGCAGGCAATCAAGGGCAGTGCAAAATCAAAAATACTGTAGTGACCACCGATCAGCAACACACCCTTGCCGCGTCGTTTCGCTTCTTCGAGGTGCTCGGTGCCATATACCGAGGCGCTTTCGCAATAGGGAGTCATATCCCGCCACCAGGCATGAACGCTTTCCAGAACGCCACGCGCCGAGGCCACAAAGGCATCCTCAACCAGTTGGCGACGGGTTGCTTCATCCAGATCCGGCATGCAGGCGGCGAGATTGGCGTCCGCAACCCTGGCCCGGGATCGCATTTTTCTGGAAAGCAGCCTCCCCAGCCAGCGACCAAAGCGCTGCTTCAGTCCCATGGGAAGAAATGAGAAAAGCCAGAGCAGGAAGACCAGAGCCCAGGCCCCCCAAAAAGCGGGATGCCAGAGAGCGCGTTTTCTACTTTTTCTACCGGAGGCCATACAACGATCGCCTGTGATCTGTAATAAGGAAGGGGTCGGTAAGCCTGACACATTCTCCGCTGGCGGGATACTTGAGATCCTCATGGGCCTTGTTGGCCCAAAAGGGGATCCAATTCCGGAATTCAGGAGTATGGTTTACAGGAGATACGCGTTTATACGTAGAAATCATCCTAAAAGACAGGAAATTCCTCGCTATGTCCCGATGGAAGTTCGCCCCCGGCATTCTTATCCTGCCGCTCGTATTCGCCGGCTGCAGTGAAAATAGCAGCCAACAGACGACAACACAGCCGACAGCAGAGCTCAAACCACCGTCGGAAACCGGGACACTCAAAGTCGCCACCCGCAATGGCTCCACCACCTATTACCTGGATCGCCACGAAAATCCTGTCGGTCCCGAGCATGCGCTGATCAGCGCCTACGCCGAACAGCGTGGCTGGGAGGTGGAATGGACCATGTTGGAATCCACCAGCGAAGTTCTGGCTGCGCTGGAATCCGGCAATACCCACCTGGCGGCAGCCGGGCTGACCCACCTGGCCTCCCGGGATGAGCGTTTCGCCCGGGGCCCGGCCCACACCGAGATTACCGAACAACTGGTCTGCCATCGCGATGCACGCCCCATGCCCCGGAAGCCCGAAGACATCCCGGGCACCGATATTGTCGTGACTGCCGGCTCCAGCTATGCCGAAACCCTGAACAAGCTCAATGAGCAACACCCGGGCATCGGGTTTCGGGAAGATGCAGACCGCACCACAGAAGTGATTCTCTCGGATGTCGCGGAACAGGACGTCGGCTGCACCGTGGCCGATTCCAACATTGTTCAGGTAATGCGCCGGCACTTCCCGCATCTGGAAGTGGCAATGACGCTCACAGAAGGCCGGAATCTGGGCTGGTACCTGCCCATGGGCTCGGAAGATCTTGGCTCGGATGCCCACGAGTGGATGAACAGCGTGGATGGCGATGAAGCCATCGGCCTGATGGAAAACCGCTACTATTCCTACATTGGTGATTTCGATTTTGTCGATCTGCGGGCACTGAACCGTCGGATTGAGGATCGGCTACCCGAGTTCATTGATGAATTCCGGGAAGCCGAGGCCAAAACCGGGATGCCCGCAGACCTTCTGGCCGCCCTGTCTTACCAGGAGTCCCATTGGGACCCGGCAGCAAAATCTCCCACCGGCGTCCGGGGCATCATGATGCTGACCCGACGAACCGCCGAATCACTGGGTGTGACCAACCGGCTGGACCCGGAGGCTGCCATTGATGGCGGAGCACGTTACCTGGCCGACCGGCACCGCCGCCTGCCAGAGACCATTCCGGAGCCAGACCGCACCTTCCTGGCGCTGGCCAGCTACAACATCGGCCGGGGCCATCTGCTGGATGCCCGTGCGCTGGCCCGGACCCTGAACAAGAATCCGGACTCCTGGCAGGAAATGACCGAGGTTTTACCCCTCAAGGCTGACAAGCGATACTACCCCAGCACCCGTTACGGGTACGCCCGTGGCTACGAGCCCGTGCACTACGTGCAGCGCATCCGCAACTACCGGGACGTCATACGTTCGGCCTTTGAATGATCAGGTCCCAAACAGGGCCGAGCGCAAAGGCCGCAGGAAACCACCGGATTCTTTCTGACTGGCGTGGGTCCGCTTGCCGTCGAATTCCAGGTAGCCATCCTCAATTGGCTCAAAGCGCAGGATTTTCACATCTTCCAGGTAATTCTGGGACGACTTCCAGGGCCCATGGGTACCCTGGCGGGGGAGACGATCAGCCGCACGATTGATATAGCCGGCATTGAGGGACCCCAGGACGGTGTCGTCGCCGCGACTGTTTTCGGTGTCCCGGGCCACAACGGTGCGATAGCCACGCTTGTCCATCAGGTTCATCAGCCGGCACAGATACTCGGCGGCAATATCCACCTTCAGGGTCCAGGAGATGTTGGTGTACCCGAAGATCATGCCGGCATTGGGCACGCCCTCCACCATCACGTTCTTGTAGATGATCTTGTCTTTCATCACCACTTCTTCACCATCCACCGTCGGTCGGATACCTCCCAGCATCTGGATATCCAGGCCGGTGGCCGGGATGATGATGTCAGCCGCCAGTTCCTCGCCCGATTTCAGGCGGATGCCGGTTTCCGTGAAGCGGTCAATATGATCGGTGGCAATGGACGCCTTGCCCGCTTTCATGGCCTGGAAAAGGTCCCCGTCTTTTACCACACACAGGCGCTGGTCCCAGGGATTGTAATCCGGCGTGAAGTGCCGCATATCGGCGGTGTCCCCAACCTTGCGTTTGATAATGCCCAGGAACAGCCGGCGCATGAACTTCGGGCTCCTTCTGGAGCGCAAGTAAAGAAAACGGGAAATGGAAATATTCCGGGCCCGGGTCAGCCGATAGGCGGTTCTCTCGGGCAATATTTTCTGCAGGGCCAGAGACACCTTGTCGGTTGAAGGCAGAGGCATCAGATAGGTGGGTGAGCGCTGCAGCATGGTGACATGAGCGGCCTGCTCTGCCATCGTCGGCACCAGGGTAATGGCAGTTGCGCCGCTGCCAATAACCACCACCTTCTTGCCCGCGTAGTCGAGATCTTCCGGCCAGTGCTGCGGGTGTACGATCTGGCCGCGGAAATCATTTTCACCCAGGAAGTCCGGCTTGTAGCCCTGATCATAATTGTAGTAGCCGGTACAGCCGACCATGAAGTTGGCGGTGTAGTATTCTGTTTCGCCGGTGGCTTCGTTCAGGGCCGAGAGCTTCCAGCATTTGTCGACACCTGACCAGTCCGCTGTCTTCACCGCCAGCCCGAAGCGGATGTGGCGCTCGACATCATGCTCCCTGGCGGTCTCCGCCACATAATTCTTGATCGATGCGCCGTCGGCCAGCACCTTGCCGCCTGTCCAGGGGCGGAAATTGTAGCCGAAGGTAAACATGTCCGAATCCGAGCGGATTCCCGGGTAACGGAACAGATCCCAGGTGCCACCCAGGGACTGCCGACGTTCGAGGATGGCAAACGACTTGCCGGGGCATTCACGCTTAAGATGGCATGCCATGCCAATGCCGGAAACGCCGGCACCGATGATCAGTACATCGAAATGCTGGTTACTCATTGCCTGTCCTCTCGGATTCCAGTCCGCTTTTTATAATCAATGGCCTGGAATCAAGATAGCTCAGGCAGGACAGCCCGGAAATTGGCCAAAGTGGTGCCGGCCTCCAGCGGTTTAAGTCAATCACAAGGTAAAAGTCCATCGGTCCGGTAAACCCGGTCAACTACCCGGGGTGAAATCGGGGTATTTCTTCTGCAGCCGATAGAGCCGGATGATGGTGATGATGTTGGTGACCAGCACCATGCCTTCTGCCAGGGTTCCACCCACGGAACCGATAACGATGTTGTTGAGCATCCAGGCCAGGGCAGCAAACCCGAGCACGATTCGCAGGGGAATACCCCTGAGCATGAACATGCCCACGGTGCCGAAAACGGCGGCGGCGAGGGGGAATACATCGGTGATGGATTTCCAGGTCGCCCAGGCAACGACCAGGTTTACCGCCAGCATGCCCAGCATAATAGGCCAGTTGCCCTGGTACTTGCGCGCCAAAGTAATGCGCACAATCACCAGAACGGTCAGTGCCGAGGCGGTCCAGCTCTCGAAGAACGCGAACATCAAGGCAAACGCAACGTTGGCGGAGATCAGCAGCACCATCAACCGGTCGTCATTCTTGTTCGCGAAGCCGGCAATGCAGAAACCCAGGGCTACAAGACCGCACACCTGGCCCAGAACCTCGGCGAGGGTCATGTCCGCGATCAGATCAATCATCCTTTACCGGCCTGTCGCTCGTCGCCATATCGGTAATCCCCTCTGCCCGCAAAAGGTTTCAGCCTGCCACAATCAGGGCCTTTGAGCCATCAAGCTCCCTGTGCCAAAGTGCTCACGTCATTCAGCAAGGACCACTCAAGACCATGAAAACCGTATTCTCTCCATTGCACAGCCGCCGACACGTCAAAACCGAACTGGATGGCGGACTGCTGATCGAGCCTCACGAGAAGCCGTCCCGTGCCGAAACCATCCTGGCACGAGTGAAAGAACAGGCGCTGGGAGAGATTCTGGAACCGGAAGAATATGGCCTGGAGCCCGTCAAACGGGTACACACCGCCGATTACGTGGCGTTCCTGAAAACCTGCTGGCAGGAATGGTTGGCTGCCGGCAAACCGGGTGAAGCCATCCCGGCGGTCTGGGCGGGTCGCGGCATGCGCCATCGGCTGCCCAGGGACATCGACGGCCGGCTGGGCTATTACAGCTTCGCGGCGGAGACGTCGATCTCGGATGGTACGTGGGAAGCCGCCCGGGCATCCGCCAATGTGGCCCTGACCGCCCAGAAACTGGTGGCCGGAGGCGAGCGCGCTGCCTTTGCCCTGTGCCGCCCACCCGGACATCACGCCCATGCCGATCTGTTCGGCGGGTACTGTTTCTTCAACAACGCCGCCATCGTGGCTCAGGCCTTTCGTGACCAGGGCTATGGCAAGGTCGCGGTGCTGGATGTGGACTTCCACCACGGCAACGGCACCCAGGCAATCTTCTATGATCGCAACGACGTGCTGACCATCAGCCTGCATGGCGATCCGGATCTGGTGTTTCCCCATTTTCTGGGCTTTGAAGACGAGATTGGCGAGGGCGCCGGTGAGGGCTACAACCTGAACATGGTTTACCCGCCAAACACGCCCTACAGTGTCTGGAGTCAGGGTCTGGAAACCGCCTGCGAGCGGATCCAGTCATTCCAGCCAGACGCCCTGGTCGTTGCCCTGGGTGTCGATACCTTCGAAGAGGACCCGATTTCGTTCTTCAAGCTGACCTCCGGCGATTATCTGACCCTGGGCCAACGTCTCGCCCGGCTTGGACTACCAACGGTATTTACCATGGAAGGCGGTTACGACGTCGACGCCATCGGCGTGAATGCGGTGAACGTCATGCAGGGATTCGACAGGGCTGCAGGCTGAATCAGCCCTTGAAGCCCTTGCCGAGAATGTAGACTTCCCGGGAGCGGGAGCGGGAGGAATCCGGCTTTCGCACCACAACCTTGTCGAAGACAGCGCGGACCGATTTCAGGTACTCATCGTACCCTTCGCCCTGGAACACCTTGGCCAGGAAGCTGCCCTTGGGCTTGAGCACCTGGCTTGCCATGTCCAGGGCCAGTTCGACGAGATACATGGACGAGGCCTGGTCGGCCACGGTCACGCCGCTGATGTTCGGAGCCATGTCGGAAATCACCACGTCCACCGGGTCATCACCCAGGGTGGCCATGATCGACTCGAACACGTCGTTCTCAGTGAAATCGCCCTGAATGAAATCGACGCCGGCAATGGCGTCCATGGGGAGGATATCTGAGGCAATGACACGGCCCTTATGGCCCACCAGTTTGGCCGCCACCTGAGACCAGCCGCCAGGTGCAGAGCCCAGATCCACCACCACCATATTGGGGTGGATCAGCCGGTCCTTCTTGTTGATTTCACGAAGCTTGTAACTGGCCCGCGAGCGGTAGCCATCCACCTGCGCCTGTTTCACGAAAGGGTCGTTGACGTGCTCTTCAAGCCAGCGGTTACTGCTTTTGGATCGGGCCATGGGGTCTCTTCACAACGGGAAAGCCAAATTTCAATTGTACGTGCCGCGCCGGGCGGCGGCAAAATCCTGACAACCGGGACGGCCACACGTACAATCCTGCCTGAATTCTGTGATTTTTCAGAACCCACCACGCCCACCTGACGGGAGAGCGCGCTCGTGAACCTGGCCGACATCAAAAAGCTGCACCAGAAAAAGTACCGGCAGTCGTTTGGCCACTATCTGGTTGAGGGCGAACACCTGGTTCTCGAGCTGCAGAAAGCCGCCGACCGCCAACCCGCTCTGACGGCCTCGGAACTTTACGTCACCGGAGCCTATGAGCACTGGCAGAGCCCGTTCAGAACCCATGTCATCAGCGATCGCCAGATGGCACAGCTCGCCGACACCCGAACACCCCAGGGGATTCTGGCGGTGGTGCCCATGCCGGAGCGCCCGGCGGAACCGGTGCCCGGCGAAAAAACGATTTACCTGCATGAGGTTCAGGACCCCGGCAACCTCGGTACGATACTGCGCACCCTCGCCTGGTTCGGCGGTTTCCGATGTCTGCTGAGCCCGGGCAGTGTCGACCCCTTCAACCCGAAGGTAGTGCGAGCCAGCATGGGGGCGCTCTTTCACGTCCCTCTTGAAACCGACGTTGCTCTGACAAGCCTTCCCGACCGATACCAGAGCCTGGCCTGCCTCGACCTCAATGGCGGTTCGATGGCATCCCGGGGCTTCAGGGAACACGACTGTTATCTGTTCGGCAACGAGGCCCGGGGCGTGCCGCGGGAGGCCCTCAATCAATTGAAGGCGGTGTCGTACAGCATTCAAGGCCAGGGGCAGATCGAGTCCCTGAACCTGGCCTCAGCGGTGAATATGTGCACCTACGAATTAATGCGGGACCTTTAGACTGCAAACCCCATGCTCTGAGCACTTTCCCCAATCGTTCTGGCGGAAACCGCCATTGCCTGTGCTTTGCCAATTGAGCACGATCAGAGTCTGATCCCGAGACCGGACTGATGACTATGGAACGCTATCTCCAGCCCACCGCCTTTTTTGACTATGACCATCCCCGGCTGCAGGCCTGGATCGAGTCACAGCTGGAGGGTGTTCCTGATGAGCCGGTGGAACAGATCAAAGCGCTCTATCTCGCTGTTCGTGACAGCATCAGCTACAACCCCTACGTATTCCGGACCGATGCCAACACGTTCAGTGCCAGCTACGCTCTGGAAAGCGGCGAAACCTACTGCATCCCCAAGGCCGTTCTTCTGGGCGCGGCTGCTCGCTCGATTGGCATTCCCAGCCGGCTTGGGCTGGCCGATGTTCGCAATCATCTCTCAAGTCCGAAACTGATCGAATGGCTGCAGTCGGACATCTTCCGAATGCACGGTTACATCGAGCTTTTCCTGAACGGCCAATGGGTCAAGGCAACGCCGGCGTTCAACCGGCAACTGTGCGAACTGATGAAGGTGGAACCGCTGGAATTCGACGGGGTGCACGATTCCATGTTTCAGGAGTACACCGAGGATGGCCACGCGCACATGGAGTATGTGAACGACCATGGCCTGTTCGACGACGTGCCTCATGAGTTCATCGTCTCTGGTGTCCGGGCGGCCTACAGTCATCTCTTTGCCGAAGAAGAGGAGCCTGAAGCTCCGAAAGGCAGTCTGGTGCAGGATATATCGAGCCCCTAGAGCCTGCTCGAATCCAGGAAGACCTTATTCTCTCCTCGCTACGGTGTCTGCTCTCTGCCCTGCCAGCGCTCCAGTGATCGCATCCAGCACGGCATCAGAATCGGGCACTGTTTTCCCTGTCTCAGTCTCACCAACGCGGCTGAAGCGCCTAAAATCAATGGCGCTCCAATTCTTCGGGTCCATAATGCGCTGCACCCGCTCAACATTGTCACGGGTTGCAGGTTCCAGCTTGTAGCGGAAAACATAGTCCGGTGACATATCTCCGAAATCCTGGCCATGTTGATAATCATGCAGCAGGAGCAAGGCAAGTCCACCGCCCATGAAATGTCGGCCGAGGCTGACCAGTAACTCCCCCTGCCGGATACTTTCCAGGGCCTCAGGTTCCCAGTCTACGCCGCCCACCAACAGATCTTTGCCCGGCGTCCGGCCGGCATTTCGAGCGGCTTCAATGGCACCCATTGCCATACCATCACTCGCGCTCCAGATTGAGACAGTATTCGGATAGCGCTTCAGCAGGACCTCCGTTTTTTCACGGGCCAGCGTGCCGCTCCAGTTGGCGTACACCAGTTGCATAAGCTCGCTGCGCTGCTGGACCGCAGCCGCCAGCAGCCCTCCATTCCTGTCCTTGGTGGCAGACGAATCAAGGGTTCCCGAGAGGGCGACCATGGGAATACTGGGGCCGGAGGCCAGCCCCAATTGTTCGGCCTGTTTGCCCAGCAGCGTTACCAGAGAACGGCCGGCGGCAATATTGTCCGGCGAAAGATGGCCGAGCCAGCCCGACAAGACACTTCGGGGCATACCGATGCTGGCTCGAGCGGCGTCAGGCACATCGGTATTGAAGGTAAACGTCTTTACACCGGCCCCATCCGCGAGCCTGAGCATGGATTCGGTAACATGCTCCTTGCACATGAACAGCAGGTAGTCGGGCTTTTCTTCTCGGGCCAATACGTCCTTCGCCATGCGAAGATAGCTGAATCGATGACTCTCCCGATCGTACTGAACCTCCAGGTCTACCTCGAGATCCTCCGCTACTGCCTCCATGAAACCGGCCACCAGTTGCCAGAACCGGGAGTCGTCCGGGGAAAGAAAAACAACGCTTGGCCGGGTGCCGGCGTCTGCCAAAGGAACTGTAAACAGGAGCAGGAAACCAATGAGGAAGCGGGCTGGAAAGGACTTCATGTAATGAACAACCCTCTGGACGATCTGGCAGAGTTGGCTTTTAAGGGGCCTAAGCTACCGACCTGTCGTGTAACACACAAGCGGAGATCCGTAACCAATGTCTCAGTTCAGAAGGGAATGTTCAGCGGCCGGAGCGGGGTCTTCAAACTCAACGTAGAGCTGGCCGGCCAATTGTTCGTAGAGCCCGGCTTCTTTGAGGCTCTTCATCCGAGCCGAGAGCCTGGTCAGGAACTGCCGGTTGGCTTCGGTGTTGTGGCAGGTAAGCCGATCGTAACTTTCAAGAAGGGGCGTCTTCGGATCGTAGCTGAGCTCGTCCATGAAAGGCCGGACATCCGGAACCGCAGCAATCATGGCGCCGAATCTCTGGTGCTCGAGCATGGCCAGGTTCTGGGCATCGCTCTTCGACCAGATCACATTAACGTCGTGGCCCTCCAGCACTCCGTCCAGATAGGTCTCATGACCAATAACCGCACCCACGGTTTTCCCCTCCAGTTGCGACAGGGAACTGATGGGATCTGCGTCCTGCGGGGTGAACAGGTAATAGGTGAATTTGCCGAGTGGAAAACTGGCAATAACCGCATCGTCGCCCAATCGACGCTCCAGGACCTCGGTGAAGGAATAGATGCAGTCTGCGCCATGCTGCTCGAATACCATCATGGCCCGTTTGTAGGGAAAGAACTGCTCGGTCACAGGCACATCAAGGCCTTCCAGGGCCCTGTGCAGGATTCTCTGGTAAACACCATCCCGGTTTTCGGTCAGCAGGCTGGTGATATCCGGAACCGCGATCCGGATCACCGGATCGGCCACGGCAGGCGTACTCAGTATGACTGCGGCAAACAGGAGTACCCGAAATCCAGAGAGGTAGCGTTTCATGACTCGCGCATCAGTCCATGACGACAAATAAATGACTATTTTTCATACAGGTTCCGCAGTATGGCAATGTCGTATTCTATACGCCAGAAAAACCTTGTTAAATATGGGGATTTGAAAAAAAAGGCACCGGATCGCTCCGGTGCCTTTCTCTCTCATCAGGCGGCGTTGAGTCGATTACGCCGCTTCGTCTTCGCTCTCGTCCACAGAATTGCGGATCAGGAAGTCAAAGGCGCTGAGGGCGGCTTTGGAACCTTCGCCCATGGAGATCACGATCTGCTTGTAAGGCACGGTCGTCGCGTCGCCCGCTGCAAAAACGCCCGGAATGGAGGTTTCGTTGCGGTCGTTAACGATGATCTCGCCGTGCTGGCTGAGTTCGATGTCACCCTTCAGCCATTCGGTGTTGGGCACCAGGCCGATCTGTACAAACACACCTTCCAGGGAGATGTGATGCTGCTCACCGGAGTTGCGGTCGGTGTAATTCAGACCGTTGACCTTGCCATTCTCCCCGGTAATCTCGGTGGTCTGTCCTGACGTGATGATCTCCACGTTCTTCAGACTCCGCAGTTTCTTCTGCAACACCTCATCAGCACGCATCTCGGCACCGAATTCGATCAGGGTTACATGGCCCACGATACCGGCCAGATCGATGGCTGCCTCGACACCGGAGTTACCTCCACCGATTACCGCCACGCGCTTGCCCTTGAACAGGGGGCCGTCGCAGTGCGGGCAGTAGGCCACACCCTTGTTGCGGTACTCTTCCTCTCCCGGAACGCCCATCTGGCGCCAGCGGGCACCGGTGGACAGCACCAGGCTGCGCGCTTTGAGAGTGGCACCGTTTTCCAACCTTACCTGGTGGAGCATGCCCGGGCGTGACGCCGGGATCAGCTTCTCCGCGCGCTGCATGTTCATGATATCCACGTCGTATTCCTTGACGTTTTGCTCCATGGCCGCCACCAGTTTCGGACCCTCGGTGTAGGGTACGGAAATCAGGTTCTCAATGCCCATGGTGTCAGCCACCTGGCCACCGAAACGCTCGGCCGCGATGCCGGTGGAAATGCCCTTCCGCGCAGCGTAGATAGCAGCAGAAGCGCCAGCCGGGCCGCCACCAATGATCAGGACCTCAAAGGCGTCTTTCTGATTGATTTTCTCGGCGTCTTTCTCGCTGGAGCTGGTGTCCAGCTTGGCAACAATTTCTTCCAGGGTCATACGGCCCTGGCCCCAGGGCTCACCGTTCATGTAAACGCTGGGAACCGCCATGACTTCGCGCTGCTCCACTTCATCCTGGAACAGGGCCCCATCGATCGAGGTGTTCGTGATGTTCGGGTTCAACACGCTCATCAGGTTCAGGGCCTGAACCACGTCCGGGCAGTTCTGGCAGGACAGCGAGAAGTAGGTTTCAAACTCGAACCGGCCTTCCAGAGACTGGATCTGCTCGATCACATCCTGGGACGCCTTGGAGGGATGGCCACCCACCTGCAGCAGGGCCAGGACCAGGGAAGTAAACTCGTGGCCCATGGGGATGCCCGCAAAGCGAACGCCAATATCGGTGCCTACTCGGTTGATGGCGAAGGACGGACGACGCACGTCATTGGATTCTTCAGTGCGGAGACTGATCTTGGAAGACATCGGTTCCAGCTCTTCCAGCAGCTCCCGGAGTTCCTGGGACTTCTTGCTGTCGTCATAGGCCGCGACCAGCTCAATCGGCTGCTGCAGCTTGTCCATGTAGGCCTTGAGCTGTTCCTTGATATTGGCATCCAACATAGTCTGACTTCTCCTTTACATTCCGAAACTAAGTATTTGAATCAAATACGGTGGTTAAGTTGAGATGGTCCAAAGATACGGCCCCGCAACTCAATGCTCAAATTAATTGACCCAAACTGTTTGATAGGACTTTGCTATACCGGAAGATTCACCGCTGCTCGGGGCTTGACCAATAGCGCATATCCACCGAAAGCCTGCCGCAGTATGATGTTGTCATATCGTCGCAACATCATTCTCTGGTATCCAGAATAGGCAAAGCATGTTTCTAGACCGTTTCCACTCCGTCCAGGACGGACACGTCGTAATTTCCGCCCTGCAGGCAAGCCAGTTCGCCAAGGAAATTGCGGGGGATTTCAATCCCATCCACGACCCGGATGCCCGCCGTTTCTGCGTTCCAGGAGACCTGCTTTTCGCCATTGTGCTTGCTCGGTTCGGGCTGTCGGAGAATATGACCTTCCGGTTCCGCAGCCTGCTTGGAGAAAATGTGCCGCTCAAGTTCGTTGAAACCAAAAACACCATTGACGTCTGTGACGATGCCGGCAAGGTCTATATCGAGGTGGCCCGCAGTGGCGCGACAACCCGGGATGAGGAGTTGATCGAGACCATCACCCGTGCCTATGTGGCGGCCTCCGGCAAGAACTTTCCCCATACCCTGAAACCTTTGATGGAGTCTAACGGGGTGATGTTCAATCCTGATCGCCCCATGGTGATGTACGAGAGCATGAGCCTGGCCCTGGAGAATCTGGATCTGCCCTCGCCCGGGCTGGAATTGCACAACGCCACCCTGGAGGCAGCCGGTAAACGGGGTAACGTTCTTCTCGAATACCGTCTGACCGCCGATCACACACCAGTGGGCGAAGTGACCAAACGGCTCGTATTAAGTGGTCTGCGGCCCTACTGTGCCGAGGCGATGGCCGGCGTAATTGAAGAGTTCTATCGCCTCAAGGCCCGGGGTGCCGACTATTTCAGCAAGGACAACAGCGGAGACCACAGCAATGCCAATTCAGCCGGGTGATACCCTGCCAGACATCGAACTTCAGGTAATGGGCGAAAAAGGCCCTGAGAAAGTCCGTACCAGTGAACTTTTTGCCGGCAAGAAAGCCGTTCTGTTTGCCGTACCCGGCGCGTTTACCCCCACCTGTTCAGCCGCCCATTTACCCGGTTTTGTGGTAAATGCCGACAAACTGCGGGCCAAAGGCATCGACAGCATCGTTTGCACATCAGTGAACGATGCGTTTGTAATGGACGCCTGGGGCAAGGCCCACAACGCCGAAGAGATCATCATGCTGGCTGATGGCGTGGCAGAGTTCGCCAAGGCTCTGGATCTGACCCAGGATCGGACCGCGAACGGCATGGGCATTCGTAGCCAGCGCTACGCCATGATCGTGAATGACGGCAAGGTTGAGCTGCTGAATATCGACGCCCAGGGATTGGACGAGACCAGCGCCGAAACCATTCTAGAGGCTCTTTGAACCTCACTTTTTCGTCAGACATAAAAAAACCCCGGATTATCCGGGGTTTTTTGTAACCAAGCTTTCCATTCGGAGAGCTTAGATCTTGCCAACCAGGTCCAGTGACGGAGTCAGCGTTTCTTCGCCTTCCTTCCACTTGGCCGGGCATACTTCGCCAGGATTCTTGCGAACGTACTGAGCGGCTTTCACTTTGCGCATCAGGTCGTCAGCGTCACGGCCGATACCTTCAGCAGTGATTTCCATCGCCTGGATAACGCCGTCCGGATCGATCAGGAAGGTAGCGCGATCTGCCAGGCCCTGACCTTCACGCATCACACCAAAGTTGTTGGTGATGGTGCCGTTCTGGTCGCCAACCATGTAGTAGTTGATCTTACCGATGGTCTCGGAGCTGCTGTGCCATGCCTTGTGGGTGAAGTGCGTGTCGGTAGACACGGAGAATACTTCAACGCCCAGTTTTTGCAGCTCTTCATACTTGTCAGCCACGTCGCCCAGCTCGGTCGGGCACACGAAGGTAAAGTCGGCCGGGTAGAAGAAAAATACCGCCCACTTGCCTTTCACGTCTGCTTCGCTGATTTCAACGAACTCGCCGTTTTTGAAGGCGGTAGCGTTGAACGGTTTGATCTCGCTGTTAATGATGCCCATTAAAGAACTCCTTGTTGATGGATTCATAAGTTAATGACTTTGTGGCGCCCACAGTACGGATATCGGCGGTGCGGATAAAATTGATAATTCCCAAGCCAGGGATAGGAAAAACCTATCCCTGGCTTCTGAAGGGAATTTTTCCGCCACCCCGTTTATGGGGTCTTAGCCAGCCAGTTCAATCTTTCCAAAGTCCAGAATATTTTCTTTCGGTGACGCTTTAATGGCAGCCACTTCTGCCCGCTTGTTCGCCAGGATATAGACGAAGCAGCCAAAATACAGTGCAATCACCAGGGCGCCAACCCACTGAATCCGCAGGAAATCCAGCTGGAACAGCATGGTCAGACCAACCATCGCCAGGAAATTGAACACCACATAGTTCACCCGCCCGAGGCGCTGGGCAGTGAGATTGAGGTTGTCGGTATAGAGCCGGATCAATGAATCCAGCGAGTTCACCACCATCAACACACCCACCGAAATCATGGCGAGATTGGTGAACGCCGCAATCTGCAGGCCTTCCGCGTGGTAGTGGTAAAGCACGGTAAACCAGACACCAATGGCGATGGACGGTACCACCAGCATGGCAATCAACAGCTGCCAGGTACGGATACCGCTCACAAAACGCGCGGTAAACTGGCCAATCATGATGCTCCAGGCAAACCACCAGAACAGGTAGAACTCGTGGTAGTCGTTAATCGGCAGGGCGAACTGGTGGATGTTGGCGAAGTACTCGCCGATCAATCCGGCGGTGCCAAAGAAATCTGCCGGTGAGCCCGCACCCATAACGAACGCCCGGAACCACATGCCCACGATCAGGGCAATAAACAACAGGCTCGAACCCAGACTGAGGATGCGCACATATTTGATCTTGGAGCTGGAATAGACCGCCAGCGCAATCGAGGCAAATACAATGAAGTAGAACGCTGGCACCACCGATTCGCCATCACCGAGCATGGGCAGGTACCAGGGCAGATTCACCAGCAGCAGATAGGCGGTAAACGCACAGGTGCCGATGATCACCACGTTGTTTACGACCTTCACCAACGGAATCTCAAAGAACTGCACCCGCGGCTCAATGATCGCGAAGTAAAAACAGGTCAGGAAATAGAAGCCCCAGATCAGGAACGCCCAGAACCCGAACTCGATAGCCAGGGGGTTGGCAAAGCCGTACTCAGGGCTCGCAGACAGATCGCCATAGCCACCGAACTCGGTCAGCGGGAACATGATCAGCCCCACATCTAGACCGGAGGTGAACAGAATGGCGATAAAGGTGAAGGTTCGTACCGGCGTTACGCCGATGCACTGGATGTCCCACCATTTGTACAGGATCAGCACAATGGCGGCGAAGGTGAAGATCAGACCTGCGGATAACCAGAGTGTCATAACGTCCTCCGGTTACTTTCTTTCTTTTTGATAAACAGCATGGGTGTTCCTCCTCTACTTGGTTCGAATCGGACACAAACCCAGGACTTGCCTATCGGGCGCCCGAAAACGGCAGAACACCGTCGCGCTGATAGGGAAATCCTGAGGGCTTGCAAAACCCCGGGCGCGTTGCACGCCCGGGTGGGATGACGACGCGCTATGCGAGCGCGCGCTTTGCCTGTCCCGGTCGCTGACGTGTCTGCCACTGGTCGTCCATCACCACAGGCGCGTCAGAAGGTTGCAGGGGCTCCCTGCCCCGGATCAGATCGGCTGCCCGCTCGGCCAACATGATGGTGGGCGAATTCAGGTTGCCATTGGGTATGGTCGGGAAGATGGACGAATCCACCACCCTGAGATTCCGGATACCGTGAACCCGCGTCTCCGGGTCCACCACCGCCAGCTCGTCGGTGCCCATCTTGCAGGAGCAGGACGGGTGGTAGGCGCTCTCCACCGCCTGGCGGACAAACGCATCAATTTCCTCGTCGGTCTGGACCTCGGCACCGGGCTGGATCTCCGCTCCCCGGTACTCGTCCATGGCCGGCTGGTTGATGATTTCCCGGGTCAGGCGCACACAGTCCCGGAAGCCCTCCCGGTCTGCCTCGTGCTGCAGATAATTGAAGCGGATGGTCGGTGCCTGTTTCGGGTCGGCCGATTGCACATGCACAAAGCCCCGACTTTTCGGCTTGTTGTGACCAATGTGCAGCTGGAATCCGTCTCCGTTGAAGGCTTCTTTACCGTCATAGCGCATGGCTGCCGGTAAGAAGTGATATTGCAGGTCGGGCCACTCGACGCCGGCCTTGGACCGGATGAAGCCACAGGACTCGAAGTGATTGGTGGCGCCCAGACCATCCTTGCGGAGAATCCAGCGAACACCGATCTTCAGCTTGTTCCACCAGTCCAGCTTGCCGTTGAGCGACACCGGCTGCTTGCAGCGGTACTGAAAGTAAAACTCCAGGTGGTCCTGCAGGTTCTCACCAACGCCCGGTAGCTCGTGCTTTACCTCGATACCAGCCTTTTCCAGTACCTCACGCTTGCCAATACCAGACAGCTGGAGCAGGTGGGGTGAACCGATAGAGCCCGCTGACAGGATGACTTCCTCGGCGGCTTTCGCCTCGTGCACCTTGCCGCCCTGCTCGTAACGGACACCGGTGGCGGTTTTGCCATCGAGCAACACCTTATGCACCAGGGCATGGGTGACCACAGTCAGGTTATCGCGCTCCATGGCCGGACGCAGATAGGCGTTCGCAGTGGACCAGCGACGACCGTTCTTCACGGTCATGTGCATGGCGCCGAAGCCTTCCTGCTGGGTACCGTTGTTATCATCGGTCTCAAAGTAACCGGCATCGGAACCCGCCCTGATAAAGGCCTTGTAGAGCGGATTCTGCATGTTATTGCCGTTATTGACACCGAGCGGGCCCTTATCGCCCCGGTAGTCGTTGCCGCCAAAGGCCCAGGTTTCGGCCTTCCTGAAATAGGGCAGGACGTTGCGGTAATGCCAGCCAGTAGCGCCCTCGGAATCCCATTCGTCAAAATCCCGGGCGTGGCCACGGACATACACCATCCCGTTGATGGAGGAAGACCCCCCCAGCACCTTGCCCCGTGGGCAGTGCATGCGACGGTTGTCCAGGAACGGCTCCGGCTCGGTCTCGAACTGCCAGGCGTATTTCTTGGTGTTCATGGGAATGGAAAGGGCGGTGGGCATCTGGATGAAGATGCTCTTGTCGCTGCCGCCGGTTTCCAGCAGCAGCACCCGGTGGCGCGCGTCCTCGGTCAGGCGGTTGGCCAGTACACAACCGGCGGAACCCGCACCCACAATGATGTAGTCGTATCGATTTTCTGTCATACGCGTTCTCCTGTGTGGCCTGCGACTAAAAGGGTGCGTCCAAATCTTCCATGCCCACATACACCGATTTGATCTGGGTGTAGTGCGCAATGGTCTCGCGCCCGTTTTCCCGGCCGATGCCGGAGAGTTTGTAACCACCCACCGGCATTTCCGCCGGGGAGGCGCCGTAGCTGTTGATCCAGCAGATGCCGGCCTGAATCTGGTGAATGACCCGGTGCGCCCGACGGATATCGTTGGTGAATACGCCAGCGGCCAGCCCCGTATCCGTGTTATTCGCGCGGGCAATTACCTCGTCCTCATCGCGGAAAGTGAGAACCGACATCACCGGCCCGAAAATCTCTTCCTTTACGATGGTCATATCATCGGTGCAGTCGGTGAAGATGGTGGGTTCCACAAAATAGCCGCCTTTGGAATCCTCCGGCTCGAAGGCCCGACCGCCGTGGCTGAGAGTAGCGCCCTCGGACAGGCCTTTGGCGATGTAATCGAGCACCAGATCCCGGTGTTTTGCGGAGATGAGCGCGCCGAAATTGGTGTCCGGATTCATCGGGTCGCCAGGCTTGATATTGTTGCGGGTGCGTTCCAGCAGACGTTCGATAAAGCGCGGGTACAGATCTTCATGAACAAACACCCGGGTGCCATTGGTGCAGATCTCACCCTGGGTGTAGAAATTGCCAACCATGGCGGCGGAAATGGCGTTCTCGAGATCCGCATCGTCAAAGATGATCAGCGGTGACTTCCCGCCCAGCTCCATGGTGACGTCTTTCAGGGTGGAGGATGCCGCTGCCATCACCTTCTTGCCGGTGGCAACTTCTCCCGTGAAAGATACCTTGGCAATCTCGGGGTGGTGGGTCAGCCACTGGCCAACTTCGGCGGCGCCCTGCACCACGTTGAACACGCCCGCCGGCACGCCCGCTTCGGTAAAGATTTCCGCCAGCTTCACCGCACCCATGGGGGTTTCCTCGGATGGCTTGAAGATCATGGCGTTACCGCAGGCCAGGGCCGGCGCGGATTTCCAGCAGGCGATCTGGATCGGGTAGTTCCAGGCGCCAATGCCGGCACAGATGCCCAGGGGCTCCCGGCGGGTGTAGTAAAAATCACCGCCCAGGTCCTGTTGGTTACCTTCGATGGAGGGTGCCAGGCCGGCAAAGAACTCAACCGCATCGGCACCGGTGACCACATCCACGGCTTCTGCTTCCTGCCAGGGCTTGCCAGTATCGCGCACCTCTGCGGCAGCCAATTCGTCATTACGCTCTCTCAGAAGCGCAACCGCCCGAAGCAGAATCCGGCTGCGCTCGATGGCAGTCATGGCAGACCACTCGGAAAAACCGGCGCGGGCACTTTCAATGGCGGCCTGCTGCACGGATTCATCCGCCACTTCCACTTCGTAGATAACCTGACCCGTGGCCGGGTTCACCACAGGGAAGGTTTCGCCGGTGCTGTTGGCCAGGAAACGGCCATGGACGAAATTCTGAACAACAGGAAGAGATGCAGACATAGTCGGTAATTAACCTCAGTTCGGTGTCTTCAGGCCTTGTGGGCTGTTCGAATCAATCCCGGCTCAGGCGGTTGCCTGCGCCAGTGTCTCGTGGACAAATTTCTTGCAGAGCCGCTCACCGGCTTCAAAACTCTCTGCCGGGTCCAGGCTCAGGGCACTGCGCAACCAGAACCCATCGATCATTGCCGCGGTTTGCCGGGCGGCCTCAGTCGCTGCGCCGGGTTCAAGCACCTGTGCGAAGGAATATCGCAGGTTGCTGTACAGCCGGGCGTTGTTGATCTGCTGCAGCCGCTTGAGCCCCGGCTCATGCATCGACCGGGCCCAGAAGCTCAGCCAGGTCTTGGCCGCCAGCGCCGAGCGCTGAAACTCGGAAAAGTTCGACTCGATGATGCAATTGAGCCGCTGTTCCGGGGAGCGGTCGGTCTTGGCCATGCGCTCCCGCAGTTCCTTGCCCAGTTGATCGAGCAGATAACGCAGGGCCGCCTCAATCAGACCCTGCTTGCCGCCGAAATAATGGCTGATAATCCCGGAGGACATGCCCGCCCGTTTGCTGATGCTCACAATGGTGGTGTTCTGCATGCCCAGCTCGGCAATCGAATGCATGGTGGCTTCAATCAGCTGCTGCTTGCGTGTGTCTTTGACCCCAACTTTTGGCATGGCGGCTTCGGTTACTCGTCTTGTTTCCGGTGTTGAAAAGCAGCACCAATCAGCCCTGCTTTTTATTAATTGAACGTTCAATTAATAAAAATCTTACAGAAGCGAGGCGGGGAATTCAAACCTGATCAGAAAGCAGGGAAGCATCGCGCCACTCTGATATGGCGCGGTTGTGACGGCAGGAAGGGCAAGCAAATATCAGCTATGGCGACGGTAATCCGGGTCTGTCCAGCACACAGGAAGCGCTTCACCGGAGGGAAATGCGAGTTCGGCTTTTTTAAACAATTCAGGATCCTGCGCCTCCTCTCCGTAATGGAGGCTGCCTCGCACCTGCTGGCTATGGGGATCAAACAGCGCCTGTGTATCCAGAACTTCGATCAGGTGCCCGGTTGCTTTTTCAGCGACGAACATAGAGGCCTCCTTGGGAATGAATGTCTCCTTTCAACGTAGCAGATGGGCCGCTATCGAGACAGGTGCTTGAGGGCTACGGGGAGCACAAAAGGACGGGTGGGCAAGGCGGAGAATCTGCAGATATGAGACATTTCGCTACATTAAATATTGGTTCTCGGCTTTTCCGGTGAAGAAAGGCTGTTAAGCTGATGATCAGGAAAATAAAAAAGCCTGATGGCGATATAACGGGGTCTACTGTTGGTGATCCTCAGCACTGCTCTGCGTATCTTTTTACTGAGTCTGGCGACTTTCACGTCGCAGTTTGCGCATGCGAATAGCGCCCCGGTCACACTTGCCTCAGAAAAACCGATTGAAAGCCATTTCCAGTACTGGGAAGACGCCAGCGCCGAAGCGGAACTGGCCGATGTTCGCGCCCTTCCCGATCGCGCCTGGCAGACCAATCCATCGGGTAAGGCCACCTTCGGGATTACCGATTCCGCCTACTGGCTGCGGGTTGAGGTGCAAAACCAGACCGGCCGCGACCAGCTTCTGATTGCAGAGCTGGGCTATTCCCAGCTTGATGACGTGGTGTTTCACGAGCTCTCCGGCGGCACCCTGCTCCGAGAATTCGCCACCGGGGACACCCGCTCTTTCTACCCCAGGGATGTCGACCATCCCAACATGCTATATCGATTCCATGTAGCCCCGGACGCCTCGAAAACGCTTTATATCCGGGTCGCCACCCAGGGCACGATGGTGGTGCCGCTGCAGATCTGGCAGCAGAATGATTTTTACGAAGCCGCTGCCAACGAGCAGAAACTGCACTTTTTCTACTACGGCAGTCTGGCAGTGATCATCCTGATCAACCTGGCCGTGTTCCTGACCCTGCGAGAAAAGCTGTACCTGTTCTACGCCCTGGCCATTTCCGGCTACTTCCTGTTCTTCGCCGCTGTGCGCGGCTATACACTTCAGCACATCTACCCGGGCGCACCGTTTCTTCACACGCATGTGCTTCTGCTGTCGATGCCATTCCTGGCGATGTTCTCGATACTGTTCTGCATGGAGTTCCTCCAGGTGCGCTCTAACAGCCCCAGGCTGTACCGGGCCCTGCAGGCGATGCTCTTGTTTGAGATGCTGTTTTTCCTGTCTGCGCCGCTGCTGGATTACGACACCGGTATCCGGGTGGCGGCCGTTTCCGCGTTCGCATTCTTCTCGCTGCTCCTGGTGGCCGGCCCTGTGGCCTGGGCTGCCGGTGTCAGGGCCGGGGTGTTCTTCACGATCGCCTGGACACCTCTTACGATAGGGGTCTCGGCAACGGCGGGGCGGGCCCTGGGCCTGTTGCCAGAGAATTTCTTTACCGAGTACGCCATGCAGATCGGCTCCGGGCTCGAGGCTTTCATTCTCACGCTTGCCCTCGCCGACCGCCTGTACCGGGAACGGGAACAGAAAATCCAGGCTCAGGCCGATATCCTCAAACAACAGAAGGCCCGCAACGAAGCCCAGACCCAGTTGAATGAAGCACTGACCCACGATCCGGTGACCGGGCTACCAAACCGGAACCGGTTCGAATGGATGGTGGATGAGCAATTGCGGGAAAACCCCAACGGGCGCTTCATGGTGGGCGTTACCCGGATAACGCAGCTCAAGGAAATCAGCCGGACCCTGGGCCTCGACCGTAGCGAACGTTTGCTCAAGGCCATGGCAGAGCATATGACCCGTTTGGCCTCAGGCCTGCCCATGGTTCATCACACCGTCGATGCGCGTGGGAACGATGAGCGGGTATATCAGCTGTCTGGCGACAGTTTTGGTTTGTTGGTGAACGTCAGTAAAACGGCAGACGACTTCCAGTCGCTGGATAACGCACTCAAACAACTGGCGGAACCCGTGTTGCTGGATAACATTGCCATAGAGCCCAATCCCCGGTTTGGTGCCGCCTGCTATCCGGAACATGGCAAGAAAGCCGCTCTGCTGATCCGCAATGCCCATGTCGGCATGGAAATGGCGCCTCATGGCCCGTATCAAACCGGCCTGTATTCCCGCAAGGATGACATCTATGACGAAAGCCGGCTGACGTTGATGTCCGACCTCCGGGAGGCACTGCACCACAATCAGACCGAGCTCTACTATCAGCCTAAAATCAGCCTGGCGACAGGTAAAGTGGTGGGTGTGGAAGCCCTGATCCGCTGGCATCACCCGGACCGGGGCTGGGTGCCGCCGATTGAGTTTGTTCCGATGGCGGAGAAAACCGGAGTGATCAAACATCTGACCCGATGGGTGGTGGACCAGGCTCTGAACGATCTGAAGGAACTCCATGCCCTCGATCCGTCTCTGACCGTTTCTGTGAATATCTCTGCCCGGGATCTGAGCTCTCCGGAACTGGTGGGGCTGTTCGAAACCCGGACAAAGCGCAATCAGCTGAATCCGGAACAGGTCATCATTGAGCTGACCGAAACCGCTGCCATGGACGATCCCCACAGGGGCCTGAACGCCCTGAACGAATTAACGGCTATCGGGCTGAAGCTGTCGATTGACGACTTTGGCGCCGGCTACTCCTCGCTTTCCTATCTCAAGAAACTACCGGCCAGCGAAATCAAACTGGACCGCGCTCTGTTACAGGACATCGAATCCAGCGAGGGCGCGCGGATGATTGTCGAAACCGCCATCAGGATGGGCCAGGGCCTGGGCTATCAGGTGGTGGCCGAGGGTGTCGAAACCGAAAAGTCGGCCCGCCTTCTCAACCAGTTGGGAGCGGAAATGCTCCAGGGCTACTGGATCTGCTCGCCGAAGCCGCTCCACGAGCTACAGGCCTGGCTGGAGGTTGAAAGGAAGGCTTCTAGCCTGGAACGGCTCCTTTAGTTGGTTTGCTCACGCGCACTGCCGCTGAATTGCTGCTCATATCCAGCGGCGAACCTTGGCACAGTAGGTCGTATAGGTGGCACCGAATTTGTCCCGCATGAACCGCTCCTCCGGAACAATCTGGAAATGGTTCATGTAGAGGACAAATGCCGGTAGAAAAAGCAGGGCCGGCAGATTGCCAAGCCACAGCCCCCAGGCGCAGAGAACCAGCAGGAATCCGAGGTACATCGGGTTTCTGCTGTACCGATAGACACCAGAAACCACGAGACTTTCCGACTGCCCGGGAACCCTGGGATCTACCGTTGTGCCCACCTTTCTGAACGCCAAGACACCAAGAACCGCGATCGCCATACCCGTCAGTGCAACGCCAGACGCCAACCAGCCTGCTGCTGGAATGGCGATTGCCAAGTCAGGTGCAATGCGGGACAGAGCCCACATCCCAACCGCCACAATAGCGACAAGAACCACCGGTGGTATTTTCAGCTCAAGTGCTGTCACAAGCCATTACTCCTCTGCTGACCGGAGCGCCCGGCCAAGAGCGGTATAATAATCGTAAAAAGCGTTGTTGACGCGTTCGCGTTCCGCGCCCACCGGGTACAGACCCAGTTTTGCCTCTTCAGATTCCCGGGTTCCGCTCACCAGAAAGGCGTTCTTCACGTTTGCATCCTGCACAAACGCTTCAAACGCCCGGGCGCAAAGCTCTTCAGGCAAGCTGAAATATTGAATCCCTGCCGCTTTGTCCGCCCTCACCGAGCACCGGAAGAGCTCGCTGGGCTCTGCGCCTTTTTCGTCCAGCAGAATCGCCTTGAAGCAGGCCTGCAGTCGATCGTTCAGCGGATGCCGCACAGCGTCGTCACGGCCAAGCCAGAGCTTCGAAGCAAACTGGCCTCTGTGGGCCTCGCCGAAAAGTTTCTCGCCGATGTAATGATCAAAGGCGTGAAGGTACTACACATAAACGAACATGTTGTACATTTATCCTTAACGCCTTGCTTTATATACAATTAAATACACTTGAAAACTGTCACATGTTGACATAGTAAAAGGTGTACAAAAATCTGTGTAACTGCTTAAAGATGTCAACTTTTGGTAGAGCATTTGCCTTCCTTAAGCTCCGCATATCTGCTTCTTTTTGGCGCATTGCCCTGGATGTTTCGACGCCAGCTCGTGCCGCCCCTACTGCACCATTGAACGCTCCGCTGCCCGGAGCCAATTTTCAACGCCCTTCACGCCTAAAGCCAGCAAGGCGTCTTGAATTCGAATCACTCGGTTCAGGGTCTCACCGCCGTCAGATTCTTCTAACTCTTCAGCATGTGCGAACAACCGAGTCAAAACTTTCGTGAAACAATCATCATGATCATAAACGTATATATTGGCACGCCGAGCATAATCGAAGTAAAGCTCTGAAGCCTCCAAAGCATAAAGCGGGTCTATCAGCGAAGTTGCATCAAGCCATTTATCAATTCCAAATAAGTCACTTCTACCTGCTTCACCTTTTATTTCAAGTAGTGAAAGGCACCGCTCCAATTGACCGATAGGAACGACCGCTATAGGTTCGTTTTCTTGTAGAAGTGAACGAAATTCTCGTGCTACAACAGCAGCATGCCTTCTCTCTTGCTGCATACCTTGCTCAAGTCCAGCTGAGCATTGCTCGGGATTACTAACGAAGTTTCCCAAATGCGACCATACACTGGCAGCGCCGCTCCACGCATGTTCTGAGGCCAAGGTCTCAAGGTCGCCCAACAAGGATGAGAGCTCTATTTTTTGAGAAAAAGCAGCTAGCGCAGATATGCGGCCCCAAGTTTCCAAGTCTTCACCTTTGCCCTCTCGACGCAGCTTATCCAAATACCCATCAACTTTGTCGAACCTGTGGTGGTAGGAATGATACAAACACTGCTCAGCGGCTCTCCAAAGACCAGGAGCAGGTTTTCTCATTATATTTTCAAACAGTTCCCAACCTAATTCGGAATCGAAATGTTGCAGGTGAGGCATCCGCGTCAAGAGCATTGAGCGCGTTGCAGGGTTGTCGATATTTGAGAACTGCCGTAACGCTTCCAGCAGATCTACGGGCCAGTCGAGGCCTTTCTCCTCATGTTTAATTGCAAGCACCATGAGAGAGCTAGCAATAGCACCCGAAGCTGTATTTAGCCCAACACTTATAAGATCAGCGCGACTTTCGGCTAGCGCATCTTCCTCTTCGATATCGGCAAATCCTTTGGCTAGATTTACTAACCGTTCAGCAGTGTCAGCATCGCGTACCACAAAAGCACAACCCTCAATTGCTTTCGAAGCCGCCCGATTGTGATGCCAGTGCTCGGGAAATCTCTCCAACTCTTTAATTATTTTTTGCGCGAGATCCTTAGCTTCTGGAACTTTGAGAGGCGACCAATCTGCGTTTGGTCGCAAATCGCCGTATTTATAGCGCAGAAAAGTCCCGAGTCCATCCATGAAATCGTCCCTGAAACAATAAGGAACACTTACCCAATGATCTGACAAAAGTTCTACAAAACGCAAAGGATCGCGCGATACTGCTTCGCGGAGTTGCCAACCAACCTCCCTCTCACCACCGACAAGTAAATCATCAAAACGGCTTTGGTATCCGTCATAATGTTTCAGAAGATTCAGAACACCTGCACTGCTAGCTTCAAGAAACACCTGGAAGGAAAATGGAGCACTTACTACTCCTCCACGCGCTCCGATTCTGGGAACTCTTTCCAGAAGCCAAATGAGTTCCTCACAACTATTAATTACGCCTTGCGCCTCTGAACTTCGCAGGTGACAGGGAACAGCAAGAATTAACTGCCCTTGAGACAAGAGTCTGGATTCCTGCTCTCGATGCCCTCCTGTATTAGACTCAGCTAATGATAGGATTGTTTCCTGGATTTGCATCTGTGAATCGGGATCAAGGTAGACGAATGCCGCTTTCACTAGGGATCCTATTTCATACTGTAAACTGAGTTCGTACCACTCAGCTCGCTTCAGTATCCGTACTATCAGATCGAGGTTTTCGTTGTAATTCTCAGTACAAGCAAGGATGCCCAAATAACGCAGTGAACCTTCAAAACTGAGCACTAAGCGCTCTCGATTCTCTTTCCACCAAACCGAATCCCTTCCAGCCTGATACATAACACCCGACTCAATAGCGTCGAACAAACAGCGCTCTTCGTCTGTATGGCGAAAATCTTGCTGTGAATGATTGTCTTCATAAGAGGTGTCATTCAGAAATCCAAAACGAAAATCGTCACCGACTCTTCCATAGCGCTCAGACTTAGCCCTACTCCACCTCTCGACCGATGCTATAGCCACATCCAGTAATGGAGTGGATTCTCCCATACGACGGCTCAAAAAATTCTTGTTCTTAGCACCAAATTCATTCGGTGAACAACGAAGCTTTTGATTAAATCGAAAATGAGCAGCATCTTCGTCTGTAACTTCACCTGCAATGTATTGCCAGAGGTGCGTGTCGCCGACTTGGCCCAAGCCCACGAGACGCGCCAGCGCCTCCCCGAGAAAGCTGTGCTCTGGTCTAGCCCGAATTTCTCATGAGGGGATAAAAGAAAGCGGCTGAAAGTGTTAAAATTTCAGGACCTTACACCATCAATCAACACCAACAACCGCTATCCAAAATCGTACCTCAAAAACTGACCTTCTCGCCAGTTTCCCGCCGCCAGATTGAAACCGACTTCTCGGGAGGCCATATCATCTCCGATGCCGGCTTGCTGTTACTGCGCGAAGTCGACAAACAACACCGGTTAACCCAACGGCTGCCCGAGACTCTGACCGACCAGCGGGATCCCCGGATGATTCGTCATGAGCTCAAGTCCCTGGTCCGGCAACGGGTCTACGGTGTGGCCGGTGGCTACGAA
>NZ_JBSXNQ010000036.1:0-30797 GCF_056857715.1 Marinobacter sp. L-13
TGCATCGCCCGCACGGCCTCGCGCTTGTTCTCGACGGTCAGTACTTTCGGTTGAGGGCCGCCTTCAGGGCCTCGTTGTCCAGAAGAGACTCAGCCAGCAGCTTCTTGAGCCTGGCATTCTCATCCTCGACAGTCTTCAACCGGCGTGCCTCTGAAACCTCCATGCCGCCGAACTTCTTGCGCCAGGTGTAGAAGGTGGCGTCAGAAATGTTGTACTTGCGGCACAGCTCTTTCACCGCCAAGCCGGCTTCGGCTTCCTTCAAAATGCTGATGATCTGCTCTTCTGAAAATCGCTTTTTCATGTTCATCGTCCTCTGCTGTGATGAACATTACTAAGCTGAAAACGGTTAAGCTAGAGGGGAGCAGGTCAGTAGCCCCGGGGTTGGTCGATTTAGGCATTCCATTGCTGACAGCGCATTTTTTCGTTTTCTATTTCGCGGTCGTGTCAGCGATCACACCTCCTGTGGCTCTGGCATCCTTCGCGGCGGCCGGGATTTCGGGAGCTAACCCTCTAAAAACGTCCCTAGCATCATTCAAAATTGGCATCGCGGCCTTTGTTGTACCGTTCATGTTTTTCTACAACGCTACACTACTAATGGAAGGTGAATGGTTACATGTACTTCGTTCAGGATTCACCGCTGTATTCGGTATTTTCTTGCTCGCATGTGCTGTTCAGGGGTGGTTTGTAGGAAATTGCGCAAGTTTCATTGTTCGCCTGACTTTGGCAGCCGCAGCTTTCCTAATGATTTCAGGTGGATTGATTACAGACTTGGTGGGTCTTGGAGTTGCAGGTGCAGTATTCATACTTCAGAAGATAGTGAACCGAGAATCTATTGTGGCTAGCGCCTGATCAGCAGTCCCTCTAATAGTCTAGTTGAGCTGATCTGTGCCGGAATATCTGTTTTACAGATCTTCGGCACAGATCAGCCACATCCAACCACTCAAGAGGTTAGCAGGTTCGCTTTATCCTCAGAAGGTATTCCATGACAGCATTTTCCAACCTTCTTAATGAAACTCAGAGCTACGAAATCTTAGCTTCAGTCCATTACCCAATCGCTGCCCGGATGGCAGTTGACCTCGGCTTCAAATATGGAATGGTAGGGGGATCCGTGGCTTCTTTGAGCATGTTGGGAACACCTGACCTTATGTTGCTCACCTCCACAGAGCTCTGCGACCTGGTAAAACGCACGAGCCAGTCATCGAGCTTGAAAATCATAGTGGACGGAGATGCGGGCTATGGAAATGCCCTCAATACGATGCGCACTGCCGTGGAGCTGGAAATGGCGGGAGCCACTGCCGTCACAATCGAGGATACGAATTTACCCATTGCGTACAGACAAACAAAGACCAAACTAATTTCGCAGCAGGAGCAAATTGATAAACTGTCCGCTGCGCTCGATGCCAGACGTTCTGATAGTTTCGGCATAATCGCGAGAACGCAGATCGTTTCTGGTGAAGACATTGGGGCGGTGGCAGAAAGAGTCTTTCAGTATTCTGAGGTTGGTGTCGATGGTATATGTCTCGCTGGCGTGAATGATCCCGAGCAGTTGGAGTTGATATCAACAGCCAGCAGTAAGCCAAAGATGCTAATTAACTACGGTAGAAAAAATACACTCACGGAAGAGATGTACTCAAGGTTCAATATCAAGCTCCTCTTGAATGGTCATTCACCTTTTGAGTCATCAATTGTTGCCACCTATCACGCGTTGTCGGAATTGTCTGGCCGTACGCCTTCAGATAATGAACTTCATTATAAATCATTAATTGGACGGTACACAGAAGAAAGATGGTTTGATAGTTCACTGAAACGGTACTTGCGGATATTCGGATAGAATTAAGTAAAAGATTTTGAATCCCTATCTTTTCTAGTTCATGAACGTTCTTCCAAATCTCAAATATGAACTAAGTCATGGAATTGAACAATTGAAATATAATTGTTATTTAGCGATGGTAATTTTGCTGAACTTTAAACTGCGCATGAGGAAATAGGCCAGGAGTTTATAGTGGACCGATGTAAGTCCAGTTCGCTTCAATTTAGGATTGGAGGAGCCTGATCGAAACCCGAGGGTAATCATCGACTGGAGCTGGCAGCGTCTGCTGCACCCAGGGACGAAGGAGAAAAGTTACGCACTTAGATCTCAATGCTCTCAGCGATCTCCAGAGCATCCTCCACCTCGACACCAAGGTATCTCACGGTACTGGACATATTTGTGTGTCCCAGTAGCAACTGTACAGCTCGAAGGTTTTTTGTCTTCTTGTAGATCAATGTCGCTTTGCTCCGTCTCATTGAGTGGGTGGCATAGACAGAAGGATCCAGTCCAATGCTGGTTATCCACTTCTTGACGATACGGGCGTATTGATGAGTAGTGATGTGGTCAAACTTTCTGATTCGGCTCGGCCACAGATAATCCATACCCGAAAGGTGGCGAGACTCAATCCATGCTTCGACCGATTCACGCGTTTTTTTGGTTATCTCAAACTGAACAGGCTGACTGGTTTTCTGCTGAATGACTTGCGCCCGATCCAAAACCTCTCCGTTTCTGGAAATATCTCGAACCAGGAGCTTCACCATATCGCAAGACCGGAGTTTGCAATCAATCGCCATGTTGAACATCGCCAGCTCGCGGATGTTATTTGCAATCTCCAACCGAATGCGGATAGCCCATATTTGTTCGAGTTTGAGCGGTAGTTTCTGGCCTACGAGCTTTCCCTGATTCCAGGGAGTTTTGCTGATGGGAAATGTCATGATGCAGCCCTCTTTGGAGGGGAAGGGCCTATAAGTATGGTCCAGAAGAGTGTTTTCTGCTGCTGCGACTGTCGTGAGGCTAACCGTGGTCTTGAATAGCGAGCCCGGAGAAGCCCGCCCCGAAGGACGGACTCCGGCGATCGCGACTTACGTGCAGACAGACTAGAACGGTGATGAGCGAAGCTCAGGCAGCCTCATGATCAGGCTTGCGAGGCGTAATCAGTTTATTGATTTGATCGGATTTCTCCGCACGGGCTCGGCGCAGATCGTAATCGGTCTGCAGATTGAGCCAAAACTGCTCAGTAGTCCCAAAGTAACGAGCCAAACGCATGGCCGTATCCGCGGTCACACCACGACGCTCGCGAACAATTTCGTTCAGGCGCTGTGCAGGAACATAAAGTTCTTTTGAAAGCGCATTCACACTCATGCCAAGAGGCTTAAGGTAATCCTCAAGTAAAATCTCTCCTGGATGGATAGGGCGCATACCTACAGTAACCATTGCGCGACCTCCTCAGTGATAATCAACAATCTCGACATCTTCCGCCCCTTCGTCTGTCCAGCGGAAACACACTCGCCACTGGTCATTGATCCGGATACTGTATTGCCCCTCTCTGTCTCCAGAAAGCTGCTCTAGTCTGTTCCCGGGCGGCGACTTCAGATCCTTGAGAGCTTCAGCACTTAGAAGCTGTTGCAGTTTCCGCTCTGCCGGTCTTTGAATCGCACTGAAACGTCGAGTCCGACCGGTTTCAACCAGCTTCTGAGTGCGCTTGCACTTAAAGCTCTTGATCATAGCTGCTCACTTTATCACGTTACACGTTAAACGTGAAATGCGTTTTCACTTTTCATGAGTACTGAATCGGTGATTCGCTCACCGAAAGCACTACAGCGTACCAAGAATATGCATCAGTTGATCGCGGTAAGGATGCAGCTAGACTTTCGCCGTCCGGTCGCAAAGCGAACATTCAGGTTAGGCAATAACGCCTGGGCTAAGCCGCCTTCCGGCCCCCTGCGCCCCGCCAGAAACAGCTCCCGGCCACAGGGGTTATCCACAGCCCGCTGGAACCAGGGGTTTGCGGATGCCCTCTATCGCCTTCTGCAGCTCGATGAAAACCCGGTCGATCTATCAATTCTCGGGAAGAGCCGTTTGCATGAGTTCTACTACGAATTACTGAAAGGTGAAGCCGGCCATTCATTCAGAAACGCATTTGGTGTTGGGAACGAAATCGCCCGCTCGATTGAGTTCCTGTCATCCAACCTGGACAAAACTGTCACAATTGAAGACCTGGCTGATCAGGCTGGCATGAGCCGGGCGGTGTTCCATCGCAAATTCAAACAGGCGACAAACATGTCGCCCATTCAGTTTCTGAAATCCATGCGGCTCAACAAGGCCGCGATGAAAATTGCTGAAGGCCAAAACGTCAGCGTTGCCGCCATGGACGTGGGTTACCTGAGCTCGTCTCAGTTCAGCCGGGAGTTCAAACGCCTGTATGGCCTGTCACCCAAGCAGTGGAGCCAAACTGAAAAAGCAAGCTGACGGCCGGCTCTGGTATGCCATGTCTATCGGGGTAGTTCCGTGATCGGAACGCATGGTTTGTTATACGAGCCGGTGAGTTGGAATTTACGTCAGGCAAAACCCTCCAGCACAATCTTGCCAACGGCGGTTCCTGATTCCAGTTCGGCGTGTGCGGCACGTAGATTCTCGGCGTTGATCGCTCCGAGGTGCTTCCCTGCAGTTGTGCGGATGAAGCCTTGATCTACAAGCCGTGAGACCTCATTCAACAAGTCGTGCTGAACCTGCATATCATCCGCCTGGTGCATTGAGCGGGCGAACATGAATTCAATGTGTAATGACAGACTCTTCGGCTTGATTTTCATTACGTCCAGACTTGCGGGATCGTCGATCATGGCAATCTTTCCAAACGGCCTAAGCACCGCCACATAATCGTCGAAGTATTGATCTGTGGCGTTAAGACTGGCCACATGGGTTACAGAACCAATTTTGCCAGCAGACACCAGTGTTTCGATCTGGGGCTGCAAGGGTTCACGGTGATTCAGAACAAAATCCGCACCCAATGATTCAACCCAGGCCTTCGATTCCGGGCGAGATGCCGTAGCGAGTACTTTCGCGCCTGTTAGCTGTTTGATCAATTGAACTAGAATTGAACCCACGCCTCCTGCGGCGCCAATCACAAGGACCACGTCGTCGCTTGGAGTGATGGACCCAGCCAACTGTCGCTCAAGTTGCAGGTGGTCAAACAGCATTTCCCATGCTGTTATCGTGGTCAGGGGCAACGCTGCAGCATCGGCGTCGGACAGGCTGGCAGGCTTCCGACCAACCAGACGCTCATCGACAACCTGGTATTCGGCGTTGCTGCCCTGACGGGTAACGTCACCGGCATAAAATACGGTGTCACCTTCTTTGAAGAGTGAAGCGCCCTCGCCTGTTGCCACTACCTCTCCAACGGCATCCCATCCAAGTACTTTGATCTGGCCTGGTTCCGGCTCCGCCCGCTGGCGTACCTTGAAGTCAACAGGGTTCATGCCGATGGCTTTGACTCTGACCAGCAGGTCCCGGCCTTTTGCGACGGGACGTTCCATCTCAACATTTTGCAGCGCATCAGGGTTTTCGATAGGAAGAGATTCCCGATATCCAACAGCTTTCATTATCTGTCTCCGCAATGACTTTCGAGTAGCGCACAGTATGGTCGCCGTTTACACTCGGATAAACGGGAAAATTTGTTAAACATATTCAAAGAATTTTTGAAAATGAGTCTTGATGATCTGATCGTGGTTTTGAGGGTCGCTGAATTCCGCAACATTACCGCTGCCGCCACCAGCCTTGATATGCGAGCTGCCACAGCCAGCGCCGCAGTAAAGCGCGTAGAACAGGAGCTGGGTGTAGAGTTATTCGTACGCTCCACGCGAAGGTTGCGGTTATCTGCCGCCGGCGAGAAATACTTGCCTCACTGCAAACAAGCGATTGACTTGTTGAGCCAGGCGCAACAGAACCTTCGATCTGAAGTTGACTCTGTAACAGGCGAAATCCGGCTTTCGGTTTCATCCGATCTTGGTCGTAACCGCGTTGTGCCCTGGATCGACGAATTGATGGCAACGCATCCAGGTTTGAATCTCAGAGTTCAGATTACTGACACCAACGTGGACTTTTACCGGGATTCGGTCGACATGGCGCTTCGCTACGGCGCGCCCAGTGACACCAACCTGTATGGCTTCAAAATTTGCGATGTGCCGCGCCTGCTTTGCGCATCTCCTGATTACCTTTCGCGTCATGGTCGCCCCATTCATCCTGATGACCTTGAGAACCACAACGGACTGTTCTATCAGTTGCAGGACATCCCATTTGACCTCTGGACGTTCAAACGGGGAGACGAGGAATATCGAGTCAAAATGACGGGCGATCGCGCCTCAAACGATGGCGATCTGGTTCGCCGGTGGTGCGTCGCTGGTCGCGGTCTTGCGATAAAATCGTGTCTTGATATGTCGGATGATCTGCTTGCAGGCCGTGTCACCACAATCATGCCGGACTATGCGCCGCCGGTATCCGAGCTGTGGCTGATTTGTCCTACCCGACAGTCAATAACGCCGGCAATGAGGTTGTTGAGGGATGACCTGCGTGCAAAAGTAGGCGAACTGATGAATGCAATGATTGCCGGAGGCTTTTTTCCTCCGGATCGCTTGTCCGGAGGAAAAAAAGACGCCTGAAAAACAGCGGGTGCGTTATTGATGATAAGAAATTCTCATTAACGTGCAGTACACCACTGGCAGCACCACTAACGTCAATACCGTTGCAACACCCAAACCGAACACGATAACCACCGCCATGCTCGCGAAGAAGGCATCGCTGAACAGAGGAATCATTCCCAACATGGTGGTTACGGCCGCCATAAGCACAGGTCGTACCCGGCTTACCGCGGCCTCAACCACCGCAGTGAATGCATCATCCTGCTGTTCTAACTGAATATTGATCTCCTCAACCAGCACAATGGCATTCTTCAGTACCATACCGATCAGACTCAGAGTCCCGAGCAGCGCCATGAATGTAAAAGGCGCGCCGAGCAATACCAGTCCACCAATGATTCCAATCATCATGAGAGGAACAATCATCCAGATAGACAGAGCCTGTCGGAAGCTACCGAACAACAGCATCGAAATAATGAACATCCCCAGCAGTCCAAGAGGCAGCGAGGAGAAAAGCGAAGTCTGAGCTTCGGATGAGGTCTCGTACTCTCCACCCCACTCAATCGAATAGCCGTGGGGAAGCTCCAGCGCGTCGACCTGCGGGCGGATCCTCTCCAGCACGCTCGCCGCCGTCTCCCCCGACAAAGGCATGGGTTCGGCATAAACCGCCAACATCCGCTCCCTGTTTCTGCGTTTTATCAACGGATCCCGCAGTTCCGTATTGATGGCATTGATGACGTTGCCCGCGCTGACATAGCGGCCCTGCTCTTCACTCCAGACATTGATCGAGGTAAGGTTTTCGATGTCAAAACGCTGCTCCTCTCTTGACCGCATAATGATCGGAATGAGGTCGCTCCCCTCACGGTACACTCCAACCTGCTGCCCCTGATTATTCAGCAACAACGCCTGGTGCAGTGATTCGCGAGATACGCCAAGGCGCCGGGCCTGTTCTTCGAGGAACTCCGGTACGATCACGGCTTCCCGGTTACCCCAGGACAAGCGCACGCTGTCGGCCAGAGGTTCATTTTCAAAAATTGCCTGCACGCGCACACCGATTTTCCGGAGTTCTTCGGGATCTTCTCCAAAGATACGAGCTTCAAGACTGGCTTTGGCTGAGGGCCCCACCTGCAAAGCCTGCACTTTGTAATGCACGTTCGGGAAGTCTGTACGCAGTTGCTCAATGACTTCCTCCATACGGGCCTCTCTCGACGCCTTATCCCGGGTCTCTACGATCAATTGGCCAAAACTGGCGTATCGCTGCTCCGGTGAATACGTCAACGTAAAACGCTGGGCTCCGCCACCGGTGACACTGGTCACCTGAACGACCTGGTCCATGTCATTCACGCGCGATTCCAGCCGCTTTACGGTCTCTTCGGTTTGCAAGATGTCGGCGCCCTCGGGCAACCAAAGGTCAACAAAGAAGAGTGGCGTTGTGGCATTCGGGAAGAAAGCATTCTTAACCTGTCCCGAGAACGATAGAACCCCAGCCAGAAGCGCGATCGCAAGTGTTAATGTCACGAAGCGATAATGAATCGCGTAGGTCAGCAGGCGGCGGAAGACGACGAAAACAATTCCCTTATAGGGGTCGTTATCGGATGACTGCCCGACACTCTCGAGCTTGTCGGGATAGAACATATCAAAGAAAAACGGGGTCAGAGTGAGTGCCGTCAGCCAGCTCAGGAAAAGCGAGTAGCACAGAACCCAGAACAGGGAGCCAATGAATTCTCCGGTGGTGTCTGGTGAAAGGCCGATAGGAGCAAAGGCCGTAATGGCAATCACGGTAGCGCCGAGCAGCGGGTACCGGTTCTGCGAGACCACTTCTTTGGCTGCCTGCCTTTTGGACTTGCCCTTGGAAAGGCCAATCATCATGCCCTCGGTGACGACGATGGCATTATCGACCAGCATCCCCAGCGCAATGATCAGCGCACCCAATGAAATCTTCTGGAGCTGAATACCGTGTATTGCCATAAGCACGAATGTACCCATGATGGTAATCAGCAGGATCAGCCCCATGAGCAGGCCACTTCGCAGCCCCATGAACAGCAAAAGCACAATAATGACAATGCCCACCGCCTGAGCAAGGTTCATGAGAAAAGCAGATACTGCCTCCTCGACTACTTCAGGCTGGTTATACACTGTGTTCAGTGTCATGCCGATGGGTTGCTGTTTTTCCAGGCGTTTCAAAGCCTCATTGAGACTCTCACCTACATCAACAACGTTGGTGCCCTCTGCAAATGACACGCCGATGGTCAAAGCAGGCAATCCGTCAGAGTGGTAAAGCAAGGCGGGTGAGTCATTGGTCACCCTGCGAACTTCGGCCAGATCGCTGAGCCGGATAATACCCGAATCAGCGCTTCCAACTGCCAGTTGCTCAAGTGCCTGAACGGAATCAAGCTGACCGGTTGGCTGAACGGATAACGACAGCCCTTCACTGCGCAGGTGGCCAGCGTTGCCCACCGTATTCTGCGCATTCAGAAGGCTTGCCAGGTATTCTGGCGAGATGCCAAGAGCACGCATACGGTCACGGTCCAGTGACACGATCATCTGCTCGTCGACACGACCACCGATACTGACTTTTGCGACGCCCTCCAACAATCGCAGTTCTCGCTGAATGAGATCCGCATGGTCACCAAGATCTTTCAGCGAGTAGCCGTCACCACGCAACGTGAGCAGCAGGCCGAAGACATCGCCAAAGTCATCGTTCACGATGGACGTGTTCACGCCTGGTGGCAGACCAGGCTGGGCATCATTAATCTTTCGCCGAAGGATATCCCAATACTGGTCTAACTCCCCTTCTCTGACCGTCTTCTTGAGTTGGACAGTAATCTGCGACAAGCCGTCCGAGTTCACCGAAGTAATGTCATCGATGCCCGGCATCTGCTGGATCGCTTTTTCCAGAGGCAGCGTAACCTCCTCCTCGACTTCAAGAGGCGTTGCTCCGGGATATTGGGTGGTCACCAAGGCGGAACGTAACGTGAACTCCGGGAATTCAAGCTGGCCAAGACCCAGAAACGCGAACATGCCCCCAACCCCAAGCAACAGCGTGACCATCCAGCTGATGGACTTCCGATCAAGAAAATAATCGACCATCTCAGAGCCCGCCCTCTTTTTCCCAGGGACGGACCGAACGATCCCTGTTCATCCGGTGAGCGCCGGCAACCACGATTCTGTCGCCCGGGCTGAGCTCTCCCCGAACAAGCACGCCATCGTTCATTTTCTTACCCGGCTCGACATCCACCGGCTCGACGCTGCCCGTGTTATCGCCATTCTCACCATCGGCAGCAGCCACGTATCGCCAAACCACGCTAGTGCCGGGTTCTGCGTCAGGTGTTACAAGCGCCGCGGTTGGTATCAGCCACGACGGGGCGCTCTCTCCAGCCAATGTGCCGTAATCAAGCAGAACGGTCGCGCTCATCCCCGAAAGCACTGTGATGTCCTCGGGTTCAGGGAGCGTTACGGTAACCTCATAACTGAGCGACCCCTGAGAGGCATTGCTGTCATGCTCTTTGTAGCTCGCGGCGTAGCGTTTATCGGGAAGCTCGGGAAACTGTACCCACGCGATAGTGTTGCCATTGGCGCGAACGTTCCTGGATCTCTGTGGTTGAAGGCGGCGGACCTGTTGTTCGGGCATCTGGAACGAGACGTCGATAGAGCCGGGCCGTTGCAGTTCGGCAATGGCCTGCTGCGCTGATACAACCTGAAAGACATCCACCGGCACCCGTGAAATGACGCCATCAAATGGCGCTTTGAGAACGGTATAGGAAAGTTGGTCCTCCGCGCTGGCCAGTTGCGCTCTGGCAGAGAGGTACTCGGCCTCGGCCTCATCGAAACGGGCCTGACTGATGGCCTGGCGCTCCAACGATATTCGCATTCGCTCGAAGGTGGCCTGTGCCAGATTGAAATTTGACCGGGCGTTTTCCAGGCGGGTTCTTGCGTCCCGATCGTCCAGGCGGGCAACGACCTCCCCTTTTTCCACAGTGTCGCCTGCTTTAACGGCCAGCTCCGTCAGCTCTCCTCCCACTCTGAAAGAGAGTTCTGAATGGTCAGACGCCGAGACTCTGCCCGGATACTGATTGAGCGTGCCTGACTGCGCCTGCTCCAGCGTCATGAGCTTTACCGGGTAGACAGTTTGCTGTGTCAGAGGGGGCGCCTCCGCCGAACATCCCATCACCAGGAGGCTCGAAAGCATTGCAAGCGCTTGTAGGCCTCTCAAGGGCATGGCGGTACTGACCATCTTGAATTTCATAACGCGTCACTCTCCAGAAAAAATTAGGTATTCCGACGATCGGCAACCGCATCCCAAGCCATATTAAACGCTAATTCGATATGCTCATCGGTACCTTCGAACGACCCTTGCAGGCATCGTTGAACGAGGTGGTAAATCGGGCGGAACATAAACGTTTCGAGAAGTGGAAAAGGTACCGGTTTGATCAGCCCGGATTGCTTTCCCTGATCAACTGCATTCAAAAGATTTGCGGCTCGGCTTTCGTTTCGTGCCTGGATCTCGGGAGTCATCCAAGCAGAATGCGTGAACGTCTCGTGGTAGCGGAATAGTTCCGGACGCTCAAGGCCGATCCGGAACAGTGTGTGCCACTGGCGTCGCAGTCCTTCACGCAGATCTTTCCCGCGAGAAAAACTGTCCAGCGCCGCATCAATGACCTGATCGCTGACGTAATAAAATGTCGCCAATAAAAGCTGTTCTTTATCTTCGTAATAGATGTACAGCGTGGCTGGTGACAAACCCGCAGCCTTGACTATCTTGCCAACCGAGGTTGCTGAAAAACCGTGATCTGCTACTTCCCTCACGGTAGCTTCCAGGAAGGCTATTCGTTTCGAGTCGTCTCTTTGCCGCATTTGTCTGCTCAACGCTTCAAATTGGTCGGCCTAAAATAAATGAACGTTCACTTATTTTCAAACCGAAAATATAGGCGTATACCGAAGTAGGTGCCCTACTGAAGTGCGCGGGGTTCAGGCAAAAATCAGGTTGGTCTGCAGGCTCTTTGCAACCAGCCGACCACGAAAACCCATCACAGGCTCTAGCCAGGTCCCGAACGCAATAGACGCAGATCGAGCAGGATTTCGAGACGATGATGCGCGATGGCTACGTCATCATCGAACCTGTCCCCAAGGGAAACTTGCGAAGGCGGATTCCAGCCTGTCGCATCAGCCAGGATGATGATTGATATATCTCATCCGAATTAGTCCGCCCGGCCCACGGGCGGATAGTTTATGGTTTTGCACAATATTTCCCGAGGATGCTATGAACACACTTTTTACTCCCCTGAAAATGGGCGCCAGTGAATTGGCCAATCGGGTCTTCATGGCCCCCCTCACCCGCGTCCGTGCCGACGCTGATCACGTTCCCACGGACATGATGGTTGAGTATTACGCTCAGCGTGCGTCTGCCGGCCTGATCATCGCCGAGGCGACCATGGCCATCGAAGGCAATTCAGCCTTCTGGCGCGAGCCTGGCATCTATTCCGAGGCGCAAGTTGAAGGCTGGAAGAAAGTCAGTGATGCGGTACACGCTAAAGGTGGCAAGATTTATCTGCAGATCTGGCACGGCGGCCGCGCCTGTCACCCGGTGTTAAACAACGGGAAGGATCCGGTAGCGCCCAGCGCCATTGCCATCACCAGCGATGAAGTGCACACACCGGAAGGCAAGAAGTCCTACACGGTTCCCCGCGCACTGGCTGACAACGAAATCCCGGCCATCATCGACGGTTTCCGCACCGCCGCCGAGAATGCCAAGCGCGCCGGCTTTGACGGTGTTGAGGTTCATGGCGCCAACGGCTACCTGCTGGACCAGTTCCTCCGTGATGGTTCCAACCATCGAGAAGGCCCTTACGGTGGCCCGATCGAAAATCGCGCCCGACTGCTGCTGGAGGTGATTGAAGCCGTATCCGGAGTGTTCGGTTCCGAGAACGTCGGTGTTCGACTGAGCCCGCTCAACAGTTTCCAGAGCATGAAGGACAGTGATCCGGTCGGCCTGGTCACCTGGCTCGCCAAGCGTCTGAACGACTACGGCCTGGCCTTTGTTCATTTAATGCGCAGCGACTTTTTTGGGGAGCAGCAAGCAGACGTGATTACCCCGGTCCGCGAGCACTTCAAGGGCAAGTTGATCCTCAACATGAGCTACACCGGTGAAGAAGCAGAACAGGCCATCGAATCCGGATTGGCCGACGCTGTCGCCTTTGGTGTGCCCTTCATTGCCAACCCGGACCTTCCGGAGCGCCTGAAGCTTGGGGCCGAGCTTAATGAAGCAGATCCCTCGACTTTTTACACCCAGGGAGCGGAGGGGTATATTGACTACCCTTACCTCGAAGAAATAGCCGAAGCATAGTATTGAGTCGGAGCATAGTATAGAAAGGGGGCTTTTAGCCCCCTTTTTCGTTGCGGAGAAAACATGACCTTTGAAAGCGCCATTTCCTTTCTTGCCGCTAAAGCCCGGAACTTCCCCTTTTTCAGCTAAACCATACCCTCTTCCTCAAGACTCGCCACCCGTTGCCTTCAGCATTCGCCGGTGCGCCTCCGACGACCAAACCCCACTGAATTCCTCAATCACCCCAAGCTGGGCCGCCGCATAGGACAATCTGGCGGAAAGCCGGTCCTGCTGAGCGGAAATGAAGGTTCGGTTGGCGTCCAGTAAATCCAGATAGCCGATGGCACCCTCACGATGCATAGTTCTGGCGATGGTGAACGATTCGTTGGCTGCCTCAAACGCCCTGCCCGTTGCCTGATCAGCCTCCAAGGCCCGCCCGTAAGCAAAGATCGCAACCCGAGCACTGGCGACCGCATCAATGATGGTTTGGCGATAACGGATGTAACTTTCTTCCGAGACTGCATTCTGGCTTTCGACCCGTTGCAGTATCACCGGATAACTCAACAGAGACCAGGAGATGCGAGGAGCGATGCTGCCGGTACCCTCAAAGCCATCGGACACTTCCGCCACGTTGGTCAAGCCCAGAAATCCCTCGACCGAAAACTGGGGATAGAGTTCTGCCCGAAGGGCGTTGCCAACCGCCACATCCCGGGCCAGTGCTGCGAGCGCACCGCCGATATCCGCACGCAACTGCATGGCTTCGTTCGCCCGCCCGGCCGCCGGCACGCCAAAGGAGGCGGCCAGTGCACCTGAGGCAGGCTTCAGGACCAGCGATTCGGAATCTTCATTGACGAGCACGGACAGCACCGCTTTGGCCCGATAGAGCTGGGCTCGCGCGTCAGGAAGCTTGGCACGCTGCTGTTCCAGCAGCGTGTCTGCGCGGGCGAGATCAAGATTCGGCGAAATGCCTTCCTCCACGCGCAGGGCCATGACTTCCCGAGTGTCTTCCAATGCCCGGATGTCCGCCTTGATCAACTGGACCCGCTGGCGAGCGGCTTCCCACTCCAGATAGGCTCGGACAACGCCAACGGTGACTTCTTTCAACACCGCTCGTTGGTTGTTCAGAGCAACCTCAAGATTGGCTTCACCGGCATCGATCAGCGCTCTCAGCCGGCCAAACAAGTCCACTTCCCAGGTGCCCGCCAAACCGACGGCAGAGGATTCCTGAACACTGTTTCGATCGATCGCCTCGTATTCGCCGGTTACTCCGCCCTGAGGGAGCAACCGTTTCTCGTCCGCACCCAGGTCCGCAAGCGCCTGACGGACCCGTTGCCGGGTTGCCAACAGATCGAGGTTAGCGGCCTTCGCAACCTCGACCAGTTGATTGAGTTGGTCATCCTCGTAGCTCTTCCACCACTCCGCTGTGGTGGCGTCTGTGCTCTGAACACCGAAACTGAGGCTGTCGAGGTAACGTTCGTTCGCCTCCTGTTGGGGCTCATAATCCGGGGTTGCAGCGCAGCCAACCAGCAGCGCAGACCCCAGCAAGACACTAACCGCCCGTTTATGCATGGTCATTCTCCGTGATCTGTTCAGGTATTTCCTTGGTGTTGGCGGGCGTCCTGGTATCGGCCTTGGCACGCTGAATCACCGCGTAAAACACCGGGGTGAACAGCAAGCCGAACACGGTGACACCAATCATTCCCGAGAACACCGCTATCCCCATGGCGTGACGCATCTCCGCACCCGCTCCGGTCGCAAGCACCAGCGGTACCACACCTGCAGTGAAGGCAATCGAGGTCATCAGGATCGGCCGTAAACGCAAACGGCAGGCCTCGACAATGGCCTGATAATGACTGTGTCCCTGGAGATTGAGGTCACGGGCGAACTCCACCATCAGGATGGCGTTTTTACTCGCCAATGCCACCAGAACAATCAGACCAATCTGGGTGAACATGTTGTTATCACCATCGGTCACCCATACCCCGGCCAGAGCCGACAGCAAGGTCATCGGCACAATCAGAATAATTGCAAACGGCAGTCGCAGACTCTCGTACTGAGCGGCCAGCACGATGAATACCAGCAAGATAACCAGTGGGAACACATAGACCATGGTGTTGCCGGCGAGTTTTTGCTGATAAGTCACCTCGGTCCACTCAAACGCCATGCCCTCGGGCAGAGTCTGTGCTAGAACCTCTTCGATAGCAGCCTGAGCCTGGTCCGAACTGAAGCCCGGGGCCGGAGACCCGTTGAGCTCGGCCGTTGGATAGCCGTTGTACCGCATCACACGATCCGGGCCGATGGTCGATTCGACACTCATCACCGCGGACAGCGGGATCATCTGGCCCTGCTGGTTGCGAACCTTCAGATTCAGAATGTGCTCCGGATCAAGGCGCTTGTCGGACTCGGCCTGGGCAATCACCTGATAGGTGCTGCCGAACATGTTCACGTCATTGACGTACACCGACCCCAGATACACCTGCAGTGTGTCGAACACGGACTCCAGCGGAATGCCAAGCAGCATTGCTCGCTCCCGATCTATATCCAGGTCAAACTGGGGTACCTGAACCCGGAAGCTGGAGTAAAGACCCGTCAATGCCGGATGCTTGCGAGCTTCGTTGATGGTGGTTTGCAGGGTATCGAACAAGGCTTCAAACCCTTTGCTGCTTCGATCTTCGATCTGCAGCTTGAACCCACCCGTGGTGCCCAGGCCCAGGATCGGTGGTGGTGGGAACACCGCCACAAACCCTTCGTCGATGCTTGAAAAGGCGCCGTTTAACTTGCCTGCAATCGCACCCGCACTGAGTTCCGGGGACGTGCGCTCGGTGAAATCGGTCAGCGGCAGGAACACGATGCCGCTGTTCGGACTGTTGGTGAAGCCGTTCACGGACAGGCCCGGGAACGCAATGGTGTTTGCCACGCCCTCGGTCTCCAGCGCGATCTGCTGCATTTCGTTGACCACGTCCACGGTCCGGTCAAGGCTCGCCGCATCCGGCAGCTGGGCAACTGCGACCAGGTATTGTTTGTCCTGCTGCGGAATGAAACCACCCGGTACCGCGTTGAACAGGCCTCCGGCGAAAACGGTCAATCCGACATACACCACGCCAACGATGGCGCTGTAGCGGATCAGCTTCTTGACCAGGACTTCATAGGCATTACCTGTGCGGTCAAAGAACCGGTTGAACGGCTGGAACACAAAGCGACCAAACACCTTTTCCAGGCCGCGGGAAAGCCGGTCGGGCTTCTCGTCGTGGCCCTTGAGAAGCAACGCGGACAGCGCCGGCGACAGGGTCAGCGAGTTCAAGGCGGAGATCACGGTTGAAATCGTGATGGTCAATGCGAACTGCTTGTAAAACTGACCGGAAAGACCAGAAATGAAGGCCGTCGGAATGAAGACCGCACACAACACCAGTGCAATGGCAATGATCGGGCCGGTTACTTCGTTCATGGCCACTTTGGTGGCTTCACGAGGCGATAGCCCCCGATGAATGTTCCGCTCCACGTTTTCGACCACCACGATGGCATCATCAACCACGATACCGATCGCTAGCACCATTCCGAACAGCGACAGCGTGTTGATGGAAACACCCAACCACTGCATCACGGCGAAGGTGCCCACCAGTGATACAGGCACCGCAACGAGCGGAATAATGGACGCCCTCCAAGTTTGCAGGAACAGCACCACCACCAGCACAACCAGTAAAATCGCCTCCAGCAAGGTGGTGATAACCGCGTCGATGGAACCGCGAACAAACACGGTGGGGTCGTAGGCAATTTCATACTCGACGCCCTGCGGGAAATCCTGGGACAACCGCGCCATGGTTGAACGAACATCGTCAGAAAGCTGGATAGCGTTAGCCCCAGGGCGCTGGAAAATCGGCATGGCAACCGCCGGCTTTCCATCGAGACCCGCTTCAAGGGCGTAAGTGTTCTGGCCAAGCTCGACTCTCGCAACGTCAGAGAGCCGCGTGATGGCCCCGTTATCACCAATTTTCAAAACAATGTCCCGAAACTCATCCAAGGAGGTCAGGCGCCCGCGGACGTTCAGCATCAACTGGAACTGGTTGTCGTTCGGTGCCGGCTGTGCGCCAAGGGTACCGGCCGCAATCTGACGATTCTGGGCACGCACGGCGTTCACCACATCCGAGGCGTTGAGATTCCGGGCGTCCAATTCATCCGGCTGCAGCCAGAGACGAACCGCAAATTCACCGCCACCGAACAACTGAACGTCACCAACGCCGCCAAGGCGGGAGAGTTCATCTTTCAGATTCAGCTCGGCGTAGTTGGCCAGATAGGTAATGTCCCGGCTCTCATCCGAAGAATGAACGTGAACAACCATGCTCAGGTTAGGGGATGATTTCTCAGTCACCACTCCCAGGCGCTGCACCTCTTCCGGCAAACGCGGCAGCGCAATATCAACCCGGTTCTGGACCTGAACCTGGGCTTTATCGAGATCAGTACCCAGCGCAAACGTTACTGTGAGGGTCATGCGGCCATCGGCCGTTGCCTGGGACGACATATACAGCATGTTTTCCACGCCGTTGATCTCATCCTCAATCGGCGACGCGACCGTTTCTGCAATCACCTTTGGGTTTGCGCCCGGGTAGTTGGCCGTGACCACCACTGTGGGCGGGACCACTTCCGGATACTCACTGATCGGCAACTGGAACAGAGAGATGCCACCCCCGATCAGAATGATCAGAGACAGCATGGAGGCGAATATTGGCCGGTCTATAAAAAAATGGGGAAATTTCATCACTCAGGCCTCAGAACTTTACGACAGCGGTCTGCTGGACTTCTGGTGCGTGTTCTTCAAGCGTGAAGGCCACGTCGGACGGTGCCTCTGACAGCATGACCGGAGCGATGGTCATGCCCGGACCTACCTTGGCCGTCCCGTTCGCCACCAGTACATCGCCTTCGGCAATGCCCTGCTCAACCACACGGAAGGTACCGAAACGCTCACCGACGGTTACCGGGGTGTAGCTCGTCTCCCCCTGCTCGTTGACCGTCAGCACGAAGCGGCTGTCGAGATCGGTTGCGATGGCACGATCAGGAACCATGATCTTCTGCTCGGTTGCGGCCACGGCAATTTTCACACGGGCAAAGGCACCCGGTACCAGAGCCTCTCCGGAATCGGCCAATACCGCGCGCAGACGCAGGGTGCCCGTGTTGGTATCGATGGTGTTATCAACGAAGTCGATCTCGCCCACGTGGGGGAAGTCCTGCTCTCCGGTGAGCTGAATACGCACCGGCGAGCCCAGGGCGTGATCGCGGGCGCGGAAGAATCGATACCAGGTGCCCTCATCCATATCGAAGTAGGCGTACCGGTTCTGATTCGAGGCGATGGTGGTCAACCGGCTTTGGTTCGCGGTTACGGTATTTCCCGCGGTAATGTTTGCCCGGGAAATAACCCCGTCAATTGGCGAGCGGATCGTGGCATAGCTCAGCTGCAGTTCCGCCTCCTTGAGCTGGGCGTTGAGTGAGGAAACCTCGGCCTCGGCCTGCTGGCGCGCGGAATCCCGCAGCTCAGCCTGTTCTTCAGAAATGGCGTTGCTCCGCAGCAGGCGCCCTGCCCGTTCGGCTTCCGCCTTGGCCTGATAGAGGGCCGCTTTTGCGCGGGACAGTTCGGCATTAAGTTGCTCCACTCGGGCTGTCAGGTGACGGTCATCCAGCTGGAACAGGATGTCGCCTTTGCTCACCTTCTGACCTTCTACGAAGCGCACCTCATCAACCACACCGGACAGTCGGGGCCGCAGCTCGACGTTTTCTGGGGCTTCAATACGGGTGGTGTAGGTTTTCTGGGGCTGAACCCGGGCACTGGCGGCGGCAACCACCTCTACCGAAGGCGGCTCCGGCTGGCTCGCGGTGCCCTGAGCTGCGCTTTCGCAGCCGGCAAGAACAAACACGGCCGCGCTGAGCACGGCAAGAATTCGATAAGCCATGAGCTTGATCCTTAATCGTTCGTGATGGGGACTTCCGAGCCGGCGCGGTGAGGTTGGACCTCGGACCCGCGCCGGAGTGGTTCGTGGAGGGAATTATCTTTGCTCAAGCAGGGTAAATATAATCACCATGCGGTATTGCACTCATCATCACTGGTGATAATGCTCAGGATTCATGCAGGAGGGGGATTTGGAGAGCCAGAACGTCCTCAGAGTCAGGGCGCTGATCGACTCTCTAGGAGAGAAAGCCCGGGAACGCAGCGAACCGCACTCTTTAGATTAAAACAGCCGTTCCCCATTCTCGACCTCAGAATCAGGGCTTACCAGCGTTACCACGCCTGTTTCGGTTTTGAACCCGGTTACGAGACACTCAGAGACGAACGGACCGATCTGCTTCGGAGGGAAGTTCGTGACAGCCAATACCTGCTTGCCCAGCAGGTCCTCCTTCGAATACAGCTCCGTAATCTGGGCACTGGACTTTCGCACGCCCACTTCCGGGCCAAAGTCCACTTTCAGTTTGTAGGCCGGTTTTCTAGCTTCAGGGAACGGCTGCACTTCAATAATGGTGCCAACTCTTAATTCCACTTTTTCAAAATCTTCCCAGGAAATCATTCTTCATCCTCCGTTGTTACACAGCTTCATGATTTACAGTTTTGGCAGTCTCTGTGTTTCGGGTTTTTCCAGCTACCAGTGATCCGGACACAATCAGCGTGCTGGCACCTGCGACGGCCATGGTTGCCTCGCCGAAGCCAAAAACGATGAGCAAGATGACCGAAATGAGGGGTGCGCTGTATGCCAGGGTTCCCAGCAGCTGGATGTTCCCGTGTTTTACCCCGTAATCCCAGGTGAAAAAGGCTATGCCCACGGGACCAAGGCCCAGCCCGACCACTCCGACCCATTGGCTTGCGCCATCCGGCCACACCGTTTGCTCCCACATCAGGTGGCACATCCAAGCCAGGACCGCGGTAACACCACAAAACCAGCCAACAGCATCGGTAGGCACAGATTTTACCAGACGGCTGAGCACCGAATAGGACGACCAGATCAAGGCGCAGGCGAACGCCACTAAGTAGCCATCCAGATTCTGGGCACTGAAGCCGCTGCTATTCCGACCGATCAGCAACCAGCAGCCAACCAGTGCCATCACCGCCCCGGCGATGTGCTGTGCCCGCAAGGACTCGCCCGGCAAGAGCGCCGAAAACAGGACAATGAACAGCGGCCAGAGATAGGCCAGCAGGCTGACCTCGACCGCCGGTGCCAGGGTCATGGCCTTGAAGTAGGCAAAGTGATAGCCGAACAGGCCCACCACACCGATGGTCCAGGCAAATGCGGATTGCTTCGCGAAGCGGATGCCCGAGTGCCCGCCCTTGAACCAACGGACACACATCAGTGCAAAAGCCAGTGTAAAGGTCATGGCCATGAGCTGAAATTCCGGAATCTGCCCGCCGGTAAGCTTGGTCAGCAAAGCCAGGGTGCCCCATAAAAGCACAGATATTGAGCCAATCCAGGTGGCGGATGCCGCGGTCATAGTTGCGTCCCTCTAAGTCAGAGATCAATCAGTTCAGACGCAACAGCTTATTGAGCCGGTGATGGGCAGGCTTCCAGAATTCGGAAGGGTTATTTAGAAAGTCGGCGAAAATGACTGGGAGAATGCCCGAAATGTTGGGCGAATCTATCACTGAAGGCTGACAGTGAGCTGTACCCGACGGCGTCGGCGATATGCTGGATCGACAGGTCACCCCGCTCGAGAAGTTGCCACGCCGTCTGCATGCGCAACTCCGTCAGGTAATGATGGGGGGGCAAGCCCACCTGCTCCCGGAACAGCTGGTTCAGTTGCCGCACACTCAGGTGCGCGATGGTGGCCAGTTGATTAACGGTGATCTTTTGGTGGAAATGCTCGTCGATGAAGCGTTTCGCCACGTCCACTCGACGATCCAGCCGTAAACGGTCTCCAAAGCGCTCCTGCAGCAGCTGGATCAGCAACAGCAACATCTGGTGCTGAGTCTGGGAGCCTTCCGCGCCCTGTTGCAACTGGGCATGGAGAAACTGCACGTAATGCTCCAACCCGGCATCGAGCTGCACGAAACAGGGCAGCCGGTCCAGCATCGGAGCCAAGCCATCTGGAACGTCTGCGACCACAAACCGGTTGTCATCCCGGGCTTCGAAATCGTGATCCTGACCGGCGGCGATGATCGCCGCTCTGCCCTCAGCCACTTCCCCGGCCCGACTATTTACCGACAGAGAAAGTTTTCCCACCAAGGGCAGCACCAACTGATGATGATCATGGGCGTGTGTTTGCCCATGATCGCTGTAACTCTTCAGTTGGATTTTTGATCGCGCGTTCTTCATGGTTTCGCATCATACAGAACAGCGTTCACTTCGGGCAGGTTATCGATCGATGCTCCGGGATTTCTCACTCACTGAAGGCATCGATCAAAACCTGGTGGCTGATCTCTGGTGTCATGTCGCCCCGCTCCGAGAGCTCGGTCATACCATGGGCTTTCAACGCCTCGACGATGTCGGCCACCTGATTTTCTTTGACCCCGTATTGATCCAGTCGCGTTGCAACTCCCAGACTTTCGAAAAAGGCTCTGGTCTGGGCGATGGCCTGATTGATGCGCTCTTCCTCAGAGCCGTCGACGATGCCCCATACTCGCTCGGCGTACTGCAGGAGTTTTTCCCGCTTCTGCTCTTTACGGAGTTTCCAGACCGACGGCAGGATAATGGCGAGACTCTGCCCGTGATCGATGCCGAACATGGCGGTCAGTTCGTGCCCAATCATATGGGTACTCCAATCCTGGGGAACGCCCACGCCAATGTAGCCATTCAGCGCGGAGGTAGCCGCCCAGACCAGATTTGCACGGGCATCGTAGTCCTCCGGGTTGGCCAGGGTGACCGGGCCCACCTCGATCAGGGTCTTGAGAATACCTTCAGCGGTGCGGTCCTGAATCTGCGCGTTGACCGGATAAGTTACATACTGTTCAACCACGTGCACGAAGGCGTCGACCACGCCGTTGGCGACCTGCCTGGTGGGCAGGGAGAAGGTCAGCGACGGGTCCAGGAACGAGAACGTCGGATACAACAGCGGGCTCATTACCGGCCATTTCCCGCCCTTATGGGAGACGACGGCGCCCATGTTCATTTCAGAGCCTGTCGCCGGCAGGGTGGCGACGGTGCCGAGTGGCAGTGCCTGTTCCACTGGAAGGCCGGCAAAGCCATGCTCCAGCAGACTTTCCTCGTCGCCCTCAAACGGCGCAGCCGCGGCCACGAACTTAGTGCCGTCCATCACCGAGCCACCGCCAACGGCCAGCAGGAAATCGACGCTTTCCCGGCGGACAAGATCCACCGCTTCCATCAGGGTTTCGTAGCGCGGGTTGGGCTCAATGCCGGCAAACTCGAACACCGTCCGATTACCCAGGCCGGCCAGAACTTTATCGAGGGTACCGAACCGCTTGACGCTGCCGCCACCGTACAGAACCAGCACCCGAGAATTCTTGGGAATGAGCTGATCCAGCTCCTGCAGACGGTCTTTGCCGAAAACAATACGGGTTGGATTGTAGAAATCGAAATTTTGCATAATCCTCTCTCCTCATCAAAGCGTGGAGAGATTGTATCGCCGCAAGACCAAATCAGAATGGGCATTTCGATCACTGGCATGCCTTTTCCTATCATTAACGACACGACTAGGCATTTTAATGCATCGCAGGTAAGATGGCGTCTTCACCCATTCAGGAGACCGACCGATGCCCACACTCGCCCAACTGCTGGCCCCACTTGCAGCGACCGAGGGCTACAACCCAACACCGATTGAGGGCGTCGGGGTCTACCGAAGCAACGAAACCACGGGCAGAGAGCCGCTCTGTTACAGCCAGGGCATCATTATCATGGCCCAAGGCACCAAACGGGTGTTTCTCGACAACCAGGTGTACGAGTACAACCCCGACAACTACCTTGTGCTGACCCTACCCACGCCCGCTGACTGCGAGGCAATCACGCCACCCGACGGTCCCCTGCTCTCCCTGGTCATGGACCTGGATCTGTCGGCATTGCATGAGCTGGTGCGGATTTTTGATGAGTGCCGGCAGACCGGCGGCGCCAACGCTCCTTCGTTGAATGCGCACACCTTGTACGTGGCTCCGGCCACTCGCGCCTTCAACGCCAGCGTGGTGCGGCTTGCCGAGGCGCTGAATGACCCGCTGGCGGCCAAGGCCCTCGGACCGGGCCTGAAAAAGGAACTGTTGCTGCACGCGCTCCGGGGCCCGAACGGCGCCTCGCTGGTAGATCTGGTGCGGCATAACACCCAACTTTCCCGACTGGAGCCGGTGCTCAAGCACGTTCATGCGCACTTTTCGGAACCGCTGGATGTCGAACAGCTGGCCGCTCTTGCCAACATGAGTCCGGCGACCTTCCACCGCAATTTTCGGCAGGTGGCTGCGCAGTCCCCCATCCAGTACATCAAACGCATCCGGCTCACCCGAGCCCGGGAGTTGCTTTCAGATCAGGGTGTGAAGGTGAGCCAGGCCGCATCCCTGGTGGGCTACGAAAGCGCGAGCCAGTTCAGCAGGGAATTCAAGCGGTTTTACGGGCAGCCACCACAAGCGGTCACTATGGCGCTGCAAACCACCGCCTGAAACGCTGCATCGACTCAGACAGCCTTCAGCTGGTGCCGTCCACAGGGAGAATTGACCATAATGTCATGCCACCGTTCCTGGAGCAGATTCTCCATCTTCTCCCGGAGCCAAACGACTCCGGGGTCGCGGTCATGACGGGCGTGCCAGATCAGGTATAGACTCGTCGGATCGACGTCGAAGGGAAGCTCACCCATCCATAGGCCGTTCACGAAACCACAATCCTGGCTGATCAATTCTGGGACAGCAGCAATGAGGTTGGTTTCTCTGAGTACTACCGGAACTGTTGAGAAATGATTAACAGTCGCCGCTATCCGGCGGCTCATACCCTTCTGATCGAGATAGCTGTCCACGAAGCCATGGGCATCGCCTGACATACTTACCAGAAGATGTCGCGCCTCAAGGAATTCTTCCATGGTAATCTGTCGACCGGCCAGCGGATGGTCGGCGCGCATGGCGAGCACGTAGCCCCCCTCGAAAAGCCAGGTGCTTCGCAGGCTGTAATCGTGTTGAGATAAAACGCCCACCGCCACATCAACATGGGCTTCTCTCAGATCGGCGTGGGTGCCTTCGGGTGTGTAAGGCACCGCGTGTACATCAACACCGGGCGCTTCGCTTTCAAGCATTTGCACCAATTGACGCCAGATCATTTCAACAATGGCATCCGTGACCGCAACACGAAAGGTGCGGTTTGACGTGCTCGGATCAAACTGGGTTGCGCTGACCGCGTTGGTCAGTGCAAACATGTGATCGCTGACCTGGTCCCAGAGGCTTAATGCATAGGACGTGGGTTCAATCTGACGCCCTTTTCGCACAAAAAGAGGATCGTTCCAGATCTGACGCATTCGCGATATAGCATTGGAAACCGCCGGCTGCGTCATGGCGAGCCGGTCTGCTGCGCGTGTCACCGACCGCTCGGTCATGATGGCGTCAAAAATATACAACAACTGTAGTTCTTGTGTTTTCATTCCATATACCTGGGGCGATTGAACCGGCATAAGTCTGGCCCGGATTACACACAACCGCAATTGCGGTATTCCTGTAGACCTTTTGCCGCCCACAGAACGCAGAAAGCCTCCGCTAGGGAGGCTTTGGTTCCGGTTTACAGATGTCCTTTTACAAAGGTTCTCAGTTCACCCAGGCTTCCGGCTCCGGTTTTCTGGGCGATCATTCCGCCGTCATCAAAGAGAGCCAGCGTCGGAATGCTCCGGATACGCATTCTTGCAGTAATCTCGGGGCTGTCGTCCACGTTGACCTTGGCGATGGTTAGCGCCTCGCCGAACTCATCGGCGATCTCCTCTAGCATTGGTGCAACAGTTTTGCATGGCCCACACCACGGTGCCCAGAAATCCACCAGCACCGGCTGCTCGCTTTGCTCGACCGCTTCTTTAAAGTTTGTATCGGTTACTTCGATGATCTTGCTCATTTCACAGTCTCCTTTGCCCTGTGGGTTAGTGAAAGAATGAGGCCTTCACGGGGTTAAAACTAATTCCGGTGCGGTATATGTTCCATTCAGTGATCTGATGAATGGTCACCGGCGGCCTTCACAGCCGCTTGCTAAACACAATGCCACCCCAGGCGAGCGTGCGGTTTCCCGTACCAGATTTAATTTCGGAGCTTTGAACTCGCAGCACGTAACTGATTTCGCTGCCGCCGAGAAAACTGTGGGTGTAGCCTCCCCAGACTTCAGCCAGCAGAATGTTCAGATCATTGGCGGTCAGCTCGTGGTCTGAATCGCGAAACTGCCCCTGAAGAAATGCGTTGTACGCCCGCGCTTTTACGGACAAACCGCCCCAGAAATAGCTCTCACTGCCACCTGGTGCCGAAACACCCGGCGCTCGTTCGCCATAAGCCATCAGCTCAGGGTTAAAACGGTTGTCTGGCGAGGAAATCAGTCCATCACGGAACACCAGCGCCGCGCCGAATTCCGTCAAATAGCCCACTGATCCAAAATAGGTCACTTTGTATTGCTGATCGGGTTGGCTGGCGTCCAGGTACTGGTGATACGCCGCTGAGTATCGGAACGTCGGCTCACCGCCCTCCGAGATCTGATGATCCCATCCGTTTGCGCGATCGCTACCCACCACCTTGTGCACAGCATTTTGCCCGGCTTTGAACGCGTCGAGCCCGAGAATCCCGACGGTCATCGACGTTGTCCAACCGGAGCCTGCACCGGGGGATTCATAACTCTGGCTAGACGACATATAGACCAGGCTGCTGTATGGCCGATCACTTCGATCAATGTCCGATGCGCTGATCTCCTCAGGGGTAAAACCATAAGCACCGAATTCAAGCGCGGCGCTTTCGGGGATTTCGACGCTGCCCCCCACAATAGGTAGCAACAAACCGTCCAAGCCTTGGCTCACCTGGGACACGGGGTTATCAATGAATTCTTGTGAGTTGGATGAATAGGTAATGGCGAGACCCGCTGTATAGTCTCTGTCTGTTTGTGTCGGCGCAAACAGGTCATTGTCTGTCGAAAGCGCAAGTACCGAGTCGCCAGGCTCTGCGTGCGCAAAAGGAGCGAATACAACTGTTGCGAGGGAAGCAATTAGTAAACGACGAAACATAGCCAACTCCGAATTCAGATCGGTCGAAAAGTTGGCTGCTATTTTTCAAGTAGCGGGCTGGCAGGACTAATTATGGATTGATATTCAAAACATCATTGAGGGTTATGTATAAGCATAAATACGGCCACTAAATGTGCGGTTGCGCGTTAGTTACATCACGGAAAATGATGTTAGCCATACCGTTTAAGAATTATTCCTTCGGCAGCCTTCGCCTCCATAATTCTCCCATCTGATGCCCGAACAGCTTTTGCCGCGGGATCAGCTGAACCCACTCAATGTTTGGAGAATTGAAATGCGTAAAGCTGCACTGATTACCCTGGCTTCACTCATGGCTGCGACTGCCCTTCCCGCTCACGCAACTCTGGCAGACCGAAAGTCAGACCAGCCGAGCACCGAAGAGGCCCATCCCGCGCCCTACAGCGGCCAGGTCGTTATTCGTGGTGAAATTCAGGACCGGAACGCGAACCATGAAAACGCAGAGCCGGCCCCTTACAGCGGTCAGGTTGTTATCCGTGGCGAGGTGCGCTCCGAAAGCCACGGTTGAGGCATTCCTGTTTCAGAAGTTTCATTTGCGTCTTGGCACCAGGGACGGTGCGTTTTTATCAGCTTTCTCTTCCTACCTGCTCTCTTGTTCAGTGATTCTGTTCGGCAACTTCAATCGCGAGTTTGCCGGAGAAGCGCTTGGTCATAAAATCTTGCTGAGCCGTTACCACATCACGCAGAGCGTATCTTTTCGCTACTACGGGCCGGATTACATCCCGCTCAATGTAGCCAATCAGATTCTCGAACACCTTTTTGGGCTGCCAGGTGGAACCCAACAGGCTCAGATCTTTCAGGTACAGAGTACGAACATCCAGCTCCACCATTGGCCCTGCAATGGCCCCCGAGGCGACGTAACGACCGCCTCGGCTAAGCACCTCCAATAACTCCGGCCACTGCGGGCCAGCGACCAGATCCGCCACTACCTGAACGCTGTCCTGCTCCAGTACTTCCAGCAGCGATTCCCCCCTGGGAACGACCTGGTCAGCGCCCAGCAAACGCACCTCGTCGAACTTGGATTCACCGCACACGGCGATGACCTCGGCACCCCGGCGTTTCGCCAGCTGAATTGCTGCTGATCCAACGCCGCCGGAAGCGCCTGTGATTAGAATCCGTTCTCCGGCTTTCAGGTCGGCTCTGTCCAGCATGCCTTCAGCGGTTGAGTATGCACAGGGAAAAGACGCCAGCTCGGTGTCGCTCAGTGTGCTGTTAACCGCAAACACTTCGCTGGATCTCGCCACGGCATACTCGGCGTAGCCGCCATTGCACTCGGAACCAAATGTGATGAGGTTGTAGGAGGACGGGTTATCAGGCGACTGTTGCATGGGGCGAACCAGCACTCGCTCGCCGATCCGTCCCCGGTCCACTGCCTCACCGACCGCAACGATGGTTCCGCACACATCGGCTCCCTGAATACGCGGAAAGCTCAAGGGCTTTCCGGACCAGGTACCGTCTTCCTCGCTGGCCGTCTCAAATCCGGATGCCGCTCCTTGATCCGTTCCCGTTGTCACGCCCTTGGAATACCAGCCTGTGCGGGTATTTATGTCGGTGTTGTTAATGGCACTAGCACCGACCTTGATAAGCACCTCTCCCACCCCGGCCTTGGGCACGTTAAGGTTCTCCCGGAATTCGAGTTTATCCAAACCGCCATGCCCGGTGAGAACAACTCCTGTCATGGTCTCAGGGATATCGATGTGATTCATGGTGTCATCTCCTCGTTCGTGCCAGACCCATTGGCCTGATCACTAAATCGTCAATTGCAATGAATATGGCGACATCATAAAAGTGCAGAGTAGTTCAATCAAACGAATATTGCTGATATGATAATTTAGGTTTTGTGATACATGAACGAAGACGAATCCTATGAAACCCTTACTGGATCTGGACCTATTGAACACCTTCGCCGCCGTGGTAGAGGCAGGCGGTTTTAAAGAGGCATCGAGTCGCTTGTACCGCTCGCAAGCAGCTGTCAGCATGCAGATCAAGCGCCTGGAAGAACAGCTGGGGCAGCGACTTCTTGAACGGAGTAACCAGGGCATCAAGCTTACGGAGCCCGGTAAAACGTTGCTGAGTTACATTGACAGACTGCTGCGTCTGAACAATGAGACGCTGAGTGCGCTTAGCGCGGAGCCCCTGCGAGGGCCGGTGCACTTCGGAATACCCACAGATTATGCCCACCCGTTCCTAAAGCAGTTCATTCCTCGCATTCGGAAGGCCTTTCCCGAGCTGGTGCCCCGGATTACCTGTGGCCGCAGCCGTAAACTCCGGGAACTGGTAACCACCGGGGATCTGGATGTGGCCATTGTTACGGGCGAGCCTCAGTTCTCCCCGGAGAAAAACTTGTGGTCGGAAGCTCTGTACTGGTATGCCCCGGCCGGGCTACCGATCAATACAGAGGAGGCACTCCCGGTTGCCTTGCTGGAAAGCGACTGCGCGTTGCGGGATCTCGCTGCCTCGGATCTGAGGCAGTCCGGCTTGGACTATCATCCGGTACTGACCAGTTCGGACATGGCAAACCTATACTCGGCGGTCGAATCTGGACTGGCAGTGGCCCTTTTGCCAGAGTCGTCGATTACGTCCTCAAGGGTTCGCCCTTTCCAAATCGATCAGCTACCCGGGCAAAGGCTGCTGACCATGAATATAATTGACGCAGGCACCCTGAGCCCCAATTTCATGCAGCCCCTTCAGGAATGCGTCTTGTCGGCTGCCCGGGCCCTTGTCAGAGGTTGATGACCAGGCACACAGACCAAGCCGGTATGACTGAAAAAACCAGGGCACACCCCGATATTCTTTAAATACTTCGCCTCTCCGCGATCAGTAGGAACGGATCATTGGACATCAGGTGCCAATGTTATTAGATGATCGCGAGGAGGAGGCATCGAGAATCCTTTTATTTAGAGTAGTTGGGAAGGCGTAGGCGGTCGCAAAGCGAACATTCGGATAAGGCGACCAATGCCAATGGAGTTGTCTCCGTTTTGGACTTACCGCGATGCATATGACACACCTCAGCCTCAAACGGAGGCCTTTTCAAAGGCCTCGGGACTAACGGGATTGGTTAAGTGACAGCACTGCTGAACATTCCGTACGACGAGAGACCAAATAACGTGAGTGGTAGGACAATATATGCAACTGCATCAGAATACCCCCAACGAGACTCGCGCTTGCGTTTTGAACGCAGCTTGCAAACGGAATATCCGAATAAGGCAAATATGCACGCCCCAGCGTAAGGCATCCAAACTACCTCCTCAGAAGCCAGCAACGACACCGGAATTAGGGGAGACAAGCACCATAGAGTTGCTACGAAATGGGCTCCATCTACCAACTCAACGACTCTGCTCATGTCAATTAACGCCTTGCGCATCAGTTGGAAGTCCATGGCGAGGTTGATGCGTTGGTTAGGTTTGGTCATTTCTTGATATTGAGCGAACATAATTATAAAACTCAATGCTACCCGCCATATGAAGGAAGCATTCAACTTTTTGTCCCTTCGCCCCGACTATTTTAAACGAGGACCCATACCGGCCACGGCTTATGGACACGACTTCCGAAAGCGGTAATCTGACTCTTTTGCCGAAAGCTGATTGGTAGTAAATCATCTTTTCATCGAACCAAATTTTTCGACGAAAGACCTCATTCAAGCTCACTAGCCCTACTCCGACGATAGAGAAAAGAAACCAGTAAACTACTTGAATAACTCTCTCTTCTTGAATTGCAGAATATAAAACAAGGGAGAAAAACAAAGTGAATACGATCACAACTACCTTGAGTACCCAGCCATATTGAACAACCAGCCAACTTCTATCTATCGAAACCTTACCGCTAAGTATAATCCAAAAGAACACAATTTGAGCAAGGAATAGAAGTACATTGTAGAGATACTCCATTAAAACACCTAACGAATGATATAAGCTTCCCCTGCTCCCCAGGCATCGATGTGCCACATTGAAGGTGTCTGACGTCTTCAGCCAGAGCAGGAGGGGTTGTAGTGGTTCAATGATTCCGGACACCAACGTAGGTGGTAATATCGCCACCATAAACGAGGTGTCTGATGACCAGAAAGCGACGTTCTTTTTCTCCTGAGTTCAAACAGGAAGCAGCCAGCTTGGTGCTGGATCAAGGTTACACGATTCCCCAGGCGAGCGTGTCTCTGGGAATTGGTGAAAGTGCTATCCGGCGCTGGGTTAACCAATTGACCGAGGAGCGTGACGGTGTCACCCCGAAGGGCAAGGCGTTAACCCCGGAGCAGCGCCGTATTCAGGAGCTGGAAGCCCGCTGCAAGCGCCTTGAACAGGAGAAAGACATACTAAAAAAGGCTACCGCTCTCTTGATGTCGGACGACATGAATCGTACGCGCTGATAGACCAGTTGAGTGAGCGAATACCTGTTGAAATGGTCTGCAATGCGTTTGATATCAGTCGTTCTAGTTACTACGAATACCGCCAACGGCGGAACCGTGTGGATGTTGAGCGTCTGGCCCTGAAGGCCCAGGTAAACCGGCTGTTCACGAAGAGCCGCAGCTCTGCCGGCAGCCGGACAATAAAGGGCTTACTCAGCGAAGAAGGCATTGTCGTCGGGCGCTTCAAGGTTCGACGTCTGATGAGCGAGTTGGGGCTGATCTGTAAGCAGCCAGGCCCTCACGCTTACAAGCAGGCCACGGTCGAACGACCGGATATCCCGAACCACCTGGCCCGCGAGTTCACGGTAGACCGGCCCAATCAGGCTTGGTGTGGTGACATCACCTACGGTGTGCCCGGGGTCCAGGGCGAGGATGGAAGCACAAATGGACCACGAGTCTATCTGGAAAATTGAACCGGTAATTCAGGAGGAAGTAACCAATCAATCCCACCCACTGTGAGGGTGG
>NZ_JBSXNQ010000037.1:0-75880 GCF_056857715.1 Marinobacter sp. L-13
TCACGGTTTACGCTCCACGCTTCCTCCCCACGGTCGGTCACCCTTCCGCAGTTGCGCTTCACTTCGTTCGCTGTGGCCAGCTCACGGGAGGACTTGCACCTCCAGGAGTGCGCCCGTGCCGGGCGCACCAAAAAACCCCGCCGAAGCGGGGTTTTTTATTTCGCAGCTCTTACTGCCCGTATTTGGCTTTCGCCTTCAGGCGGTAAGCGTGCAGTAGCGGCTCGGTGTAGCCATTAGGCTGCTCGCGGCCCTTGAGAACCAGATCCAGCGCTGCCTGGAAGGCGACACTGTCATCGAAGTTGCCGGCCATCGGGCGGTACGCCGAATCACCGGCGTTCTGCTTGTCGACCACCGCTGCCATACGCTTCATGGTCTCCATGATCTGATCTTCAGAGCAGATACCATGGTGCAGCCAGTTGGCCAGCAACTGGGAGGCGATACGCAGAGTCGCACGGTCTTCCATCAGGCCGACATCATTGATGTCCGGCACCTTGGAGCAGCCAACACCCTGGTCAATCCAGCGCACAACGTAACCGAGGATGCCCTGGGCGTTGTTGTCCAGCTCCTGCTGGATGTCCTCGGCGCTCAAAGAAGCGGGATCATCCATCACCGGTACTGTCAGGATATCTTCCAGAGCGGCGCGGGTGCGGCTTTCCAGCTGCTTCTGGACATCAGCCACACTTACCTGATGGTAGTGAGTGGCGTGCAGTGTAGCCGCCGTGGGAGATGGAACCCAGGCAGTGTTCGCACCGGCCTTCGGATGCCCGATTTTCGCTTCCAGCATGCCGGCCATCAGGTCAGGCATGGCCCACATGCCCTTACCAATCTGGGCAACGCCACGGAAACCGGTTTCCAGGCCGATGTCCACGTTCCACTGCTCGTAGGCATTGATCCAGGTCGCCTGCTTCATCGCACCCTTGCGGATAAACGGACCCAGTTCCATGGAGGTATGTATCTCGTCCCCGGTGCGATCCAGGAAACCGGTGTTAATAAACACAGCCCGCTCTTTCGCGGCATGGATACAGGCTTTCAGGTTAACTGTGGTGCGACGCTCCTCGTCCATGATGCCGACCTTCAGGCTGAAGCGCGGCAGGCTCAATGCATCCTCTACACGACCGAAAAATTCGTTGGTGAATGCCACTTCTTCCGGCCCGTGCATCTTAGGCTTCACGATATACATGGAGCCTTTGGTGCTGTTCTGGAACTTGCCATTGCCCTTCATGTCGTGAATGGCGATCAGTGAGGTGATCAGACCGTCCATCAGGCCTTCCGGCACTTCGTTACCGTCTTTCAGCAGGATGGCCGGGTTGGTCATCAGGTGGCCGACGTTACGGATAAACATCAAGCTGCGGCCTTTCAGGCTCAGCTCGCTGCCATCTGCCGCGGTGTAGGTGCGATCCGCATTCATCTTGCGGGTCAACTGCTCGCCACCTTTCTCGAAGGTTTCCTGCAGATCGCCCTTCATCAGGCCCAGCCAGTTGCGATAGGCCAGCGCCTTGTCGTCAGCGTCTACAGCGGCCACGGAGTCTTCGCAGTCCATGATGGTTGTCAGTGCAGACTCCATCAGTACGTCTTTGACGTGGGCACCGTCGTCTTTGCCAATCGGGTGAGTGGCGTCAATCTGGATCTCGAAGTGCATGCCGTTCTTGACCAGCAGCACGCCGGTGGGCGCATCAGCAGCACCGGTGTAGCCAACAAAGCCGGCTTCGTCTTTCAGGCCCGTGGACTCACCGTTCTGCAGCTTGACGACCAGTTTGCCACCTTCAACTACATACTTGGCAGCATCTTTGTGACTGCCAGAGGCCAGCGGTGCCGAGCTGTCGAGCAGGTTGCGGGCCCACTCGATAACTTTGGCACCGCGAACCGGATTGTAGCCACGGCCTTTTTCAGCGCCGTCTTCCTCAGAAATCGCGTCGGTACCGTACAGCGCATCGTACAGGCTACCCCAACGCGCGTTCGCAGCGTTCAGAGCAAAACGGGCGTTCATGATCGGCACCACCAGCTGAGGGCCGGCCATGGTTGCCACTTCCGGGTCGACATTGGAGGTGGAGATCTTGAACTCGGAAGGCTCGTCAACCAGGTAACCGATGTCTTTCAGGAAAGACTTGTATTCGCCCATGTCGAGCTTCTGGCCCTTGTGATCCCGGTTCCAGCTGTCCATTTTTTCCTGGATAGCATCACGCTTGGCCAGCAATTCACGGTTGCGTGGCGCCAGCTCGTTCACGATCTTGTCAAATTCTGCCCAGAATTTATCGGCATCGATTCCGGTGCCCGGGATCGCTTCGTTGTTCACGAAATCATACAGATTCTTTGCGACCTGAATGCCGCCGACTTGTACGCGTTCTGTCATCGTTGTCTGCCTCAGTGGGTTACGTTTCCCGACTCCCCCTTCATCTTGAGGGGGCATTCTAATTTGAGCGCCGCATTGTAAGGGAAAATCCTTACAAGATCATTCCTGCAGGCGCAAAACTGGTCTGACCAACCGGCAGCTCCCGGAAATTCAGGCTTTACGCCAGGTCGTCCCCTCTCGGGAATCGTCCAGAATAATACCTTTCTCGAGGAGCTCGTCGCGGATCCGGTCGGCCTCGGCAAAATTCTTTGCCTTGCGGGCATCAGCCCTGGCCTGGATCATTGCTTCAATGTCTTCGGCGCTAAGCTCACCACCCGTGTCTGCCTGGAAGAACGCCTCGGGATCCTGCTGCAGCAGCCCCAGAACACCACCAAGCCTTACCAGAATCGCCGCACTTTGCTTGGCATCGTCTTCACGACCATCGCGACGATGCTGATTGATTTCGTTGGCAACAGCGTGCAGGACGGCAATTGCACCCGCGGTGTTGAAGTCATCGTCCATCGCCTCGGCAAACCGCTCGTCGTGCTCGGATTCCGGCACATCGGCGGCCTTGGCGGGCACGATGCCTCTGAGCGCATGGTACAAACGGGTCAGAGTTCGGCCGGCCTCAGCCAGATTTTCCTCAGAGTAATCCACCTGGCTACGATAGTGGCTGGAAACCAGGAAGTAACGGACCACTTCTGCCGGGTACTTCTCCATGATCTCGCGGATGGTGAAGAAGTTACCCAGGGACTTGGACATCTTTTCTTTGTTCACCCGGATGGCACCCGCGTGCATCCAGGTGTTCACAAAAGTGTGGCCAGTGGCACATTCTGACTGGGCAATCTCGTTCTCATGGTGCGGGAACAACAGATCCGGGCCACCGCCGTGAATATCGAATGTGTCGCCGAGACAGCAGGTGGACATCGCAGAGCACTCGATGTGCCAGCCAGGACGACCATCGCCCCAGGGCGACGGCCAGCTGACCTCCCCTGCCTTTGCCGCTTTCCACAACGCGAAATCTGCAGGGCTTCGCTTGGCTTCCTGAACATCCACCCGCGCGCCCGCCAGAAGATCCTCCAGCTTTTTCTTGCTGAGCTTGCCGTAGTCATCGAAGGAATCGACCGAAAAGTAGACGTCACCATTGTCCGCTGCGTAGGCGTGGCCGCCGGCAATCAGTTTGTGGATCATCGCGATAATTTCGTCGATATACGCGGTAGCTCGGGGCTCTTCATCCGGTGACAGCACGCCGAGACGGGCTTCGTCTTCGTGCATGGCTTTGATCATCCGGTCCGTGAGTTCGTCATAGGGCTCACCGTTTTCATCCGCACGGCGCAGGATCTTGTCGTCAATATCGGTGATATTGCGAACATAGTTCACGTCGTAACCGCGATGACGCAGGTAACGGGTAATCACATCAAAGGCTACCAGCACCCGGGCATGCCCCAGGTGGCAGTAGTCATAGACTGTCATACCGCAGACGTACATCCGGACCTTGCCAGGCTCAATTGGCCGAAACTCTTCCTTCTGTTGGGTCAGAGTATTGTAGATGCGGATCACTTGCCCCCCTTGCCCCAGGAATCCCTGAGCGTAACAGTGCGGTTGAATACCGGCCGACCGGCAGCCTCGGTATGGGCCTGATCACAGAAGAAGTAGCCTTCCCGCTCGAACTGGTATGGAAGATCCATACGGGGCGCGACAAGACTCTTTTCGACGCGCGCGCCTTTGAGAACCACCAGCGATTCCGGATTCAGGTGATCCATCAGATCGCCTTCCTTGTCACTGTCCGGCGACTCGTGGTTAAACAGGCGGTCATACAGATTGATGTCTGCCTCTACACTGTCACTCGCCGAAACCCAGTGAATCACGCCGTTCGGTTTGTAGCCCTCGGGATTGACGCCCAGGGTGTTGGGATCGTACTCACACTTGAGCTCGACAATCTGGCCACTGTCGTCACGAATCACTTCCCGGCAGGTCATCACATAGCCGCCACGGAGGCGTACTGCCTGGTCCGGGGCCAGCCGCTTCCATTTACGCGGCGGCTCCATTTCGAAATCTTCCCGGTCGATATACAGAGTCTGGGTCCAGGGCACTTCCCGCTCGCCCATATCCGGATTTTGCGGGTGCACTGGCAAGGTGAGCGTTTCGCTTTGATCCGCCGGGTAATTGGTCAGCGTGACTTTCAACGGGCGCATCACACACATGGCTCTCGGGGCCCGGGTGTTGAGGTCTTCGCGAATGGCGTGCTCAAGCATGCCCACATCCACAGTGCCGCCGGCCTTGTTCACCCCGATCATGTCGCAGAAGGTGCGGATGGACTCCGGCGTGTAGCCACGCCGGCGCATACCGGAAATGGTTGGCATACGCGGATCGTTCCAGCCATCAACTACATTCTCATCCACCAGACGCTTGAGCTTCCGCTTGGAGGTGATGGTGTAGTTCAGATTCAGCCGCGCAAACTCGATCTGGCGCGGGTGGCAGGGGCCGGAGATGTTATCCAGAACCCAGTCATACAGCGGCCGGTGGTCCTCGAATTCCAGCGTGCACAGGGAGTGGGTAATCCCCTCCAAGGCATCCGAAATGGGATGGGTGAAGTCATACATCGGGTAGATGCACCACTTGTTCCCGGTCTGGTGATGTTCGGCGTAGCGGATGCGATAAAGAATCGGATCCCGCATGTTGATGTTCGGAGAAGACATATCGATCTTGGCCCGCAGCACCAGTTCGCCGTTCTGATACTTGCCGTCCCGCATATCGCGGAACAGTTGCAGACTTTCTTCCACCGGCCGATCCCGGTAAGGGCTGTTCCTGCCCGGCTCTTTGAGACTACCGCGATACTCGGCCATTTCATCTGCCGTCAGGGCGCAGACGTAAGCCTTGTCCCGGGTGATCAGCTCCTCGGCGAACTCATAGAGGGCATCGAAGTAATCCGATGCGTACCGCACATCGCCAGCCCACTCGTAACCGAGCCATTCCACATCCTGCTTGATGGCGTCGATGTATTCCTGGTTTTCCTTTTCCGGGTTGGTGTCGTCAAACCGCAGGTTACAGTCGCCGGAAAAGGTCTCGGCGATGCCAAAGTTGAGGCAGATCGATTTGGCATGACCGATATGCAGGTAGCCGTTGGGCTCCGGCGGGAATCGGGTGACCACCTTGCCGGTATGTTCTCCGCTGGCGATGGCGTCTTCGATCAGGCTCTGGATAAAGTTGTGGGCTTTCTTCGACTCGGCGCTCATACAATCTCTGTTAAAAGGGGAGTGAATCTTAAACCGCGTATTATACTCACAAATCCTTGCCGGACTCATGCATAGCGGGAAACTCTTGAGTACAATGGGGCCGTTAACGTACCTAACCTTTCTGAACAGGAAAACCTGATGATTCTGCTGAAAACCAACTACGGTGACATCAAGCTGGAACTGGACTACGACAAGGCACCGGAAACCGCCAAAAACTTTGAACAGTACGTTCGCGACGGTTTTTACGATGGCCTGATTTTTCACCGTGTGATCAGCAATTTCATGATTCAGGGCGGCGGCTTCGAGCCGGGCATGACCCCACGTAAAACCCGCGATTCGATTCAGAACGAAGCCGATAACGGACTGAGCAACATGCAGGGAACCATTGCCATGGCACGCACCATGGACCCGCACTCTGCCACAGCCCAGTTCTTTATTAACGTTGAGAATAACGGCTTCCTGGACCACACCGCCAAAAACGCGGAAGGCTGGGGCTACTGCGTGTTCGGCAAAGTGGCCGACGGCATGGACACGGTAAACGCGATTCGAGCAGTGCGCACCACCATGCGTGCAGGCCACCAGGATGTGCCTGCCGATGACGTGGTAATCGAAAAAGCCGAGGTTCTGGAGGACGCGTGACCACGCTGTTTATTTCAGATCTTCACCTCGAGGAATCCCGCCCGGATATTACTGAGGCATTTCTGGGCTTTCTCGACGGGAAAGCCAGTGGTGTTGATCAGCTGTATATTCTCGGTGATTTCTTTGAGGCGTGGATAGGAGATGACGAACGCACGCCGCTCCAGGAGCAGATTGCGACTGCCCTTCGAAAACTGCGGGACAGCGGCACCAGGATTTTCCTGATGCACGGCAACCGGGACTTTCTGATCGGCCAGGACTTCTGCGACCGGGCCGGCGCAACGCTGCTGGACGATCCGACGGTGATTGATCTGTACGGTACCCCTACCCTGCTGATGCATGGCGACAGCCTGTGCACCGCCGATGTGGAATACCAGAAGTTCCGGGCCAACATGCGTAACCCGCAGTGGCAGCACATGATACTCCAGCGCCCCCTGAAAGACCGCCAGCAAATGGCCCGCCAGCTACGGGAAATCAGCATGGCGAAAAATCAGGGCAAGGAGGAGTTCATCATGGACGTAACGCCCGAGGAAGTGGTCAAGGACTTGGAAAAGCACGGTGTCCAGCGAATGATCCATGGCCACACCCATCGCCCCGCGGTTCATGAACTGACGGCCAACGGGTCGCCGGCAAAGCGTATTGTACTGGGAGACTGGGACAAGAACGTTTGGTGGCTTGAGGCAGAGCCAGGCAAGGAGCCCGAGCTATTCAAGGAGCCGTTGTAAAAAAGCCGGGCAAATGCCCGGCTTTTTTAGTCTTGGTTTCAGTGCGCGAGTATCTGCTGGAGGAACTTCTGAGTTCTGGCTTCCTGTGGGTTGGTAAAGAACTCGTGGGGAGGTGCCTGCTCCACAATCTCGCCACCGTCCATGAAAATCACACGGTCCGCCACCGTCTTGGCAAAACCCATCTCATGGGTTACGCAGAGCATGGTCATACCGCTTCCCGCCAATTCAATCATTACGTCCAGCACTTCCTTGATCATCTCCGGATCCAAGGCCGAGGTTGGCTCGTCGAACAGCATGATCTTGGGCTTCATGCACAGGGCCCTGGCAATCGCCACACGCTGTTGCTGGCCGCCCGAAAGCTGCCCCGGGAATTTGTTAGCCTGATCCGGGATCTTGACCCGCTCAAGGTACTCCATCGCAGATGCCTCCGCTTCCTTTCGGGGCGTTTTTCGCACCCAGATCGGCGACAGGCAGCAGTTTTCCAGGACGGTCAGGTGCGGGAAGAGGTTGAAGTGCTGAAACACCATGCCGACTTCCCGCCGAACCGTATCAATGTGGCGGACATCATCGGTCAGCTCGATACCATCAACAATGATTTTGCCCTGCTGATGCTCCTCCAGCCGGTTGATGCAACGGATGAAGGTGGATTTTCCCGAGCCGGATGGCCCACAGATGACAATTCTCTCGCCCTGATCAACGGTCAGGTTGAGATCTTTGAGAACATGGAAGTCCCCGTACCACTTGTGCATGCCCTCAACCCGGATAATCCCCGGTTTTTTTCCCGGCTGGTCCTTCGGCGGGGTCTGCATTTCTGAGGTTTGTGTTTGTTCTGTCATAGGATTACCCGTCAGGTCTTATGACCAGTGTCTAGTTTTCGTTCAAGGTTCTGGCTGTATCTGGAGATGCCGAAGCAGAAGACCCAGAAACAGAACGCCACAAATACATAGCCCTCAATGGCAACATTCTGCCAGGCCGGATCGGTAACCGTGGACTGGACTGTGCCGAGGATATCGAAGAGGCCGATAATCAACACCAGCGTGGTGTCCTTGAACAGGGAAATGAAGGTGTTCACGATACCCGGAATAACCATCTTCAGAGCCTGCGGCAGGATGACCAGCCCCATTTTGCGCCAGTATCCCAGCCCCAGAGCATCGGCAGCCTCATACTGGCCCCGGGGAATGGCCTGCAGGCCACCGCGAATCACTTCCGCCATGTAAGCGGACTGCCACAGGGTTATACCAATCAGCGCCCGGGCCAGTTTCTCGAAGTTCACACCTTCCGGGAGAAACAGCGGCAGCATCACCGAAGCCATGAACAGAACCGTGATCAACGGAACCGCCCGCCATACCTCGATAAAGACCACACAGATCCCGCGGATGATCGGCATCTCGGAGCGACGACCCAGCGCCAGCAATATGCCAATGGGCAAGGACGCAATAATCCCGATGTAAGCCAGGATCAGGGTCAGCATCAGGCCGCCCCATTTCGAGCTCTGCACTTCTTCCAGGCCGAAACTGCCTCCGGGAATCAGGAAGTAGCCAACAATGGGCAAACCAAAGATACCGAACAGCCCGAGCCACTTGCGGCCGGGGAACCGCTCGATGAACTGGGGTACAAAGGAAACCGCCAGCAGCAGGAACATCACGTCGACCCGCCACTGCAGTTCATCCGGGTAGAATCCGTAGATAAAGAAATTCAGACGCTGGCTGATAAACAGCCAGCAGGCACCCGCTCCCGTACAGGCGCTCGGATCACTGCCAACAAAGTTGGCGTCGAGGAAAAACCAGTTGAGCAAAGGCCCTACACTGGTCATCAGCAGATAGGCCACACCCAGCGTCAATACCGTGTTGAACCAGCCGGAGAACAGGTTCTCCCGCATCCACTTGACCGGACGGAGCGCCTTCTTGGGTGCTTTCATGGTTGACTCGGTCATCATCGCTCCTTAATGGCCACAGCCCGGTTGTAAATATTCATGAACAACGAGATCAGCAGACTGATGGTCAGATATACCGCCATGGTAATGGCGACAACCTCGACGGCCTGCCCCGTCTGATTCAGCGTGGTGCCCATGAAGACCGCCACGAGGTCCGGGTAACCGATGGCCGTTGCCAGGGAGGAGTTTTTCACCAGATTCAGATACTGACTGGTGAGCGGCGGAATGATGACCCGCATGGCCTGCGGTATCACCACCAACCTGAGGGTAAGACCATTGGGCAGCCCCAAAGCCTTGGAGGCCTCGGTTTGTCCCTTGCTGACCGACAGAATACCGGAGCGCACGATTTCAGCGATGAAGCTGGCGGTGTACAGCGACAGTGCAATCCACAGAGCCGCCAACTCCGGAATGATGGTAATTCCCCCGCCAAAGTTGAAGCCCCTGAGCGCTGGCAAATCCCACTCAAGAGGCCGACCGGCCACGAGATAAGAGATTATCGGTACCAGCACCAGAATTGCCACGCCGACCTTGAAGGTCGGGAAGATCTGTCCGGTCGCCAACTGGCGTTTTTTCGCCCATATCCGAATCCCGACGACGGCAGCGATGGCAAGCAGAATACCGCCCCAGACAATTCCGAAACCCTCCTGGGTCACTGGATCTGGCAGGTAGAGGCCCCGGTTGTTCAGGAACAGCGCTCCACCGACATCAACACTCTGGCGTGGTGACGGAAGATTGCTGAGTACGGCAAAGTACCAGAAGAAAATCTGCAGAAGCAGCGGTATGTTGCGGATCACTTCGATGTAAACCAGCGCCATTTTGGCCACAAGCCAGTTACTCGAGAGTCGCGCAACACCAATGATGAAACCGAGAATGGTGGCGGCAACGACACCCATCGCGGAAACAAGCAATGTATTGGTTAGACCAACCCAGAAGGTTCGGCCATAAGACATGGTTGCATCATAAGGCACCAGATTCATGATGATGCCGAACCCGGCGGTTTCACCGAGAAAACCGAAACCGGTGCTGATGCCACGGCTTTCCATGTTGGAAAGCGTGTTATCGACGAGAATCCATCCGCCCCAGAACACGAGGGCAATGGCTATCGCCTGAAAGAAGAGTGAGCGGACCCGGGGGTCGTACCAGGGCTTGGGCCCTGCAGGTCGGGTATCGATTGTTTGTTTTTTCATGGATTGTCCTGAAGAGCTTCCCTGTGGTTTACAGCATCAGAGATAACGGCGAAGCCTCCCACAGGAGACTTCGCCGTATGCCTTCAGGTCTTAACGGACCGGCGGCGCATACATGATACCGCCTTCAGTCCAGAGCGCGTTGATTCCGCGATCCAGTCCCAGCGGGGTATCCGGTCCTACGTTGCGGTCATACATTTCACCGTAGTTGCCAACCAGTTTCACGGCCTGATAACCGAAGTCATCCGGCAGTCCAAGCTTGGCACCCATGTCGCCATCGGTACCCAGCAGGCGCTGGATATTCGGGTTGTCGGACTTCAGCATGTCGTCGGCATTGGCGCTGGTCACGCCCAACTCTTCGGCGTTGATCTGCACGGAGAGCACCCACTTGACGATGTTGAACCACTGATCGTCACCCTGGCGAACAACCGGGCCCAGGGGCTCCTTGGAAATGGTGTTCGGCAGGATCTTGGCTGAACTCGGATCGGACAGCTTCGAGCGGAGCGCCGCCAGCTGCGAACGGTCGGAGGTCAGAACGTCGCAACGACCCGCCGCAAAGCCCTGAACGGTTTGCTCAGAGGTGTCGAACACGATCGGCTTGAATTCCATGCCCTTGGCGCGGAAGTAATCCGACAGGTTCAGCTCGGTGGTAGTACCGGCCTGGATACAGATGGTGGCACCGTCCAGCTGGGTGGCATCGTCCACACCGATACCCTTGTTGATCAAAAAGCCCTGACCATCGTAATAATTCACGCCGGCAAAGTTCAGGCCAAGGGACGCATCGCGGGTCAGTGTCCAGGTGGTGTTACGGGAGAGCATGTCGATTTCACCCGACTGCAGGGCGGTGAAACGCTCCTTTGCAGTCAGTGGAGTAAACTCAACCGCGTTTGCGTCACCGAAGATGGCTGCAGCAACCGCGCGGCAGGTATCCACGTCGATACCGGTCCAGTTACCTTTTTCATCAGGCTGCGAGAAGCCAGGCAAACCGCTGGTCACGCCGCACTGGAGGTGACCTTTCTCCTTGACGTTCTCCAGAGTTGTAGCTGCCATGGCACCAGTGGCCGAGAACGTACCTACGGCCAGAGCAATCCCCAGGGCAATCGATTTCGTCTTTCTCATTGTCTTTTCTCCGCACATCAGTTGGTTTTATCGCGACGAGTGTAATCAGCAATTTGCAAGCCACTCGGCGTAAGCCGATGATTTATATTATTTTTATCAATCACCGGTGCGTTTCAGGCGAATCTGGAACGAAGTAATACCATTTCATGCACCAGTTCGGCGCTTTCGCTCCAACCCCATGCGCCAAAAAAAGGCAGACCAAGGGCCGCGCCTATTAAAAGTAGAACAAGGTTCGGGAAATGAACTAGTTTTTATGCAAAATTATTTCGAAATTTTGAAGACTGGGGGCTCTGCGTAGGTCTCGAGGCGCTTCCGCCACCCCGGCAGCCAGCGCTCCCGCTCGATGGGATTCTCCGCGTTTGCTGCCCGTCGCGTCAGAACGGTGTCAGCTGCTTCCCTGAATTTAACAAGGGCGCTCTGATCTGGTGATTCAGACATTTCCAAAAGCACCTGAAGCAGCCCCCAGCCCTGGCCCTCGTAGCGCTCCGTATGCGAAAGCCCCTCGCCCTTGAAATTCACATAGTCGATGATGGCGTAAACGCCACCGGGCGTCTGGCTCAGAGACTCCAGCCGGGCAGCGATCTCTGGCTTTTGGTTATCCGGGGCTGCCTCAATAACCTTTGCAAGCGATTGCCTGGCGCGACGGAATATGAATTCAGCCTGGATCCCCTGGGTACCCGCCAGAAACTCTCGCAGCTCTGCTACTCGTGGCGAATCGTCTACAGCCAGAAAGTCTGCTTTTTCGCGCCAGGGAGCGTCAAAAGGCTCGAGCGCTCGCAACCATTCGGGAATATCGACCTGACGCTGTTCCATGTATTCCATAAGGGCCGGAAAACTTTCCACGAATCGCCCTTCAACGCCCTCCGGATACCAGATGAAGTGACCAATACCCAATGACGGAAACGCCTCGCCGTCGTTCCAGTGGACCAGACACTGAAAACGCCCTGCGCACTCGTTCCGGAAAATCTGTTGGCCTACCCAGTCCAGCTGAGCGGAGGTCAGTGCCAGGGAGACATCGACATCCGGGCCAGTCGGTGAAGTAAGTTGTTGGCCATCGGATTCGGGCGCGTTATCCTCATTAGTGGAATCACAACCAGTGACCACCAAAACACTCATCAGAGAGAGCAATACAAGGTATTTACCAAACACCAGCGCCTCCGGGAAAGTCAGAATTGTGCGCGATCACGCTACCGCATGTTCTGCCAGCCTGGCTTTTATGTCATCCGGAATCGGCAGTGCCTTCTCGATTTCGTAATCAAAGTGAATTAACACGGCGACACCCCGGGCAATCTGCTTGTCGCCCTGCCAGGCTTCCTGAATCACATGAAATGAGGAATTGCCGATCTTACCGATACCTGTTTTGATCTTGACCGGAATATGCCAGTAGCTCTGTGCCATCAGATCAATCTCAAGTCGTGCAATGATCAGCGGCCAGGTCTCGGCTTCTAGGGTCGGGTGAAAAATACGGAAAACCGGCGTCCTGGCCTGCTCGAACCAGACCGGCAGAGTGGTATTGCTGATATGCCCGAGGGCATCGGTATCGCTGAAACGTGGTTCCAGTTCCAGATGAAACATAGCGGCTTCCCTCTTTCTGAAAACCGCCTACTATACACTGGCCGGGCCCAAAGACCCCAGAGCCGAGACTAAGGCAGGATACGCAGAATCCGTCCATCCGCACTGTCAGTGAGCAGATACACCGCCCCATCAGGCCCGGTAGCCACGTCCCGGATCCGTTCGCCCATTGCTTCGAACAGACTCTCTACGTCGCTTGCATCGCCAACTTCCAGTGTGACGCGGTGAACGCTTTTATCGGCAAGGGCGCCGACCAGGAGGTTTCCCTGCCAGTCCGGAAACAGCACACCCCGATAGCGGGTCATGCCTGAAGGGGCAATTGAAGGGGTCCAGTGCAACAACGGTTGCTCCATACCTTCCCGCTCAACAAAGGGCGTGATCATGGCGCCGGTGTAATCGATGCCGTGCGTGATCACGGGCCAGCCATAGTTGTGTCCCGGCTCGATAATATTTATCTCATCACCGCCGCGGGGGCCGTGTTCATGGGCAATCAAGACGTTTTCGACGGAATCAAACACCAGCCCCTGAACGTTCCGGTGCCCGTAACTGTATATTTCCGGCAGAGCGCCTTCCCTGCCAACGAAGGGGTTGTCGGCGGGAACACTGCCATCCGGGTTCAGCCTCACGATCTTGCCCAGATGACTGGACAGGTTCTGCGCCTGCTCCCGATAGTCAAATCCGTCTCCCAGCGTCACGATCAGCGTACCGTCCGGAAGCCAGGCCAGTCGGCCACCGTAGTGGGCGCTGCCTTCCTTGGCCGGCTTGGCACGGAATATCTCGACAACCTCCGTCAAGGCCTCCGCCTGCAACTGACCACGGGCCACGCACAGGTGATTCGCAGAGGCCGTCCCGCAAGCGTAGGCGAGAAAGACCAGTTGGTTATTCTCAAAGTCCGGCGACAACAGCACATCGAACAGACCTGCCTGAGCATCATTGAAAACCGGCGGAACTCCGGTAATCGGCGCCTGGCCGAGCTCCCACTCCTCTGAAATCATCCGCAACCGCCCTGCCCGCTCCGTCACAAGGGCGCCACCACCGGGAAGAAACGCCAGGGACCAGGGATGCTCCAGCCCGGAAGTCAACGTCTCGACGGTGTAGTCGCTCAAGGACTGGGCCTGTGTCGGACCTGGCAGCGCCCCGAGGCCAACCGCCAGGCAAAAGGCCAGCAGGGTTCCTGAGGCGTGGCTACTGACCCCAGTGGCAGGCCTGGCAGTAAGTCTGGCGAACAGGGCTCCGGCAAATGCGGCGGTTAACAGCATGGCAAGCAGACCTCCCCCGGTTCGGGTCGCCGCAATCAGGGTTGGCATGGGAGCCAGGGCATTAACCAACACTAGTGCAACCCACAGCCCGGATGCCCCGGCCAGGGCGAACAGTGGCACCCGAAGTCCGCGCCCCACGAAACGGGAAACGACCGCCGCAGCGCCCTGGGAAAAAAGGAAACTGAGTCCAAAGAGGAGCAGGTAGAGCGGCGCAAAAGAGACCAGATCATGCCCGGTGGCAGAAATGCGAGCTTCAAGCCCAACCGCCACCCCCATAGTCTGAAGGGCCCACAGGTTTAGCTGGGTCTGAACCACGGTGCCAAGAATTACCCCGACCGCCAGTGCCACTAAAAAGCTGATGACGTTTTTCTTCGTTAACTGCCGTCCTGCCATTGCTCCGCCTCCAAAGCCCTTTGCCGTTTATACGACCCATTCTGTCAGATACAAACACAAAAAAGCCGGAGCATCACGCTCCGGCTTTTTTCGAGGCGGATTCAGCCCGCGAGCTCACTGCTCCACGAACGCCCGCTCAATCACGTAATGACCCATATCGCCGCCCCGGGCTTCCTTGAAGCCCATGTTGTTCAGGATGGCGCAGGTGTCCTTGAGCATGCTTGGGCTGCCGCAGATCATGAACCGGTCATTCTCCGGGTCAAAATCCGGCAGGTCGAGATCACGGGTGATTTTGCCGGTTTCCATGGCATCGGTCAGCCTCCCCTGGTTGCGGAAGTCTTCCCGCGTTACGGTCGGATAGTAAACCAACTTGCCCTGGACCATTTCGCCGAAGTATTCGTTCTCCGGCAGCTCCTCGATCTCCTTCTGATAAGCCAGCTCGGAGACGTAACGCACGCCATGGGTCAGAATAACCTTATCGAACGCCTCGTAGACTTCCGGGTCCTTGATGATGCTCATGAAAGGCGCCAAACCGGTGCCGGTACTGATCAGCCACAGATTCTTTCCGGGCAGAAGGTTGTCCAGAATCAGCGTCCCTGTCGGCTTACGGCTCACCAGAATTTCGTCACCTACCTGGATTTTCTGAAGGCGGGAGGTCAGTGGGCCGTCCTGGACCTTGATCGAGAAGAACTCAAGCTCTTCCTCGTAATTGGCACTGGCGATACTGTAAGCGCGCATCAAAGGCTTACCCTCGGTCTCCAGGCCGATCATGACAAAGTGCCCGTTCTTGAAACGGAAGCCCGGATCACGGCTTGTGGTAAAGCTGAACAGGGTATCGTTCCAGTGATGGACGCTGGTAACTTTCTCTTTAATCAGGTTGCTCATGTAAACCTCTTGCCTGTTCGTTACGCTTTCTTACGGCGAATGATTCAATTTTGGATTGCGCTAAGTCTAACCCGACACTAACCTATCGGGAAAATGGGATATTCTCATAACCTTATTCGAGTGAGCCGATTAAGAGCGAAAAGTTATGAAGTACAGTTTTCGACAGCTGGAAGTTTTCCTGGCAGCCGCCCATTTCCAGAACATTACCCGTGCTGCCGAATCGCTGGCCATGTCGCAATCGGCAGCCAGCAGTGCGCTGAAAGAACTGGAAAACCAGTTCGACATCCAGCTGTTCGACCGCGTTGGCAAACGGCTCCAGTTAAACGAGCTGGGGCGGCTTTACCGCCCCAAGGTGGAGGCCGTCCTTGCCCAGGCCAATGAACTGGAGCAGGCCTTCAGCAAACACACCGAAGCAGGTGCCCTGAAAGTGGGTGCCACTCTTACCATTGGTAACTATCTGGCCGTGGGCGTCATGGCCCAATACATGAATACCCCTACCCATCCACGGGTCTCGCTGGAGGTAGCCAACACCAGCACGATTGCCAGGCGAGTCAGGGATTTCGAGCTAGACATCGGGCTGATCGAAGGGGAGCTACAGTCGCAGGAACTGGATGTCCTGCCCTGGCGAGGCGATGAACTGGTAGTGTTCTGTTCTCCCAGTCACCCCCTGGCCAGCAAAGGTTCGCTCTCGGATGAGGACCTTCGCAACGCCACCTGGATCATGAGAGAACCAGGGTCTGGAACCCGGCAAAGCTTTGAGCGGGGTATGCACGGCCTGCTGCCCGATCTGAACGTACTGTTGGAACTGGAACACACAGAAGCCATCAAGCGCGCCGTAGAGACAGACCTCGGCATCGGCTGCCTGTCGGAAGTGGTGCTGGCCGACGCGTTCAAACGTGGCAGCCTGGTCCCGCTGACTGTTCCGGAACATCGCCGCTTTGACCGACAGTTCTACTTCATCATGCACAAACAAAAATACCGTAGCGCAGGCATTGACGCCTGGATCGAGCTATGCCGACAGCTACGATGATACTGGCCCACTGTGAAACCGGAACTCGGTATCCGGGGCCTCGATCAGCTCTTTCTCGGTCGCCAGAAATTCCGAGACGCGTGCATCTATCGGGCCACCGGCAGCCTGCTCGGCCAGTTTCAGATAATCCTGATAGTGTCGGGCTTCGGATTTAAGCAGGCTGGTATAAAAATCTGCCAGTCTGTCGTCCAGAAACGGCGCCAGCGCGGCAAATCTCTCGCACGACCGCGCCTCGATAATCGCACCCACAATAAGCACATCCACCAGCCGCCCCGGATCATCCTGGCGGACCTGCTGTCTCAAGCCTGCGGCATAACGGGCCGGGGTAAGATGGCGATAGTCCACACCCCGCTTCGTCATAATCGCAAGAACCTGTTCGAAATGCCGGAGCTCTTCCCGGGCCAGTCTGGACATCTTGTTCAATAACTCGGTGTTTTCGACATACCGATACATCAGGCTTAATGCCGTCGACGCAGCTTTTTTCTCGCAATGGGCGTGATCAATCAGCATCAGATCCTGGTTGGCCAGGGCGTTGTCGATCCATTGTTTCGGGGTCCGGCACGGCAGGAAGTCGTGAATCTCTTGCAGGGCTTCATTCATGTCAGAATTCGGTCGTTGATTTGAGGTCGGCGATTATAGCTCAGATAACAGATCTCTCCGACCTCTGTCCAACTTAACTTTATAAGGGGTTTCCTATAGAATACAGCGCCAGATTAAGGAGTCTCTGAATAAATCCTGAAACCCCATCGGTGATTTGAGGCATTATTCAGAGGCTCCTGCGGCCTTTCCGCCAAAACCTCCCGCCAAGGCATGAAGCCAACGGCGCGGGACATTCCAACTGATGAGGGTCCATATCGTGTTAGAAGCCTATCGTGAACACGTTGCCGAACGTGAAGCCCTGGGTATTCCTCCCAAGCCCCTGAACGCCGAGCAGACTGCTGCTCTGGTCGATCTGCTGAAAAACCCGCCGGCCGGCGAGGAAGACACCCTGGTGTATCTCCTGGAAAACCGCGTACCGCCGGGTGTCGACGAAGCCGCCTACGTAAAGGCCGCGTTCCTGACTGCTATCGTAAAAGGCGAAGCCTCCTCTCCGCTGCTGGACAAGCCGACAGCAGTCAAGCTGCTGGGCATGATGCAGGGTGGCTATAACATTGCGACCCTGGTTGATCTTCTGGACGACTCCGAGCTGGCTGAGCTGGCCGGTGAGCAGCTGAAGCGCACCCTGCTGATGTTCGACGCCTTCAACGACGTGAAGGAAAAGATGGACGCTGGCAATCCGGTTGCCAAGGCAGTTATCGAATCCTGGGCCAACGGCGAGTGGTTCACCAATAAGAAGAAGGTACCAGAGAGCACCAAGATGGTGGTGTTCAAGGTCACTGGCGAAACCAACACCGACGACCTGTCTCCGGCTCCGGATGCCTGGTCCCGTCCGGACATCCCGCTGCATGCCCGCGCTGCCTACAAAATGGAACGCGACGGCCTGAAGCCGGAAGAGCCCGGCGTTACCGGTCCCATGAGCCAGATCGACGAGATCAAGTCCAAAGGCCTGCCTGTAGCCTTCGTAGGTGATGTTGTCGGTACCGGTTCCTCCCGTAAGTCGGCCACCAACTCCGTTCTGTGGTTCTTCGGTGACGACATTCCGGGCGTGCCGAACAAGCGTGCCGGCGGTGTCTGCATCGGTAACAAGGTCGCTCCCATCTTCTTCAACACCATGGAAGATGCCGGTGCCCTGGTGTTCGAAGCCCCCGTCGACGACATGAACATGGGCGATGTTATCGAGATCCGCCCGTATGACGGCAAGATCCTGAACGAGGCCGGCGAGACTATCTCCGAGTTCAAGTTCAAGTCTGATGTGATCCTGGACGAAGTTCAGGCCGGCGGCCGTATCCCGCTGATCATCGGTCGTGGCCTGACTGCTAAGGCCCGCACAGCACTGGGCATGGGCGCGACCGACCTGTTCCGCCTGCCAAAAGATCCCGAAGCCGGCACCAAAGGCTTCACCCTGGCCCAGAAGATGGTTGGCAAGGCCTGTGGCCTGGAAGAAGGCAAAGGCGTTCGTCCGAACACCTACTGCGAGCCGCACATGACCACCGTAGGCTCCCAGGACACCACCGGTCCGATGACCCGGGACGAACTCAAAGACTTGGCGTGTCTTGGCTTCCAGGCTGACCTGGTTATGCAGTCTTTCTGCCACACCGCTGCCTACCCGAAGCCGGTTGACGTGGAAATGCAGCACACCATGCCGGACTTTATCCGTACCCGCGGCGGTGTTTCACTGCGCCCGGGCGACGGCATCATCCACTCCTGGCTGAACCGCATGCTGCTGCCGGACACCGTGGGCACCGGTGGTGACTCCCACACCCGTTTCCCGATGGGCATCTCCTTCCCGGCCGGTTCCGGTCTGGTAGCGTTTGCCGCGGCGACCGGCGTTATGCCTCTGGACATGCCGGAATCCGTTCTGGTTCGCTTCAAGGGCGAAATGCAGCCCGGCATCACCCTGCGCGATCTGGTACACGCCATCCCGCTGTACGGCATCAAGCAAGGCATGCTGACCGTTGAGAAGAAAGGCAAGATCAACGAATTCTCCGGCCGCATCCTGGAAATTGAAGGCCTTGAGCACCTGACCGTTGAGCAGGCGTTCGAGTTGTCTGACGCTTCCGCCGAGCGTTCCGCCGCGGGTTGTACCATCAACCTGTCTGAAGACTCCGTGGCCGAGTACCTGCGTTCCAACATCACCATGTTGCGCTGGATGATTGCCGAGGGTTACGGCGATCCGCGTACCCTGGAGCGTCGTGCCCAGCAAATGGAAGAGTGGATTGCGGATCCGAAGCTGATGCGTGCCGATAAGGATGCCGAGTACGCCCACGTCATCGAAATCGATCTGGCCGATATCAAAGAGCCGATCGTATGCTGCCCGAACGATCCGGACGACGCCAAGTTCCTGTCTGAAGTGGCTGGCGACAAGGTCGACGAAGTATTCATCGGTTCCTGCATGACCAACATCGGTCATTTCCGTGCCGCCGGTAAGCTGCTCGAGCAAAACAAAGAGCCGCTGAAGACCCGCCTGTGGATGTCGCCTCCCACCAAGATGGATCAGGCGCAGCTGATGGAAGAAGGCTACTTCAACACTTACGGCACCGCCGGTGTTCGCACCGAGATGCCGGGCTGCTCCCTGTGCATGGGTAACCAGGCCCGAGTTGCGGCCAAATCCACCGTGCTGTCCACCTCCACCCGTAACTTCCCGAACCGTCTCGGTGATGGTGCCAACGTGTACCTGACCTCAGCGGAACTGGCAGCGGTTGGCGCGGTTCTGGGCAAACTCCCCTCCCCGCAGGAGTACATGGAGTACGCCAAGGACCTGAACAGCATGTCGAAAGAGATTTACAAGTATCTCAACTTCGACCAGATGGAGAACTACACCAAGAAGGCCGCTGAAGCGAACATCGCCTAAGCATCAAGCCTTTACGGTAATCTCCACGAAAAACGCCAGCCCTCGGGCTGGCGTTTTTTTATGCCCCGAAAAGCTTATCGCTCAAGCAGGATTTTGCCGACAGCCTCACCCGACTCAATACGACGATGCGCGTCACTGATCTGGGTGAACTTGTAGCGTTGAGTATCCAGCAACGGTTTGACCTTGCCCTGCTCCAGCATGTCACACAATGCCTTCACCAATCGTGGCTGATCGTCCATGCCGATCCCGTGTAATAGCGAAATCGAACGGAAGATCACGTGCAGGGTCAGACTCTTGGCGTGCATCTGACTGAGATCATGGGTTGACCGGGTATTGATTGAGCACAGGCGACCATTCACTGCCGCGGCCTCAATGGACTTGTCCACGTTTCCACCACCGACGGTATCGAACACCAGGCTGAAGCCCTTGCCGTTTGTCAGGCGCTGCTTGTAGTCCTCTACCGACTCATCCCGGTAAAAGATAATGTCGTCGGCACCCAGTGCCCGCGCCTGCTCCGCTTTCGCTTCGTTTGAGACGGTGGTGGCGACCCGGGCACCCAGGTATTTGGCAATCTGGATGGCAACGTGGCCGACGCCACCGGTGCCGGCATGAATCAGCACATGCTCACCGGGCTGAATCCCCGCCCGATCGACCAGGGCGCTCCAGGCAGTCAGGAACACCAGCGGCAATGCCGCACAATCAGCCAGAGGCAATTCCACGGCCGGAGTACGCTTACCCAGCAATCGAACATCGGCGATCATGAAATCTGCCAGCGCGCCCTGCCAGCCCCCGACGCCACCGGCGCATCCAAACACTTCATCGCCTTCGGCAAAGCCGGCCACACCGGGGCCAACCTTATCCACCACTCCCGAGACGTCACCATTCAGGATCGCGGGCATTGCCGGGCCGGTTTTCACCAGCCCTGAACGAATTTTGGTTTCGAGCGGGTTCACACTGGAAGCCACCACCCTGATGCGAACCTGACCTTCATCAGGCTCTGGTGTGTCCACTTCCCGCTCAACGAACACATCCGGCCCGCCAAACTCTTCAATGACCATTGCTTTCATTTTTTCTATACCTCCTCAAATCATGATCAGTACAGGATCAGTCGAACCAGAATAGCCGCCACCATTATCAGGGTTATTCCCTTGACCCAGCGCGCGCCCTGCTTGCTCATGTTTACCCGGGTTGCTATAAAGGCACCGGTGACATTGCCAAGAGCCAGGGTCAGCCCGACACTCCAGCGCACCTGATCGTTGATAGCGAATACCACCAGCGCGGCAAAGGTAAAGGGCAGCACGATGGAAACCTTGAGCACGTTCACCTGCCTCAGGTCGATTTTCAGCATGTGGTAAAGCACCACGATGAACAGCACACCAACGCCGACCTGTATAAACCCGCCGTACATGCCAACCACAAACATCGCCAGGTAGATGCCCGGACTCAGCCGGTCTGTGGTCAGGGGGCGGGTATTCAGTGAGGGCTGAGGTAACAGCATGAATACCGAGGCACCGATCATGGCCGACACCAGGACGACCTCGAACACCGCGTCTGACACCCAGGTCGCAACCCAGGCGCCCAGGAGCGAACCGAGAATTGCCGGCACAGCAAGGTGCAGACTGACCATCAGGTTGCCATGCCCCATGCGGTAGAAACTGCCCACCGCAGTGATGCTCTGCAACGTAATGGCCACCCGATTGGTACCGTTGGCCACCTGCGGCGGCAACCCCAGGAACATAAGCAACGGGAGGGTCAGCATGGACCCTCCCGCGGACAACACGTTAATGAAGCCGGCAATGCCACCCAGCGCTAACAGAGCCAGGATCTCAAACAGTGTCATCGTCAGGGTCCTGTCATGCAGCTGCTGGCGTGGCCATCCGGCGGCCCTGGCGGCTACTCCACACGAACGCAAAGACAAAGATCACCAGGCCAGCGCCATCCAGCAGCACCTGGCCATGGGGCCAGAGCATCAACAAACCGATGGGGAACATCAGCAGACGCACCACTGGATTCAGCGGATGCTCAAGGTATCCTTCAAGCCCCGCTACGATGGCGTAAACGCCGAATAACGCGAAGCAGAACACCTGAATCATTTCGGTGAAGTTCCCGGTAATCAACGGTGAGTAGGCGAACAGTAGCGGCACTATGTAAAGGCCCTTGGCCAACTTCCAGGCGGTAAAGCCGGTCCGCATCTGTGGTGTGCCGGCAATCGCCGCCGCGGCGAAGGCCGTGAGACAGACCGGCGGTGTCACGTTGGAGTCCTGGGATAACCAGAAGATCACCATATGCGCCGCCACCAGGGTTATCGACAGGGTTGCCGGTGACAGTGCCTGCTCAAGCAGCTGACTGCTGAAGGTGTCCGGAACGGAGGCCAGCAGTTGCTGCGCCGTAGCCGTGTCCATGGGCGCATTCAGCAACTCCATTTTATCGGGTGCTACCAGCATGAAGATGGACTTGGCCTGCTCCGGGAGGTTGCCACTCACAAGCAGGTCCAGCAGCTGACTCTGTGCAATCAGGTTGTAGATAGCCGGCGCGGAGAGTGTGGCGAGCACGATATAAGCTGCCGTTACCGGCAGGCCCATACCAAGGATGAGCGACGCCAGGGCGACCAGCAGGATGGTGATCAACAGGCTGCCACCGGCCCAGTCAGTAATCATGATTGAAAAAGTATTGCCGATCCCGGTAGTGGACACCACCATCACTATCAGCCCCACAGTGATCAGCAGAATCGCTGTTGTGGTGATATTGCGGGCACCCATCACCAGGGCGTCCAGAATGTCCCGAGGCCCCATGGGATGCTTCGACAGCCACGAGGCGACGATCACGGAGAGGATGGCTATTCCGGCCGCGTAGGTAGGCGTGAATCCATAAACCAGCGCTGCAACCAACACCACCAAGGGCATCAGAAAATGCCAGCCATCTTTCAGCACCTCTTTCAACGTAGGCGCTTCAGCATCCTCCAGCCGGGTGGCGTGGCTGCGTTTGGCTTCAATACGGACAAACATGGCCACCGAAAGGAAGTAGAGCAGCGCCGGCAATGCGGCGACAGAAATGATCGTGAGATAGGACACCTGCGTATAAGAGGCCATAATAAAGGCCCCCGCGCCCATCACCGGTGGCATCAGCTGACCACCCGTCGAGGCCGCTGCCTCAACCCCTGCAGCAAAACGGGCAGGGAAACCGGCCTTACGCATCAGCGGAATCGTGATCACACCGGTAGATACAGTATTAGCGACACTTGAGCCAGACACCGAACCCATCAGTCCTGAAGAAAATACGGCAACGAATCCCGGGCCGCCAACGAAGCGCCCCGCAGCGCAGCGAGCAAGCTCAATGATAAAGTCTCCGGCACCGGACTTTACCAGGAAGGCCCCAAACAGAATAAACATGAAGACATAGGTCCAGGAGATCCGGGCAATCGACCCAAGCATACCCTGCCCGCCAATGTAGGAGCGAAACAGCACAGTCTCCCAGGTGAGCCCCGGGAAATTAAAAATGCCGTCAACATACTGGCCCCACCAGGCGACATAGGATAACGCCAGAATGCACAGTACCGGGATAAACCAACCCACTGTTCTGCGGCCAAATTCAAGGATCAGCAATACCGCTGCAATCGAGACGATCCAGTCACCGGTACTGAAATTAACGCCTCGCTCATAGAGCGCGTTCTCGAACAGAATCAGGTAAGCGGCACAGGCCATCGCCGCCAGACCAAGAAAAACATCGATGCCAAGCACAGCCCGCTTACCAGCCACTGAGCGAGCCTTGAACATGGGGGTGGTCAACGCACAGATCAGTCCGAAAAGACCAAAGTGCAAAGCTGAGGTCCAGAGCTCTGACAGCGTAGAAACCGTGTTGAAATAGAGGTGTATCAGTGAGGTGAGAATCGCGAGGCCAAAAATCACCGGCCCGAAGAGCCGGTGATCAAGGCGTTCGCCAGCTTCGCTGGCACTTTCATCACGGACCTCGCTGAGAGGCCCGCCTGTTGATTGGTCTGCCACAACTACTCCGCAATCAGCCGTTCTGGAATCTCAATTCCCTGCTCACGGTAAAAACGCGCAGCCCCGGGATGCAGCGGCATCGGCAGACCGGCAATCGCTTTCTCCAGCGCCATGGCCTTGGTTGCCGGATGAATGTTATTCAGAAACGCCAGGTTGGCATAAATTGTCTTGGTGATTTGATACACGTCCTCTTCCGGGACATCCGCTCGGGCCGCCATGATGTTCGGCTGGGCGATAGTATTGATGTCCTTGTCCTGGTTCGGATAGGTACCAGCCGGGATCAGGTAGGGCGTCCAGAGCTCAAAATCACTGTTCACCTCGGCCAGCTGCGCCTCGGTAAAGTCCAGTGTTGTTATTTCGCCACCGAGGTTGGCGTAGGCACGGGTAACCGCAGATGCGGGGACACCGGCCGGAATGTTCATACCATCGATGTTTCCATTCTGCATGGCGTCAGCGCTGGGACCATAGCCGAGATAGGCGATGTCCACCTGCTCCAGATCAATTCCGACCTTGCCCAGGATAAAACGACCGGAACCTTCAGTACCGGAATTCCGGGCTCCAATAGAGAAGCTCTCATCGTAAAGGTTGGTCATATCCGAAATAGTACCGGTCTCAACCACGTTGTTACGGACCACAAAATGCTCAACGTTCTGCCAAAGCATGGAAACCGAGCGCAGATTTTTATAGGCCTGTGGTACTGGCCCTGTGCCGTTCCAGGCGTAGGCGCCGTATAGCCCCTGCAAAATACCGAACTGGATCTGCCCCTCGTCCATCAACTTCAGATTTTCGCCTGATCCGGCTGAACTGATGGCGGACACGGAAATATTGGTCGTTGGTTCCAGTTTTACCTTAACCAACGTGGAAATAGCGACGCCAACCGGATAGTAGGTGCCACCCGTAGTCGCAGTGCCCATTACATAATTACCCTCGGCGTGCACCCCCGAGGAAAAAGAAACCATAGCCGCCGCAAGCAGGCTCAGTGTTGATTTCAGATATCGATTGTTTCTCATAACCCTTTGTCCTTTCGCGATTATTGTTTTCTCAAGCTGGAATCTGACCTTAATTAATGTAGCGGCTCGGACAGAGATCTACCAGCTCAAATCATGAACCATCGCCTATGGTCTAAGTCATTCCAGCTTCCACCAACAGGCCTCCGGCGTCAGATACAACAAACCCCCGCCCTTGAGGCGAGGGTTTGTTGACATCAGCACGACTCGCATAAGCGCCAAACCTGAAGTTCCGGCGCCCAGCTGCTAGCGCCCTAGCGTGTAATGTGCTGATACTCGTTTGCGTCTTCGGTAGCCATACTCACCGCAACAATGGCGATGAAAGCAGCAATAAAGCCAGGAATGATCTCATAAACACCAGGACCACCCATAAACTCACCGTTCCAACCCAGAGAAATCCAGATCATAACCGTAGCTGCACCCACTACCATGCCAGCAATGGCACCGGCACCATTCGTGCGCGGCCACATCAGCGACAGGATAATCAGCGGACCAAAAGCTGCACCGAAGCCGGCCCAGGCATTACTGACAAGGGCCAGAACCTGTGAATTCGGATCGGATGCAATGACCGCGGCAACCAGGCCAACCAGCACCACACACACCCGGCCAATATTGACGCACTCCTTATCGGTTGCTTCCTTGCGCAGGAACAGTCGATAGAAATCTTCAGTCAAAGAAGATGAAGACACCAGCAACTGACTCGAGATGGTGCTCATAACTGCCGCAAGCAGAGCTGCATACAGGAAACCGGTGATCAGCGGATGGAACAGCAGATCGGACAGAATGATGAAGATCGTTTCCGGATCCGCAATATCCATACCGTTACGAACGGCATACGCCCGGCCGAAAACACCCAGCGAGATCGCACCAATCAGGGAGATACCCATCCAGCCCATGCCAATATTACGGGCAATCGGAACATCCTTCAGGGTACGGATGGCCATAAAGCGCACGATAATGTGAGGCTGACCGAAATACCCCAGGCCCCAGGTAACCGCAGACAACCAACCGATGAAGGTCAGGCCTTCCGTCCATGACAGAAGCGTGGGATCGACCGAGTTCAGAGTTTCAGCAGCCTGGCCAAAACCGCCACCGCCTTCTCCGAATAGCACAACCGCGGGCATGATCACCAGTGCCAGCATCATGATGCAGCCCTGCACGAAGTCCGTCATGCTTACTGCCAGGAAACCACCCACAACGGTGTAGGCCAGCACCACGCCCAGCGTAATGACAATACCCACCGCGTAATCACTCAAGCCACCAAAGTTGAAAATACCGGAAAACGCACTTTCAAACAGTTTGCCGCCAGCAACCAGACCGGACGCAGTGTAAACCGCAAAAAAGATGACGATAACGATAGCGGATACCGTTCTCAGCGATAACGCCTGAGTCGGGAAGCGGTTAGCAAGGAAAGACGGAATGGTAATGGCATTCCCATAGTGAACCGTCTGTTCCCGAAGGCGCGGTGCAACCAGCGTCCAGTTGAAAAACGCACCGACAAAGAGGCCAATACCGATCCACGCGGAACCCAGGCCAGATACATACAAAGCTCCGGGAAGACCCAGAAGCAGCCAACCACTCATATCCGAGGCACCCGCCGAAAGGGCGGCCACTTTCGGACTGAGCGCCCGTCCGCCTAGCATGTAATCCTCAGATGATGAGGTAGATCTGCGCATCGCGAATATGCCAATGGCAATCATGAGCGCAAAATATGCAAAGAGACTTATCCAAACACCAATAGCCATAGGGCTCCTCCGGTTTAATGAGTCGGAATCAGGTTCGCTCGCGAAGCACAGAACTGACCTGCCGACAACGCGCTGCACTGTTCTTCTTGTTCACACGAAAATTGTTCCTTATCGGAACGGGATTGTTCAGTGACTCACCTGCGCGGCGTGATCCTCATCTCGGGTTCTTGACGCCAATGCAGTCAGCCATTCAAGCCAGGCTCCCAACCGCTATAAGTTAGTATTACTACGGACGCCAGGCTTACGAAATCCTACGATTCTTTTGCACAATCCTACGGTTGTAGGGCTCAGAACACGGAATCAGGCAGCGTAAGCACCCGCCTGTAGCCTGGACGGCGTGGTTCCCTTGTATTTTCGTAACGCGTTGGTCAAAGCGCTCTGAGATGAGAAGCCGGTTCTGTAACTGATTTCAGATACCGAGAGTGACGTTGAGACAAGAAGTTCAGAGGCCTGCTCCAGACGCGTCTGAAGAAGGAATTGATGGGGCGTTATACCAGCGGCATCCCTGAATACCTCGTGAAAGCGGCTGACACTGAGACAGGCCTTCCCCGCCATTTCCTCAACGGTGATTTTTCGGTGCAGGTTATTGAGGATGTACGATCGAACGACTTCCGGGCTTACGGGGTTCCGATCGGGAGATTGCGTCTGCCCGCCGGCTATCCTGTCGGCCATGCAGTAGAGAATACTGGTAGCCAGGTGCTGCTGGAGCGTTGCGTTCTCTGGCGCGCGATCAAATTCGGTAGCGGTGAACTGGACAAAGCCCTGCAAACGACTGTCCATTTGCAGGGTGCGCGGCTTCTCAAAGACTCGCATCATCCGCTCGTAATCCGCATGGGCCGGAGTGTTAAACGCGGGAGTCAGTGGATCAAGATTAATGACCAGAACATGGTTGGAGTGACTGCCACAAAAATCGTGCTGGGCTTCCGTGGGCACGAAACAGGCTCTCCAGGTATCCAGACGAGCCCCTGTCCCGTCGACACTCAGTTCGGCTTCCCCTCTGACACCGATCACGATCTGATGATGTTCGTGGCGGTGCTGATGCGCTGCGCTGGGGAGTTTTAGAAGTTTTGCGTCGACCATCAAGACTGCCAGTCTTTAATTGAGAATGTACATCAATTAAAGCAGAACCTTACAAAAAGTGCACGAATGAAGGCTAAACCTCCAAAACTACCAAGCTGGCCTCAGCCATGACCAGTCGGGCTCAATAAACCGGTAAGCAGCTGGACAACCTCCTCGGAAACCTGATTCAGTGGGCGCGCCGCGTTGATAATATGATATCTATCCGGGGCCTCATTGGCACGGTCGAGGTAGGTATTTCTGATTCGCTGAAAAAACTCCAGATCTTCCTGCTCAAACCGGTCCAGTTCACCCCGACGCCTTGCTCTGGCCATTCCGGTTTCCACTGGCGCATCGAACAATATCACGTGATCAGGACGGACGTTACCCTGAACCAGGTTTTCCAGCAATGCAATCCGCTCCTGCGACACACCGCGCCCACCTCCCTGATAGGCAAATGTGGCATCGGTGAACCGGTCGCACAGCACCCACTGACCAGCGTCGAGTGCCGGCAGGATTCTCGTATGTAAGTGCTGGGCGCGGGCTGCAAACATCAACAGCAGTTCCGTGGTTTCGTGAACCACCTCATCCCGGGTTGCCAGCAGCAGCTCGCGAATGTGCTCGGCCATGGGGGTGCCGCCAGGCTCACGGGTTACCAACACATCCACACCGAGGTTCTCGAGGGTACTGGCGGCATTCGCCAACTGAGTGGACTTGCCAACGCCTTCTGTACCTTCAAACGTAATGAATTGCCCTCTCATGCTCATTCTCCACCCTGCTTAACCGAGGAGCGGTAATCCTCACGTCGGTTAAGCTGAAACTCACGCACAGCCTTCTGGTGTTCCGCCAGTGTGCGTGAAAATTTGTGGGTACCATCGCCACGGGCAACGAAATAGAGCGCATCTCCATCATCCGGATGCAGGGTCGCGTGAATGGATTCACGGCCAGGCAGGGCGATGGGCGTTGGGGGCAGTCCATTGATTCTGTATGTGTTGTAGGGCGTGTAGGTGCGCAGATCCTTACGGCCGATACGGCCCTGATAACTATCGCCCATACCATAAATAACCGTGGGATCGGTTTGCAGGCGCATTCCCTTCTGGAGGCGGCGAACAAATACCCCTGCAACCTGGTCGCGCTCTTCCGGGGCGCCAGTTTCGCGCTCCACAATAGAGGCCATGATCAGAGCTTCATAGGGGTTTTCATAGGGCAACCCATCTTCCCGTGCTGCCCACTCCTCAGCCAGCACTGATTCCATACGGCTGAAGGCACGCCTCAGAAGATCCAGATCGGACTCGGTGCTGGTAAAGGCGTAGGTATCCGGGAAAAACCGCCCCTCAGGATGCTCCCCTTCCGCACCGACAGCCGCCATGATCTTTTCACTGGACCACTCGCCTGTGAGCTTTTGCAATCGCTCGGCGTTTGCCAGTGCTGCCCTCATATCCTGAAAAGTCCATCCCTCGATAAATTGCACATACCAGTGCTTGGTATCGCCGGAGACCATGATGCCAATCATGTCGACGGGACTCATGCCATCAAGGAATTCATACTCGCCAGCCTTGATTCGGGTCTGCCCAGGGTCAAGGCGACCATATAGCCTGAGCCACAGCCGGTCCGAGACCAATCCTTCATCTTCAAGGCGACCCGCCACTTCCGTGAAAGACGCACCCTGGGGAACCTGAAAAAGCAGCGGCTCTTCGAACTCGACTGGCTTTTCAAGGCCTTTCAAGCCTTGCCACACCCACAGACCGGTTCCCGCTGAGATCAGGACAGCAGCACAAACACACGCAAGCAATAACTTCTTGAACAAACGATTTATTCCAGTGTTTCGAGAGGATTGAAGATTGTCGCAAGTCCACCATCGACAGGCAAATCATGACCGGCAATAGTGCGAACCGGAACAAACCCAAGAACGCTATTCAGAAGAAATAGCCCATGGCAATCCGGACCGAGGACATCGTCTACAGCAACCGGACGCTCCGACACCCTTTCCCCCTGTTGCCTCAGCCGTTCAAGCACCCATTGCCTGAGAACGCCGGCAACCGCAAGGCTGGATGCCGGCGGTGTCACCCAGCCATCGCTTTGCCGGAGCAGAAGATTGGTGCGGGTACCCTCCACCAGATTGCCGCCGTGATCAGCCATGATGACCTCGAAAAGGGATGGCCCCAGTTCAGCGGCGGCCAATACCTGCTCGATCCGGTTCAGAGACTTGATACCTGCCAAGACAGGATTAACAGACAGGGGGACTTTCGAGAAGTCAACGGCCTCTCCGGCAATATCCGGCATCGGAGGCAACGGTGAAGCCGACACCAGCAGGTTTGGCTCCATCCCGGGAGCAGGCCGGTAACCCCGCCCACCGCTGCCCCTGGTCAGGGTCAGTTTGAGAATCCAGCCTTCCCCCCTGAATCGACCGGCAAAGCGCTGCGCCGCCTGGACACAAACGTTCGCCAGATCCCTTCGCGAAACCTCGATGCCCAACCGACCGGCATCACGAACCATGCGCTCAAGGTGTCGCGAAAGCAGGACTCCTTTCTGCTCAACCATGCGGATCGTTTCAAACAGCCCGTCGCCGTAGGCCAAACCGCGGTCATCAGCAGGGAGGCCGCTTTCATCGGCCCAGAACAGACGAAACACGTCCAGGATCAGCCTTCGTAACGGCGGAAAATCAGGGTTCCGTTGGTACCGCCGAATCCAAATGAGTTGGAGAGCGCTACCCGCACATCGGCCTGTCGGCTCTTGTGAGCAACGAGATCCAGGTCACACCCCTCATCGGGATTGTCCAGATTGATGGTTGGAGGCAAGACGCCATCGCGTATCGATAATACGGAGAAGATTGCCTCTACCGCACCAGCGGCGCCAAGCAGGTGTCCGGTCATGGATTTGGTACTGCTCATAGCCAGCTTTTCAGCATGGCTGCCATATACCGTCCGTACAGCCGCCACTTCTGCAATATCGCCCACCTGTGTAGATGTGCCATGGGCATTGATATAGTCGATTTCATCCGGTTTCAGGCCGGCGTCCCGGATAGCGTTGACCATGGAGCGGGCCGCGCCCTCACCATTCTCCGGCGGTGCAGTAATGTGATGGGCGTCATCACTCATACCAAAGCCAACGACTTCGCCGTATATGGTGGCCCCTCTCTGCTTCGCATGCTCAAGCTCTTCCAGAACTACCACACCGGCACCATCGCTGAGCACAAAGCCATCGCGATCTTTATCCCACGGCCGACTGGCCTTTTCCGGTTCATCGTTTCGGGTCGACAGCGCGCGGGCGGCTGAAAAGGCAGCCATTCCGGTCCGCGTGGTCGCCATTTCCGAGCCACCGGCAAGCATGACCTCTGCATCACCGTAGGCAATAGTTCGGGCTGCGTATCCGATATTATGGGTTCCGGTTGTGCAGGCGGTAACAATGGCGATGTTGGGACCGCGATAGCCGAAGCGGATCGCTGCATTACCGGAAATCATGTTGACGACAGACGCCGGCACGAAAAACGGAGAAACCTTGCGGGGCCCGGACTTGCCCATGGTGAGAACGCTTTTCTCAATGTACTCAAGGCCACCGATGCCGGAGCCAATCGCAATACCCACGCGGTCCCGGTCAAGTCTGTCGAACGATTCCAGGCCACTGTCGTCCACCGCCTGCTGGGCGGCAATCAGGCCATAGTGAATAAACGCATCGAGCTTTCTGGCGTCCTTGGGGGAGAGATAGGGCTCCATATCCAGATCCCGGATAGCCCCTCCAATCCTTGTGTTATAGGCAGACGCGTCAAAGCGGTCGATCATACCAATCCCGCTCCGGCCAGCCTGAATAGCTTCCCAGGACGACGCCACATTATTGCCGACTGGAGACAGCATGCCCATACCTGTAATGACAACTCGCCGTTTAGCCATAACCTGTTGCACCTGAACTTGTCCGAATGAATCTGAACGCAGATTGAAGCTGATATTCAGCCAATAAAAAAGCCGTCCCTCGATGTTTCACAAGGACGGCTTTTTGCCTGGCTTACTTAATTGCAGAGTATCAGGTGTGCGCGACGATATAGTCGATCGCGTCCTGAACACTGGCCAGCTTCTCGGCTTCCTCATCTGGAATCTCGGTTTCAAATTCCTCTTCCAGCGCCATAACCAGCTCAACGGTGTCCAGTGAGTCAGCGCCAAGATCCTCTACAAAAGAAGATGAGTTCTGAACTTCGGACTCTTTAACGCCCAACTGTTCACAAACGATCTTCTTCACGCGCTCTTCAACTGTACTCATAATGTCCTCACTTTGTGTGTCAACCAAGCAACTCTAGTGCTGCCAGTTTAGTTTAAACCCTACCTGCAAACAAGCAGGGATTCTGATAAACATGTTGTGCGACAAGGGGTTGCGCACAGACCCCGAAAGGGGCTTATCCCATGTACATTCCGCCGTTCACGTTGATGGTTTCACCCGTCACGTATCCGGCTGCATCTGATGCCAGGAAGGCAACCACGGCTGCCACTTCTTCCGGCTCACCCAGACGACCCGCGGGTATGATTTCCAGCATAGCCCCACGCTGCTTGTCGTCCAGTTTTTTTGTCATATCCGTGTCAATAAATCCGGGAGCCACGCAATTTGCAGTGATACCGCGGTTCGACATTTCCTTGGCCAGGCTTCGGGTAAACCCTTCAACCCCGGCCTTGGCGGCGCAGTAATTGCCCTGCCCCGCATTGCCCATACCGGCAACCACGGAGCTGATATTGATAATCCGGCCCCATTTGGCCTTGGCCATGCCACGAAGCACGGCCTTGCTGGTCCGATAGACGCTGGACAGATTGGTTTCCAGAACCGAGGCCCAGTCATCATCTTTCAACCGCATCAGGAGGTTATCACGGGTAATGCCGGCATTGTTGACCAGAATCAGGGGAGCCCCCGATTTCTCCGTCAGCTCCTTCAAACCGGCTTCAATGCTGGCAGGGTCTGCAACGTTCATGACCATGCCGTAACCCTTGTAACCGGCCGACTGGAGATCGTTGGTGATGGATTCTGCACCGGCTTCACTGGTTGCTGTTCCGACAACTTCGGCACCCTGCGCGGCCAGCGCACGGGCAATGGCCTGACCAATACCGCGGGTAGCACCGGTGACCAGTGCGGTTTTACCTTCCAGAGACATGAATAACTCCCTTTCGTTTCAGGACTGACCGAAAGCGTCCAGCGCCTTCGCCAGCGAATCCGGGTCTTCGATACTGTGAACGGCCAAAGCCCGGTCGATACGTTTGGCCAGCCCTGCCAAAACTTTTCCAGTGCCGCACTCGACTGCAACTTCGACATCATTGGAAACGAGGGCACGCACAGAGTCCGTCCAGAGCACCGGAGAATAAAGCTGCTTGAGAAGGTTGGCCTTCAGTGTAGCGGATTCGGTCTCGGCGGCAGCGTTAACATTTTGTATAACCGGGATGACAGCATCATTAAAGCGAACATCCTCCAACGCTTTCGCCAGTTCCTCCGCGGCGCCTTTCATAAGTGCGCAATGGGATGGCACGCTTACAGGCAATGGCATGGCCTTCTTCGCGCCTTTTTCCTTGCAGGCTTCAATAGCCCGTTCAACTGCGGCTGCCGAGCCAGCAATAACCACCTGACCAGGGGCATTGAAGTTTACCGCAGATACCACATCGCCCTGTGCCGCATCCTGACAGGCTGCCACAACGGCATCATCCTCAAGACCAAGGATGGCTGCCATCTTCCCTTCTCCAGCCGGCACAGCGTCCTGCATGAGCTCACCACGCAGGCGAACCAGCTTGACCGCTTCAACAAAATCGAGGCTCTCTGCCGCCACCAGGGCGCTGTACTCTCCCAGACTGTGACCGGCGAGAAAATCGGGAGAAGAACCGCCGGCAACAAACCACTGCCGCCAGAGGGCAATACTGGCCGTCAGGAGCGCAGGCTGCGTCACCATGGTTTTATTCAATTCCTCCGCCGACCCCTTCTGGCAGAGATCCCAGAGGTCATAGCCGAGAACATTGGAGGCTTCGGAAAAGGTTCTGTCGATGATGGGCCAGGCTTCAGCGGCAGCCGAAAGCATGCCCACCGATTGCGACCCTTGTCCTGGAAAAATAAAGGCTGATTTCATAAGCGGGATCTTATCGTCATTGGGTGGTTACGTGAGATTAGCCAATAGTACAAGTTAGGCCAATTATCCGCGAATGCGTGGCCAAACCGGGACAGACTTTAGTCTCAGGCACTCAAAGCATGAGATCGTCGAGACGCTCGTTGATACGGCGGGGTACTTCCAGCTCAACTTCCCGAACGGCCTGTCGAATGGCCGACAACATGGCCCGCTCATTGGCGTTGCCATGACTTTTGATCACCACGCCCTGGAGACCGAGCAAACTGGCACCGTTGTGTCGGGAAGGATCCATCAATTGCAGAAGCCGACCGATAATCGGACGGGCCAGCAGGCCGACCAGTCGGCCGTAGAGATTTCGTGTGAAGGCCTGTTCCATCAGCTCTATGAGGAGACCGGCAACACCCTCGCCGGTTTTCAGGGCTATATTGCCGACAAAGCCATCACAGACGACCACATCGGCGACGTCCCGGAACAGATCGCTACCTTCCACATAACCGATGTAGTTGATGGTATCGCACTGGGCCAGCATATGAGACGCCAGCCGCACCTGTTCATTGCCCTTTATCTCTTCCTCACCGACGTTTAGAAGAGCGACCCTTGGTTCCGCCTGGCTGCAGATCGCAGAGGCCATCAGGGACCCCATCAGGGCATACTGATAGAGATTCTCGGCGGTTGAGTCGACATTGGCGCCGAGATCAAGGACGTGACAGCGCCCCCTGAGCGAGGGAATCAGTTTGGCAATAGCCGGGCGCTCGATACCCGGATACATGCGGATAATGGTGCGCCCGAACGCCATCAATGCACCGGTGTTACCGGCACTGACGCAGCCCTGGGCCTCGCCATCGCGGACAAGACTCAGGGCGATGGCCATGGAAGAGTTTTTCTTGTGGCGGAGAGCGTGGGAGGGGCGCTCGTTCATCCGAACAACGTCTGCCGCCTCGACAATGCGAATTCGGGCGTGCCCCTCACGCAACAAAGCCTCGAGCTCGCTCCGGATTCCCACCAGAACGATGCTCAAGGCTTCGTTTTCACGCACCGCCCGCAGCGATGCGGCAACCACGACAGCAGCGCCGCGGTCGCCACTCATTGCATCAATCGTGATGGTGACCGGCTTCACCGTTCTGCCATCCGACTCGGGACGGTGCATAGCGGCAACGAGTTTACTCGTCGCGTGCTTCGATTACCTGCTTGCCGCGGTAGAAGCCGTCCGGAGACACGTGGTGACGACGATGAACTTCACCAGTAGTCGCATCGGTGCTCAGAGCAGCGGCGCTCAGGGCGTCGTGTGAACGGCGCATGCCACGCTTGGAACGGGTCTTACGGTTTTGCTGTACAGCCATGATTATGCTCCTGACCTGTTAACGTAAACTTGTATTGCTGAATAAGTAACGTCTGTTCGTTAAATGTGCGCCGGTCTCCCGAGGGACGACCCACGCCCGGTTAATGCTTTGTCTTCTTGAGATCCGCCAGGACACTGAACGGATTCTCACCCGACTTTCTCACCGGCTCTGCCCCGGAGCTGTCAGGCTCGTAGGCTTCCAAATCTTCCCGGGCAGGACACTGGTCCCGTTCGTGAAGCGGAAACGGTGGCAAAACCAGCAACAGCTCGTCTTCCACCATCGACCAGAGGTCCGCCGTAAAATCATCGGTCAAAAACGGCTCGAGTTCTTTCGGCAGCTGTTGCGCCTGCTCGTCACTGGTAACAAGACCCAGCTTGAACTCGGAGACCAGAGTCACGCTCATGGCGCCCATGCACCGCTGACACTCCAGATCAACCGGGGCCGCCAGCTCGCCCGAAACAACGCGACGACGCTCACCATCCATAAAAAAAGACAGTTTGACCCGGCACGCAGCGCCTTCCGAAAACCCGAGAACGGATTCCCGAAAACGGCCAAGCCCGCTGATGGGAATCACTCCCTCCAGTGTGCTGTTATGTTCCGCTAACCGGTAAGGATCAACAGATTTGGGCAACTCGGCGTTGGACGCGTTTGACATAGGCGCGCAATTTTAGGGGCGCAGCCGGCCGCTGTCAAAGACTTCGTTGCTTTTTCACGGGGGTTCCAGTGCAGATAGGTGTAATTTACGATAATCGCACAACAGATGCACTGGCCAGGTACTTAAAGGACTCGATCAATGCCCCCAAAACCGCTTTTACTGGCGTCTTCATCACCGTACCGGAGAGCGCTCCTGGAGCGGCTTGGCTTGCCGTTCACCTGCGCAAGCCCGGATATCGACGAATCACCCTATCAAGGCGAGACCGGCGAGGCCCTGGCGACACGTCTGGCCGAGAGCAAGGCCCGCGAATTGGCGGACCGGTTCCCCGGCCACTGGATCATCGGCTCGGACCAGGTCGCCTGCCTGCCCGACGGCTCGGTACTGAGCAAGCCCGGCAACCACGAAATGGCGACAGAGCAGTTACGCCAGAGCAGTGGTCACAGGGTACTATTTCTTACAGGCCTGGCGCTGCTCGACTCCGATTCCGGCAAAATCGACAGCCTTTGCGAGCCGTTTAACGTCAGGTTCCGGGAACTGGCTGATGAGGAGATAGAGGCCTACCTATTGCGGGAGAAACCTTACGACTGCGCCGGCAGCTTCAAGATGGAAGGCCTCGGCATTACTCTGTTCGAGGCCCTTGACGGCCGGGACCCGAACAGCCTGGTGGGCCTCCCCCTTATTGCCCTGAACGATCTGCTGAGGCAATGGGGCCGGAATCCCCTGCTGGAAAACCGGCCTGCCTCATAAGGCATTACCGAAGCTCGAGCCGGGACTCGACCAGTTGACTGGCGAAACCCTCGCCAAAGGCGACACCAAGCTGATCAACAATATCCTGGAACGGTGATTTGCGACGGCTGTAGTCCACCAGTTCCTCCTGACCTATGATCTGCCGAGCAACGTGTGATGCGCTGCCGAGCCCATCAGCCAGGCCAAGCTCAACGGCCTGCTCGCCGCTCCAGACCAGCCCGCTGAACAGGCGCTCATCATCCGCCAGGCGGTCACCACGCCCTTGCTTGACCGCCTCGATAAACTGCTGGTGGGTGTTTTCGAGGACACTCTGCCAGAACGTGACTTCCTCTTCCTGCTCCGGCGAAAACGGATCAAGAAACGCCTTGTTCTCGCCGGCCGTGTAGAGACGGCGATCCACGCCGATCTTCTCCATAACCTCGGTAAAGCCGAAACCACCGGCCACCACCCCAATCGAGCCGACAAGGCTGGCCCGATTGGCGTAGATTTCATCCGCGGCCGCAGCAATGTAATAGGCCCCTGAAGCGCCGATATCCGAGATCACGGCGTAGACCTTTTTCTCGGGATATTCCTCCCGCAGGCGCTTGATCTCATCGTAGACATACCCGGACTGCACCGGGCTGCCACCCGGGCTGTTGATGCGCAGAATCACTGCTACCGAGTTTGGCTCTTCGAAGGCTGTTCGCAGAGAACCTACAATATTGTCTGCACTGGCCAGTTCGTCGGCAGCGATCGGACCGTTTATTTCTACCAGAGCCGTGTGCTTGCCGGTTACACCCTCCAGTGAATCGCCCAGGGGAAACTTGATCAAAAACAGCAAGGCAATCAGGTAACCAAACGTCAGGAACTTGAAAAAGATACCCCAGCGCCGGCTCTTGCGCTGCTCAGACTGCAGCGACATGACGAGTTTTTCGATGAGCTTCCAGTCACGTCCGGACTCGGGCGGAAGCTTCGGTGACTTGCGCCCGAACAACGGCTTACTTTCTTTTTCAGGCTCCACCGGTTTGTCACCCCAATCGGCAGACTTGTCAGATTCCCAGTCACTCATGTGCGCATCCTGTCAGCAACGTCAATGAATTCGGTCTGTTTACAGCCCCAGCACCCGCCGGAGGTCTGGCACGGATTCAACAATGGCATGGGGCGAATATTCACCCAACACATCCCGCTTGTGCACACCCCACTCAACGCCGATGGAGGGCATGCCGATACGCCGGGCCATATCAAGATCGTATCGGGTATCGCCAATCATCACCGCTTCCTCGGGCTCAATGCGATAGAAACGAAGAATCTCTTCAAGCATGGCGGGATCGGGCTTGGAGCGTGTCTCATCGGCACAACGGGTGATCTCGAAGTGGTCGCCAAGACCGCTGGAAGCCAGCGCAAAGTCCAGGCCGCGCCGACTCTTGCCGGTTGCCACAGAACAACTGCGACCGGATCCTCGCAGATCTGCGACCACGTCGGCCATACCGTCAAACACGTTTTGCGGCGTTGTCACCTTGCTGAAGAAATAGCGCCCGTATCCGTCGCGAATCCTGTTCATTTCTTCCCGACTGATACCGGGATAAAGCTTCTCCAACGCCTCGACCATGCCAAGCCCGATAATATCCCGGTACGCCTCACGCTCCAGGGCGGGAAAGCCCAGCTCGGTTGCCGCCTGATGCAGGCTGTCAGCAATATGCTCAACCGAGTCCACCAGGGTCCCGTCCCAGTCAAAAATTACTACTCTGACGTTCATTGGTCGTTTCCTTTAAGACGCCCGGAAAGTTTCCTGAGCACGTCATTGAATGCATCGTCGTAAGGCGCCTCAAGGCGCATAGCCTCACCCGAGACCGGCAAGGTAAACTCCAGGGCCCGCGCATGCAGCATCAGCCGTTGCCCGCCAATGGACCGGAACGCCTTGAGGCTGACATCATCCATATACTTGTCGTCACCCGCAATCGGATGACCGGCCCAGGCGCTGTGCACGCGGATCTGGTGCGTACGACCGGTAATTGGCGACGCCTCGACAAGGCTGTAGCCCGCGTAATGCTCGAGGCAGCGGAATGTCGTCAGCGAGGCCTTGCCGGCAGCGTCAACTTTCACCCGACGCTCGCCATTGGGCATCTCGTAGCGCAGCAGAGGCACATCCACCCGGTCAACGCTGGCCGGCCAGTCGCCGGCGACCAGCGCATGGTAATGCTTGCGGATTCGTTTCTGCCGCAGCTCATCCTGAAGATACCGAAGCGCCGACCGCTTCTTGGCCACCATGATCAGTCCGGACGTATCCCGATCCAGACGATGAACGAGCTCCAGAAACTTTGCGTTCGGGCGAGCGGAACGAAGCACCTCGATCAACCCGAAACTCAGGCCGCTGCCGCCGTGTACGGCGATACCGGACGGTTTGTTGACCACCAGCATCTGCTCGTTCTCGAAAACAACCGCGGATTCCATCACGCCCTGCACTCGGGAGCCGGGCGCCACCTGATCCGGCTTTTCCTTTCGGGTGATCGGTGGGATACGCACCTGATCACCAGTTCTCACCCGGGAATCAGGCTTGACCCGTCCTTTATTGACCCGAACCTCGCCCTTGCGGATGACACGATAAATAATGCTCTTGGGCACACCGCGAAGCTGGGCAAGAAGGAAGTTATCCACCCTTTGACCATCGTTGTCTTCGTCCACGGTAACCCACTGGACGCCCTGACGGACTTCTCCACGAACAGCCTGACTCTCACTGCCGGCCCTGCTGGTTTTTTTTGCCCTCTCGGGCCGCGTTTGGGCTGGCTTTCTGCTCGCAGACTTTCGAGACATGAAGTTCCTTGGCTACTGGAGTGACTGCAGGATTGAACGGCTGCATGAATACTGTTATATTCCGGCGTGCTTTGCCGTTTGTCTACGGCCTGACCAACTCAAGTCAGAAGCCGGAGCGGCAGAAGTATACCGACACTATTCGAGAGTTTGAACGCCGTGCACCCAATCACTACCGGGAACGGCGAGAGAAATGCTCCCGGAGGACCAGGACAGATCTTCGAAAGGCTGCATCCTGTACCCGGGAGAGAGAAAAACCGCGCGGAAAACCGCGGGCGACATCGCGAAGAATCACTGCCACCCAGGGCCGGGCCGTCCAGCATACGAATACGACGTGAGACCCAGGCACCTGAGTGAACCTGAAAACGGATAACATGCGTCAACAGACACGAACCTTACACGACCTCTCCCTGCCCACAGGCAGCCGGATCGTCGGCGTTGGTCTCAGACCGAAAGGATCAAACCCCAGAAGGGTCTGATTCGTCTGGCCGCCGGTCCGCCCTTGATGTAACAGGGCCCGCGGCACGCACATCCTGCTTCGCTGATGCGATCCCCTCCGGTTTTCTGTCAAATCAAACGACAGGAACTCTTTCTTTCCATGAAAAGAATGCTTATCAATGCAACTCATCCCGAAGAGTTGCGCGTCGCCCTGGTTGACGGCCAGCGTCTATTCGACCTTGATATCGAATCCAGCTCCCGCGAGCAAAAGAAAGCCAATATCTACAAGGGCCGCATTACCCGGGTCGAGCCCAGTCTCGAGGCCGCGTTTGTGGATTTCGGCGCCGAGCGCCACGGCTTTCTGCCGTTGAAGGAAATTTCCAAGGAATACTTCAAGAAGTCGCCCGGCCAGATCGAAGGCAAAATCAACATCAAGGACGTTGTTTCCGAAGGCCAAGAAGTAATTGTGCAGGTCGACAAGGAAGAGCGTGGCAATAAGGGCGCAGCCCTGACCACGTTTATCTCCCTGGCAGGTCGCTATCTGGTACTCATGCCCAACAACCCCCGTGCCGGCGGCATCTCCCGTCGCATTGAGGGCGATGAGCGGGCGCAGCTCAAAGAAGCGATGAACGATGTTCAGGTGCCGAAATCCATGGGCATCATCGTTCGTACCGCCGGCATCGGCCGTACCACTGAAGAACTCCAGTGGGATCTGGACTACCTGGTGCAATTCTGGGAGGCCATCACTCAGGCCGCCGGCGAGCGCAAGGCACCCTTCCTGATTCACCAGGAAAGCAACGTTATCATCCGTGCGGTCCGTGACTACCTTCGCCAGGACATCGGCGAGGTTCTGATTGACGCTAATGGCGTCTATGAGGACGTCCTGAATTTCGTGCGTGCAGTCATGCCCACCTTCGAAAACAAGATCAAGCTGTACAAGGATGAAATCCCGCTGTTCAGCCGGTACCAGATCGAAGGCCAAATCGAGACCGCCTTCCAGCGGGAAGTGAAACTGCCCTCCGGCGGCTCCATCGTGATTGATCCGACCGAGGCCCTGGTTTCCATCGACATCAACTCTTCCCGCGCCACGAAAGGCCAGGATATCGAGGAAACCGCGCTCCAGACCAACCTGGAAGCGGCAGAGGAAATCGCCCGCCAGTTGCGCCTGCGTGACATGGGCGGTCTGATTGTCATCGACTTTATCGACATGACGCCTGCGAAGCATCAGCGGGAAGTTGAACAGAAGATGCGTGAGGCCCTGGAAATCGACCGGGCCCGGGTTCAGGTGGGCAAGATCTCCCGCTTCGGCCTGCTGGAAATGTCCCGTCAGCGCCTGCGCCCCTCCCTGGGAGAGACACGCAGCGAAGTGTGCCCCCGATGTGAAGGTCAGGGCACCATTCGTGGCATCGAGTCCCTCGCCCTGAGCATCATGCGCCTGATCTACGAGGAATCGTCAAAGGACAAGACCGGCGAAGTACGAGCCGTTGTGCCGGTTTCCGTCGCCACTTTCCTGCTCAACGAGAAGCGCAAGCAGCTGGCCGACATTGAAGCCCGCCAGGAAGTGAGCGTTGTCGTGGTGCCGGTTCCTCATATGGAGACACCGCATTTCGAAATCATCCGGATGCGTCAGGATGAAACAACGCCCGAGCACATTTCCAGCCATCAGGTGGCCCAGGAGTACAGCGAGCGTGAAGAAGAAATCTTCGAGGCGCCCACCCCTGAGAAGCCGGTACGCGAGCAGGCTGCGGTAAAAGCGATCCGGCCGAGCGCACCCGCACCCGCGCCTGCCCCGGCCGCACCGAAGGCTGATGAAACCACTGAACAGGAAGAAGGCCTCTTCCGCCGGCTGGGACGCAAGATCGCTGGTTTCTTTAGTGGCGAGGAAGAACAGAAAGTCGAGAATCGCGAGCAGAGCCAGAGCCAGCGCGAAGATCGTCGCAACCAGGGCCGTCAGGACCGTCGCAAATCCCGGGTAGCCCGCGGTGATGACCAGCGTGCAGGTGGCAACCGCAGTGGCAACGAACGTCGCCAGGGCGGCCAGCAGGGCCGTGGTGACGACAACCGTGGCCGCGGCCGCAACCGCAACGACGACCAGAACCGTGGCAACCAGAATCGCCAGGCATCCGAAAACAAAGGCCAGGATAATCGCGGAGGCGACAACAAGAGCGCCGATAACAAAGGCTCTGAAAATCGTCGTGACAACCGTCGCGACAACCAGGGCCGCGGCCGCAACAGGCCCCAGCGCGACCCGAAGGATAATCGCGAGCAGAAGGACCAGAAGGATCAGGGCCAGCAGGATAATGCAGCCAAGTCCGGTCCAGCGGACAAGACCGGTTCAGAAGAGAAACGCAGAAAGCCACGTCGCCAGCGCAACCGCGACGGCTCTCCGTCTGATGCACCGGCGTCCGCTCCGGCTGATCGAAAAGCCGCTCGTAGCGAGAAGCATCAGAAGGACACGCAGCCGGAAAACGGTCGTGACGATGCCAAGCCCGAGGTGAAAGCCGAGCAGGTAAAGGAAACAGTCAACAAAGCGTCTGACAAGCCCGAAACAAGGGCCGAGACTGCGCCGGCAGCCAGCGAAGCACCGAAACCGGAAGCTGCTCAGAAAGAACCGGCAAAAGAGCAGAAGCCCGAGAAGGCATCCGCAGACAAAGCGCCGTCGGAGAGCAAGCCGGAAGCGAAACCGGCAGCGGAAACAAAACCCGCCGCAGAGAGCCCGGTTGAAAAGCAGGAAGCTGTCCAAGCGAAACCTGAAAAAGCCGAGCCCGCCAAGGCTGAACAAAGCTCCGAACCCCTTGAGAAGCCTGAGGAAAAGAGCGAAAACGTTACCGGGCAGGCGCAAGGCGCAGCCACAGACAAAGAGCCTGCCAAGAGCACCGCGGCCACTGATGAGCCAACGCCGGTGACTGACCAGGCTCCCGAGAAAAAAGAGGCAGCTCCGAGGCCAAAGCCGGAGTCCAGGGCCACAGCCGACGGCGAACAAGCGCCGCGGGCGAAGAAGCAGCCGGCGAAGCCCAAGGAAGCGCCAGCCGCCAAGGCAGAACCGGAGGAGGCACCACAACCCGAGAAGGCTGAAAAGCCAGCGGAGGAGAAGGTAGCACCAGAGCGTAAGGCTCCCGAGGCTCAACCGGAGCCAAAGCAGCCTGAAGCAGCGCAGGCCAGCCCCGAAAAGGCCGAGCCCAAGAAAGCCGAGCCCGAAAAAGTTGAGCCCAAAACCGCAGAGCCAGTGAAGGAAGAGACGCCTTCCGCTCCGGAGGCAACAGCCAAGGACACGCCTGCCGATGCCCCGGCAGTCGACGTTCCTGTAACACCGGGCCGCGCTTACAATGATCCAAGAGAAGTCCGCAAGCGCCAGAAGGCCGCGGAAGAGGCCAAAAAGGCCGGGAGTAACTAACTGATGCTATCGAACTCCGACATAGAAGCGCTGGAAGACATCCTCTTTGCCGAGCCCTGGGGCGATGAAGCCCTGGATTTCTTCGGTTTCCATGGGGTGGTCTGCGCCAGCGTCGTCGGCCCGGCTGAACTGAGCGCGGAAGAAATCTTCCGCCTCGCCACGGGCACCGATCAGGTGCCCGACACCGGGATTCCCGAGGTGTTCAGGCGCTGCTCGACCCAGCTGGCCAATGACATGGCCCACTCCCTGGACATGGGGCAGTCTCTGGAACTGCCGGAGCCGGAGGATGGCGACCCCATGAACGCGCTGGAAAACTGGTGCGCCGGGTTCGTGGACACCTTTCTGGAACACGAAGAAGAGTGGCTCGAAGCAGCCAGCGAAGAAGAAGCGGCGGACCTGATGGTGCCTATGCTGACACTCTCAGGACTGTTCGATGACGAGGACTTCCAGAAGGTTCGCAACAGTGAAAAGCTATCCCGGCAGATGGCCGACGCCATCCCGGACTCACTGACGGATCTGTACCTGCTGTTCCATGCGCCGGATTAAGGCGGCGCCGCACCCGGAACAGGTTGTCTGAACGAATGCCAGACCGGCTCAAGCCCGTCTGGCATTTTCATGATGCGGCCAAGCTCACACCAGGGAGCGCCGGGAAAGTGAAAATCACTGCCCTGGGATGCCAGCAATTTCTCTTTCCGACAAAGCTCTGCAAGAAACCCCAGATCACCACTGGATTGACCTGAAGTGGACACTTCAATTGCCTGCCCCCCTGCCCTTCGGAAATCCGCGGTCAGCTCCCTGAGTTTGGTTGCCGTAAGCTGGTATTTTCGGGGATGGGCAAGAACCGCAACGCCACCTGCCTCGGTGATCCAGCGCACGACTTCTGGAAGCTCCGGCCAGAAAGCTTTTACATCACCGGGCTTACCGTTACCCAGATATCGCTTGAATGCCTGGGCAGCATTACGAACAACGCCAGCCTCTGTCAGAACCTGTGCAAAATGTGGCCGTCCAGGCACGTCGCCACCGGCAGCCTCGGAGGCCTTATCGAGAAGGCCATCAACACCAAGCTTACCCAGGCGGTCCGCGATCATGCGGGCACGAGCCCAGCGATTCTCGTTCTGCTGCTCCAGCGCCTGCCTGAAACCGGCCTGCCCGGGATCAAAATCCAGACCGACGATGTGGATGGTCCGGCTTTTCCAGAGGCAGGAAAGCTCAACCCCGGGAATCAGGATGATACCCTGCGCCTGCGCAGCCGCCTCGGCTTCGGCAAGGCCAGCGATCGTGTCGTGGTCAGTAAGGGCCAGGTGGGTAACCCCCCGACCGGCAGCGCGCTCGACCAGTGCCGCCGGTGATAGCGCGCCATCGGAAGCCGTGCTGTGGCAATGCAGATCAATGCACAAATGCGGGTCTTGCGGTATAGTCACAAAATATCCTGAATCTTCAGATAACTGGCGGCTTGCCAGGGTTTAACAGTGTACCAGCCAACCCTTGCACGACACGACCGCTGATTGTCTGATCAACTATCCTGTCTTTGAAAACCTGTTCGGAGAGCTGAATGTACTACGCCATTATCAGTGAAGATGTCGAGAACAGCCTGCCGTTGCGCCAGTCTGCGCGTCCGGCTCACATCGACCGGCTTCAGGCCCTGAAAGCCGAGGGCCGATTACTTGTCGCTGGCCCTCATCCGGCGCTGGATACTCCAGAGCCCGGCGATGCCGGCTTTACCGGTAGTCTGGTAATCGCGGAATTTGACTCTCTGGAAGCGGCCCAGGCCTGGGCGGATGCCGACCCTTATGTGGAGGCAGGCGTTTATGACAAGGTTGTGGTAAAGCCTTTCAAAGCCGTCCTCCCGTGAGCGGGCCTTGGGGGCCCATGAGTTTATTGTAATGATGGCACGCTTGCACGGCGGGGCATCTGTGACAAAATTGCGCTTTTAATCAGACTCAGATTTCAACCGCAGAATTTCAGGGAACGTAACCAGTGACGCTTTTTCGTCTAGCAATCAGTGTGTTGTTCGCAGTGTCCTCCATTGCTGTTGCCCAGGCAAAGACTGTCTGGGTTGACGACCAGTTGTACCTGCCAGTGAGGTCAGGCGCAGGTTCCCAGTTCCGCATCATTGAAAACGCGGTTCCCAGTGGCACGCCGCTGGAAGTCATCGAGGCCTCCGATTCCGGATACACCCTCGTTCGCACTCCCAAGGGCACCGAGGGCTGGGTTTCCAGTCAATACCTGAGCGAGACACCCATTGCTGCAGATCGCCTGCGTACGGCCAACCGTCAGTTGGAAGAAACGCGCGCTGAACTCGCCCAGGTAAAAGAGCAGCTATCTAACGTCGTCACTGAGCGCAACGCGCTGGAAAGCTCCGAAGCCTCGCTTTCTGACCGTTCACAGGAGCTCCAGGAAGAGCTTCAGCGGATCAAGAGTATCGCCGCCGATTCCATCAATCTGGAACGTCGAAACCGCGAGCTGCGGGAAGAGAACCAGAAGATTCGCAACGACCTTGAAGTGCTCACGGCTGAAAACGAACGTCTGGAAGCCAGCAAGGAATACGATTTCATGTTGCTGGGCGCGGGCCTCGTTCTCGGTGGCGTTTTGCTGGCACTGATCATTCCAATGCTCAAACCAACAAGAAAAACCGACAACTGGGCCTGATGCCATGAAGGATTATTCGGAGAAACGCGATTTCCACCGTATGCAGGTGAACTCGGAGATTGAGATCAGCGACAGCCAGGGCAACCGCTTCAAAGGGATCTGCCGTGATCTGAGCGCGACCGGCATGCAACTCTACGTTGAGCAGGCCGTGAACGTTGGCGAGGAACTTCACACGGTTCTTCACTCCAGCAGTGATCAGTTTCCGCCGCTGGAGACTGTCTGCGAAGTCATTCGCTGCGAACCGGAAGGAGACGGGTTCCTCCTTGGAACGAATATCAGCGAAGTCACTCGCTGAACGAAAAACGGCGGCCATTGGCCGCCGTTTTTGTCTCTGCCTCGAAAAGCCTCAAACCAGAGGCTTCTCAGAAACAATGATGCCGTTGTTGTCGGCGTAGACGTAGTGTCCGGGATGGAAGGTAACGCCGTGGAAGGTGACCGGCACATTCAGGTCGCCCAGGCCACGCTTTTCACTCTTTCTCGGATGGGTGCCAAGGGCCTGCACACCCAGGGCGGTGTTGCCAATCTCATCCACGTCGCGCACGCAACCATAGATGATCAGGCCCGCCCAGCCGTTGCTCGCAGCCTTCTCCGCGAGCATGTCGCCCAATAGCGCATGGCGCTTTGAAGCGCCACCATCCACGACCATCACGCGACCGTTCCCGGGCTGGCCAACCTGCTCTTTCACCACAGAGTTATCTTCAAAACACTTCACGGTCACAATCTCACCGCCAAATGCCTTGTTGCCACCGTAGTTATTGAAGCCGGGCTCTACAACCAGCACTTCCGGAAATTCGTCACACAGGTCCGGGGTAATTATCGTCGTCACGTTGTCGCTCTCCTTATCCTGGAAATAAACTCAGTCGATTTTTTCGTCGGCCAGGAAGAACCAGGTGTCCAGTACCGAATCGGGGTTCAGTGACACCGTATCAATGCCCTGATCCATCAGCCACTTGGCGAGATCCGGATGATCCGATGGCCCCTGCCCACAGATACCGATGTATTTGCCGGCCTTCTTGCACGCCTGAATGGCGTTGGAAAGCAGCGCCTTGACCGCATCGTTCCGCTCATCGAAGAGGTGCGCGATGATGCCCGAATCCCGGTCCAGACCCAGGGTCAGCTGAGTCAGATCGTTGGAGCCGATGGAGAAGCCGTCAAAGTGCTCCAGGAACTGATCCGCCAGCAGGGCATTGGCCGGCAACTCACACATCATGATGACCCGAAGACCGTTGTCACCACGCTTGAGCCCGTTCTCCGCCAGCAGGTTCACTACCTGTTCCGCTTCACCCACGGTACGCACGAACGGGACCATCACTTCCACATTGGTCAGCCCCATCTCGTTACGCACCTTTTTCAGGGCACGGCATTCCAGCTCAAAGCAGTCCCGGAAGGTATCGGAGATATAGCGCGATGCACCCCGGAAACCGAGCATCGGGTTTTCTTCATCCGGCTCGTACAGAGTGCCGCCGATCAGGTTGGCGTATTCGTTGGATTTGAAGTCCGACAACCGCACGATCACTTTCTTGGGCGCGAACGCCGCTGCCAGGGTAGAGATGCCCTCAACCAGCTTGTCGACATAGAAATCCACCGGCGAGCTGTAACCGGAGATGCGTTTCTCAACGGTCTGCTTGATATCCCGGGGCAGTCCATCAAAGTTCAGCAGTGCCTTGGGATGAACACCGATCATCCGGTTAATAATGAACTCAAGCCGTGCCAAACCAACACCTTCATTCGGCAACGCCTGGAAATCAAAAGCCCGGTCTGGGTTGCCGACGTTCATCATGATCTTGAACGGGATGTTCGGCATGGAGTCCACGGTATTTTCCCGCAGCTCGAAATCCAGGGAGCCCTCGTAGATCATGCCGGTATCGCCCTCGGCGCAGGAGACGGTCACTTCCTGTGCGTCGGTCAGCAACTCCGTGGCATCGCCGCATCCGACCACGGCCGGAATGCCCAGCTCGCGGGCAATAATGGCCGCGTGGCAGGTACGACCACCGCGGTCGGTAACAATGGCGGAAGCCCTTTTCATCACCGGCTCCCAATCCGGGTCGGTCATGTCGGTAACCAACACATCGCCGGCCTGCACCCGGTCCATTTCCTTGATGCTGGTGATGATCTTCACCGGGCCACTGCCGATCTTGTGGCCGATGCTCCGGCCTTCCACCAGCACCTTGCCGGTTTCTTTAAGCAGGTAGCGCTCCATCACATTGGCAGACGCACGGCTTTTCACCGTCTCAGGGCGCGCCTGAACGATGTAGATCTTGCCGTCGTCGCCGTCCTTCGCCCACTCGATGTCCATCGGTCGCTGGTAGTGCTTCTCGATAATCATCGCCTGACGTGCCAGGTCTTCCACCTCGGCGTCAGTGATGCAGAAGCGGTTGCGGTCTTCCTGCTCCACCTTCACTGTTTCAACGAATTCACCTTCACCGGGCTTGGTGTGGTAGACCATCTTGATGGCCTTGCTGCCCAGATTGCGACGCAGGACGGCCGGCCGACTGGCTTCGAGAGTAGGCTTGTGTACGTAGAATTCATCAGGGTTTACAGCACCCTGAACGACGGTCTCACCCAGACCGTAAGAGGCAGTTACAAATACCACGTCACGGAAGCCAGATTCTGTGTCGAGGGTGAACATAACGCCACTGGCCGCCGTCTCACTGCGCACCATTTTCTGGATACCAGCTGAGAGCGCGACCATCTTGTGGTCAAAGCCGTGGTGGACGCGGTAGGAAATAGCGCGGTCATTGAACAGCGACGCAAACACTTCCTTGACCGAGGTGCGCACCTGTTGCAGCCCCACCACGTTCAGGAAGGTTTCCTGCTGGCCTGCAAAGGAGGCATCCGGGAGATCTTCCGCCGTTGCAGAGGAACGTACCGCAACCGCCATGTGTTCGTTGCCATCCTGCAGGGTGGCGAACGATTCCTTCAAGGCGTTCTCCAGGACATCCGGAAATGGCGTTTCAATGATCCATTGACGGATCTGGGCACCAACCCGGGCCAGTTCGTTGACGTCGTTGATGTCCAGGGCATCGAGAGCGTTGTCGATCCGCTCTTTCAGTCCGTCAGTGGCGAGGAATTCGCGATAGGCGTGCGCTGTTGTGGCAAAGCCACCTGGAACGGTAACACCTGCGTTGGCGAGATTACTGATCATTTCGCCGAGTGAGGCGTTCTTGCCGCCTACCCGATCGACATCGGACATTCCCAGGTGATCAAACCAGATAATGTAATCTTCCAAAGCATGTCTCCCTTGAGTCTGTGAAGCTAAGAGCAAAATCGGGCCAGCGGTATCAAGCGGTAAAAGCAGACAATATCCACTGCGGAGTCTCGAACTTGGCGTGTATGATACTGTAACCTGCGGAAATTACCTAGGCCACCGAGCCAGGAATCAAGAACCAAGGAACCGGACAATACAGCATGAAACGCACTGCTTTTTTCATTTCTGATGGCACCGGCCTGACAGCCGAGGCTCTCGGGCACAGCCTTCTGGCCCAGTTCGAAAAGATCGAGTTTGAACGGGTTACTGTTCCCTACATTGCGGACGAAGAAAAAGCCCGGGAAATGGTCAAACGGATCAACAAGGCGGCCGAGACAGACGGCGCACGGCCGCTGGTGTTCGACACCATTGTAAACAGCGATATCCGGGAAATCATCGCCACCGCCGAGGGTTTTATGGTGGACATCTTCGGTACGTTTCTCAGCCCCCTGGAACAGGAACTCCAGTCTTCCTCTTCCTATACCGTCGGTAAATCCCATGCCATCAATAATGAAGGCAGCTATGAACGCCGGATCAATGCCGTCAATTTCGCGCTGGATAATGACGATGGCGCACGCACCCGGCATTACGACGAAGCAGACCTGATCCTCGTTGGCGCCTCCCGAAGCGGGAAAACCCCCACCTGTCTCTATCTGGCACTGCAGTATGGCGTGAAAGCGGCAAACTATCCGATTACCGAAGAAGACCTGGCAGACCAGCAGATCCCGAAAGCCCTGAAACCCTATAAAGAGAAAATTTTCGGGCTGACTATCGAGCCGGAGCGGCTGGCAACCATCCGCAACGAACGCAAGCCAAACTCTCGCTACTCATCCATCAAGCAGTGCATGCACGAGATCGAGGAAATCGAGTTGATGTATCGGCGTGAGCGGATTCCGTACCTGAATACCACCGCCTATTCGGTTGAGGAGATCTCCACCCGAATCATGGTGACAACCGGTCTGAAGCGCCAACGCTAGGGGTACAGACGGCTGGAGGGCGTCATCGGGGCAGAATAAGAAAGGGGCCAGACCAAAAAGAGGCCAGATGAACACTTCATCTGGCCTCTTTTGTTTTGGCTTTACAGTTCCTGAATGTTCAGGCCAAGCTTCTCGGCCCTGGCCCGGTTTTCCGGACTGGTTACCACGGCCGTACTGGCTTTCTCCGGCACCAGCCAGGTTCTGGCCACACGCTTCAGGTCATCCAGGGTGACGGACAGCACCCGCTCCCGGAACCTGGCACGCTGCTCCGGACTTCGCCCAAACAGCTTGTTGTGAAAAGCATGGCGAGCAGCGCCCGCAGGCGATCTGGGCCTGTCGAGTTGACCAATTACACCAAGAATCGACTCTTCAAGCTCCTGATAGTCGTGGTCATTGTCCTGAAGCCACGCAAGGGCCGCGTCGAAATCGTCCAGCGTTTCCTCCAGGCGCGGATCACGGTAGGAGAAGAACCGGAACGTGCCATTCACGCTGTCCTGCCCGGCGCCGCCACCGTAAGCGCCACCCTTCTCCCGAATGGCTCGGTGCAGATAACCGTTACGCAAGAAACCACCCAGCACGGTCAGTGCCGCCGCATCGGGATGATCCACAGCGACAGTGCTGTAGGCCTTGGAGCAGAAGTTAACCTGGGTAGAAGTCAGCCACGCCTCACGGGTAGTGTAATTGACCGGTTCCATTTTCCAGCCTGCAATGCCCGCTCCAGAGGCATCACGCCAGCAGGATTTCAGATCATCAACCATCGCCGGGAGCTGATCCTCTTCACCAATCACCAGGAACTCCCGACCCTGCTTGCCGATCTTCTCGTGCAATGCAGAAAGCTTGTCACAGAGCGCCGTCAATTCCTCTGGATCCTTCAGGGCCTGATCGAGCTGCTTGGTGCCGCGAATACCGGCAAGACCACCCAGCCGGAAAGAAAGCCAGGCACCCGGACTCATACCCTGTGAAGCCGCGCCCATGGCCAGTGCATGGCCACTGCCGGTTACGGCCTGCTCGCGACGGGCCCGGATCTGCGCAATGATCTCCCGGATTCGCTCTTTCTCATCGAAGCGGGCACTGGTGTAGACATCCCGTAGAAGACGGGTCAACTCACTGCGATTACGGGCCAGAGCCTTGCCGTTGAAGATGATGTAACCGGACAGCGCCTGAACGTCATCAATCCGGCCTTTGGCGCTGAACGCTGCGCCGATACCACCAGACTCCGCAGAGATACGATCCTGCATTTGCAGGTAGTCCAGATCACCACAACCCACTTCGGAAATCAGCGTGGTGTAGTAAGGCACCAGAAGCAGCTCCTCTTCGGTCAGCGCCGGCACCGGGACAACAATCTGCTCGTAAACCAGACCGTTGGTACCACGGGCATAAACGGTTGCCGAAATGTCGCCGTCATAACGCCCTTCCGGCTCTGGCATCTGCAGAGGCACGTCTGACAGATCCACCTTTGGCAGAATGGAGTCATCGTCCTTCTGCATCTGGCGTTCTTCCAGCGCCCTGGCCCGGTCGACAATCATCCGGACCTCGTCATCGGTAAGCTCGGCCTTGCGACGGGCCAGCGCTTCACGGATGGCTTCCTGCCGGCGGGACTCGAGCTTTTCATCCGGCCGCAGGGTCAGGGTGACCCGGTGCGGGTTCTCAAGAAGCTTGCGGCGGATCAGATCCGGCACGTATTGCGGGTCCCGGATTTTCTCCCGGAGCGTTGCCAGGACCGGCTCCAGATCCAGCAATTCAACCGGATCACCGCCGTGCACCATGGGTGCAATGGCACTCATGATCAGCTGCAGGCCGTACGGGAACTGGTCACCAGCAATTTCCCGCTGGTGCAGTTCGAGCTGATGCAGGATGGCTTCCAGACGTTCCTGGCTGACGCCCTCCTCCACGACCTTGAGCAGCGTGGACTCGAGCAGGGCTTCCAGATCCTTGTGCTTGTCCGGCTCGCTGCCTTCGATGCCGCAAACAAAGGTCATTTCACGGTTGGAGTCTTCCAGACCACACATGGGCGAAGGTGCATGACCAAGATCCGTGGTTTCCAGGGCTCGCATCAGTGGTGAGGCACTGTTTTCCAGCAGTACCGCAGAGAGCAGTTGACCCTCCAGGTTCTCCTGCAAATCAAAACTGTGGCCCAGCAACCAGCCCACAACGATGTGAGTCTTGTTGTCGGTCCCCTCACCTTCGTTGACCGCATAGCCCTGCTCTACCCTGACCGGGGCGAACATGCGCTTCTCGTCGCGAACCGGAAGATCGATGTCCAGCCGGTCGAACCGTTTCAGCGCCAGCTCTTCAAACTTCTCATGATGCTCATGAGCCGGGATATCGCCGTAGGTGGCAAATATCGCGTTGCTGGGGTGATAGTGGTGGCGGTAGAACTGCAGCAGGTCGTCGTAGCTCAGATCCACGATGTGGTCGGGCTCGCCACCGCTGTTGTAGTGATAGGTCGTGGTCGGGAAAAGGTGGCTGCTGAGGTTCTGCCACAGCTGGGACGTGGGCGAACTCATGGCGCCTTTCATCTCGTTGTAGACAACACCCCGATAAACCAGGTCGGTGGACGGATCTTCCGGCTTATCGAACTCAAGGCGATGACCTTCCTGCGCAAAATCCAGCGGATCGAGCTTGGAGAAAAATACACAATCCAGGTAAACCGACAGAAGGTTGTCGAAATCCTTTCGGTTTATGCTGGCGAAGGGATAGGCCGTCCAGTCGCTGCTGGTGAAAGCGTTCATGAACGTGTTCAGTGACCGCCGAATCATCATGAAGAACGGATCACGAACCGGGAAACGCTCGCTGCCACACAATGCCGTGTGTTCCAGAATATGCGCCACCCCGGTGGAATCCATCGGGAAGGTACGCAGGGCAACGAAAAACACGTTTTCGTCGTTGTCGGCTGCCAGATGCAGATGGCGGGCGCCAGTCTTCTTGTGACGATACTCCTCGACCTCGAGATTGAGTGTATCGATCCGGTGACTGCGAAGTTTCTCAAAGGCCGGATGAGTTGCGTTGTCGATCACTGCAGCCATTCAAACTATCCTGTCTTTAAACAATTGGAGAATTGTAGGGTAACACGTAGTATCGCTTATCATGCATCACTCCAGAAGCTATAGGGTACCGCGCCGTACATGACAACACCTGCACCTCAATCAAAGGCCGTTGAGGCCCCGGAAGTAGCCGCCTACTGGGCAGAACGTCGGCGGTACCTCGAGCGGATCCGGAAAGTACCGGAAGTCAGACAGCGCTTCTGGCGGGAAGTTGCCCTTTATCTGCTCCGCCGATTGCTCTGGTCATTCGGATTCTTCCCGATCTTCATCGCCTTCTGGGTGCCACTGGTGATGGCCAGCTTCAACCCGGTTGCGATGGCATCGGATCTGATTCCGGTGTTACAGAATTTCGTCGACTCGAACCCGGAGGTACAGGCAACGACCATTAGCACCCTGGCCATCGCGTGGGCTTCTATCGGGTTTTTCTTTCTCGTCTTCGATTTCGTGCTAACCCCTTTCAAATCGCCTTATCAATACGAAGCCGACGTGTACATGAGATCATGGGAGCAGCTCAACCATGATCAGCTTCCGGATAAAGTGTGATTTGGCCTGCATTCTCGGTAACTCCCCGTCACTTTCTGTTACATAGCGTTGCACTCACTGGGTAAGATGAACCGGTAGACAGAATTCCAAGAATGCAGGATCAAGAGGTTCCGTCATGGTCGATTTCAGACCGCTTCTGTTCGTCAATGCCCTGGCGCTCATGCTGCTGGTAACCGCCGGGTTTGCCTCGGTTCGGGATGACCTTCAGATAACAGAAGCCTTCGAACCACCCTCGACGGATCAAGCTGTTGCCTCTATTACTACCGAGCCCGAGCCGGCCCCAGAGCCTGTTCCGGAGGCATCCGCCAGAACCAAACAGGCTGCCCGGGAGTCGCGCCCACCCGTGGTGGAAGCCACTCCGTTTACCGTGCCATCCATGCCGGAGAACCCGGAGGTTCTGGCGGTAGCTGAACCGCCATCGGTATTGGCAACGAGAACAGACACCGCCCCGGCAAATCCGCAACAACCGGAAAAACAGCAGGAACCCCAGCCACCGACGCAGGCGCTGCTGGTACTACGCTCAAACGTTGTCGGCGATCAGGTCACCATCAACGGCAAGGAATATGGCGCGACCCGCCTGGATCTTGAGCTGGACCCGGGCCGCTACGAGGTCACCATCACCAAGCCAGGTTTCAAACCCTGGAACCGCTCCATTGCCCTGAAAGCCGGCAATGAGGTGACTCTGGTGGGCGAACTGGAGGCTCTGACCACGGTGAATTTCCGTGACGGGATCTGGATCGGTGGCGTGAAGACCGGTGATGGCACCTACCAGGACAACGATGGACTGCGCTACGAGGGGCATTTCGTGGATGGTGAATTCCACGGCCAGGGCACCGCGTGGTATCCCGACGGTGGCCGTTACGAGGGAGGCTGGTCTGCAGGCAACCGCGAGGGCGACGGTGAATGGCGCAGTGCCGACGGCTCGCGCTATTCCGGCGAATTCCGGGACAACCAGTTTAACGGCAAAGGCACGCTTACACTGGCAAACGGCGACATACTGACCGGCCACTGGAAGGACGGACAGCTTAATGGCCACGGTTCCCTGACCACCGCGGATGGCATGCTCTACGTCGGCGGCTTCCGGAACGACGAATTTCATGGCACCGGCACACTCACCTACCCCGACGGTCGCCATTACGAAGGCGAATTTTCCAACGGCGCCTTCCATGGCACCGGGGCAGAGGTCTTCGCCAGCGGCAAGAAATACGAGGGCGAATACATTGAAGGAAAGTTCCACGGTAAGGGCTTGCTGAAGAATCCCAACGGCAGCTCGATCGAAGCGACATTCCGTCATGGCGAGCCCTACGGACAGGTACGCCTGACCACAGCGGCAGGGGAAATTTTCACTGCCCGAACCACTGAACCCGGTGTCTGTTATCGGGACAAGAGCTACCGGGCCACAGAGTGCCCGAAACTGGAAGGCTGGTAATCATAACGGCCCGATAACAAACGCGTTTGCAGTAAACGATTGAGGTAGTGACATGGCGATCAAGAACGCTCTGCTGGTAGATGACTCCAAGGTGGCCCGATTTGCCCTGAGCAAACTGCTGGAAAGTCGCGATATGGAAGTCAATATGGCTGGCTCGGCCGAGGAGGCCCTCGATTTCCTGAACAGCCAGGGGCGTCCGGATGTCATCTTCATGGACCATCTAATGCCGGGGATGAATGGCGTAGAGGCGACCAAAGCCATCAAGGGCAACCCGGAGACCGCCGGCATCCCCATCATCATGTGCACATCCAAAAAATCGTCATCATTCATGGAGGAGGCCAGGAACTTCGGTGTTTACAACATCCTCACTAAACCGCCGCAAACGGAGGGCCTCAAAGAGGTTTTGGACCAGCTGGCCAGTGACGTCACAGGCGGAAACTTGCCGGAGCCACCGCTGCAATCTGAGCCGGCTGCCGCGGAAGAGGACGAACTGCTGAACGTACCTGCAGATGCGTCGGTGGAACTGTCGCCCAAGACGGGCGATTCAGCCAGCCGGAGCAACCCGCAAGCCAATGTGGTGCCCTTGACCAGCGAGTTGATTGAGCAGATCGCCCGTTCCGCAGTCAAAACTCACATCAACAACCGCCTCCACGAACTGCTCAGTTCCCTCTTTGACGAGCAGTTCGATCACCTGAAGCGGGCTCTGGATGAATCCCGAAGCAAACAGGACGCGGTGATTGAGGAACGCCTGAACGCCGTCACCGAAATGGTCGACGAACGGACCAAAAATCTGCGGGACGAAGTTGCCGCGGAGGTCAACCTGAACCTTGGCAGCGAACTTGCCGTGCTCAAGAAGGAGCTGAAAAAGAATTCCGGCTTCACGAGCGAGCATATGGCCGAGCTGAAAGATCACATCACGAGTGTGCAGACGATTGATACCGAGTTCTGGCAAACCCTTCAGTCCGAGGCTATTCAGCAAGCCCACGAGATCTCGAGGGAAACCGCTGAAGACATAGCCCAGCGCACAATCGACCTTTTTGTTGCGCAGCAGCGCTCGGCATCGTCCCGGGTCTACACCATTGGTCTTGCCATAAGTCTCGGCATCTTCAGCGTCGGGATTGCCTGGCTGTCTGGCCTGTTCGGTTGAGCAGGGTCCTGATCCTGTGCCAGTCTGCCGGGGTGTCCACATCATCGTGGATCCCCGGAATATCTACCCGGGTTGCACGCACCTCTGCGAGCAGTCGCCCGGCGCCCCTATCCCCCTCCAGATCCAACACCAGCGGCCAGAGCCATCTGGGTAAATAGGCGGGCACACCCGGCCGGCCACCGTAATCTGCAGCGATGGGCTGTTCCGGTATACAGCGGGCCGCCTTGCCAAAGGCCTCGAGGGCGTTCAGATCCAGTAACGGCTGGTCCGCCACCAGAACAAATACGCCCTTTACCGCTGGCCCCAGGCTGCGAAGTCCCGCTGACAGAGATGCCGAGATGCCCTCCTGCCAATCCGGCGCCCGCAACCAGGAAGAAGGTTGCCTCCGACAACGAAACCGTATGAGCGGGTACCAGGCCCCACACACCACTCGAACTTCCGGGCTGAGGATTCGGCCTTGGGCAATGGCGGCGTCCAACAATGTGCGGTTACGGCAGTCCGTGTCTGTCCCGTCACCAGAAGCCAGCGGCAGGAGGGCTTTCGGCCGACCGAGGCGGCTCGAGGCACCGGCCGCCAGTATCAGTACCGGAAATTGCTGATCAATGTGCGAGTCGAGGTTTAAAATGATGAGTCCGATAGCAAAAAGAAATGAAGCAGTGGCCAACCGCCAGACTGCTGTATTCGGTGATTTTTGCTAGAATTCGGCCATCAATCAACCACACCCGCCTGGAAATTTGATGAACCATCTGTTTGTAGACAACCTGACCGTTATCGATTTTGCCTACCTGGACCCGACCCGTGGGCTGGTGGGTGAAAGCTGGATTGCGGATGTGGTGCTTGGCGGGGAGCTGGACGAACAGGGCATGGTGTTCGACTTCAGTAACGTAAAACGCACCATCAAGCGGGTGATCGATGAGCGTGTTGACCATCGTCTGGTGATTCCCCGCGGCTACCAGGGGCTGTCCTGGAGTGAGGAGCAGCCAGACACTTTTACCTGGGCTCTCACGGACGGCAGCCAGATCATTCACCGCTCACCGGACGAGGCCATTGTCTGGTTGTCCGCCGACCGGGTTGTGCCCTCGGCCGTGGCCTCTTTGCTGGAACAGGAAATAAAGGCCGTGCTTCCGGCCAACGTGATTTCCGTGGAGATCAATCTCCGGGAAGAGGAAATCGATGGTGCTTACTACCACTATGTCCACGGCCTTAAGAAACACCTGGGCAACTGCCAGCGCATCGCCCACGGCCATCGATCACCGATTCGTATCGACCGGAACGGCCACCGCGATTACGATCTGGAGCGCCGCTGGGCCAAGCTCTGGCGGGATATCTACGTGGGGTCCGAGGAGGATGTGGTGCGTCGCCATGTTGGCGAAGACGGCGTTCGCTATGTGACCTTCGAATACGAGGCCAACCAGGGCGAGTTTGCACTGACCCTGCCAGAGGATCGCGTGTACATGCTGGATACCGACACCACGGTGGAGCTGATTGCCGCCCACATGGCCGACAAGCTCAAGGTGGAGTTCGCGACAGACACCATCCGGGTGAAGGCTTATGAGGGTGTTGGGAAGGGTGCCATTGCCGAGCGCTGAATAAATCCGGGGTCAGATGGAAATTTCATTTGACCCCATTGTTGTCTGACCCGACATTCAGACACAAAAAAACCGCCAGAAGGCGGTTTTTTTGATGGCTTCCCGGTGGACTAAACCGTCAAGCCGTATTGGCGTCCCCTAGGGGGTTCGAACCCCTGTTGCCGCCGTGAAAGGGCGGAGTCCTAGGCCACTAGACGAAGGGGACTAGAAATTGGTGGAGCCAGGCGGGATCGAACCGCCGACCTCAACACTGCCAGTGTTGCGCTCTCCCAGCTGAGCTATGGCCCCTCAACGGCTGCGTATATTAAGGATCCGCCCTATGGGCGTCAACCTCTGAAACACACTTTTTTTCAGTTTTCTGAACATCCCTGTTCAAGCCGTTTATTAATTCACCAAAGCGGTTAATGAATACCCAGAGCCGCGTATTCTTTTTCCACCTTCTTGGTTTCCTTCTTGGAGAATCCACCCATCACTTCCAGGGCATGCCGAAGCCTTGAACGGGTCATGTCCGGGCCCAGCAGCGCCATGGAGTCCATCACAGACCAGGAATTCGGTGTACCGGCAACCGCCACAAAAATAGAGAACATGAAATCTCCCATCTTCAGGTCCATGGCTTTGGCCAGGGCCTTGATGTCCGCGAAGATGGTCTCCTTGCTCCAGTGGCGCTGGGCTTCAAGCTTCCAGAGCGTAAACTGCAGAACCCGCTTGAGCTGGGCTTCTTCAAGTTTGTTAAGGGCAAAGTCCTCCGGCTTCAGGTTGAGCATGCCGGAGAACATGAACTGGGCCATGGGCGCCACATCCGAGAATACCTCTGCCCTGCCCTTTATGTGAGGCACCAGAGCACGCAGGGCGTCCTCGTTAAACCACCACTGGCGCATGCGCTCCATGAACTGCTCTTCAGTCAGCTCTTCGCGCAACCACTGGCCATTCAGCCAGCGAAGCTTCTCCACATCGAATACCGGGCCACCGAGAGAGACACGCTGGATGTCGAAGTTCTCGATCATCTCATCCAGGGTGAACTTTTCCCGCTCGTCGGGCATGGACCAGCCCATGCGCCCCAGGTAGTTGGTGACGGCCTCCGGCAGAAAGCCCATGCGCTCATAGAAATTGATGCTGGTCGGGTTCTTGCGTTTGGACAGTTTGCTCTTGTCCGGGTTGCGCAGCAGCGGAAGGTGACACAGTACCGGCATATCCCAGCCAAAATACTGATACAGCAGCTTGTGCTTGGGCGCAGAGTTGATCCACTCCTCACCACGCAGAACGTGTGTGATTTCCATCAGGTGATCATCAACCACATTCGCCAGGTGATAAGTGGGCATGCCATCGGACTTGAGCAGAATCTGGCAGTCCACCTGAGCCCAGTCGATCTCAATGGTGCCCCGAAGCATGTCGTCAATCTCGCAGACGCCCTCATCGGGCACTTTCATACGAATCACGTATGGTTCACCTGCATCGAGGCGGCGCTTCACTTCGTCCTCAGGCAGCTCCAGATCGCCCTTGATACCCGGGTTCAGACCCTGGGCCTTGCGTTCTTCCCGAATGGCTTCCAGCTCATCCGGTGTGCGGAAGCAATAAAATGCGTGGCCGGCCGTCACCAGATCCTCGGCGTACTGACGGTAGGAGTGCTTGCGCTCGGACTGGCGATAGGGGCCGTGGGGGCCACCTACATCGGGGCCTTCATCCCAGTTCAGACCGAGCCAGCGCAACGCCTTGAGAATGTCCTGCTCGGATTCCGCGGTACTGCGGGCCTGGTCGGTATCCTCGATACGCAGGATGAACTGGCCGCCGTGCTGACGGGCAAAGCACAGGTTGAACAGGGCCACGTAGGCGGTACCAACGTGTGGGTCACCGGTGGGTGACGGAGCAATTCGGGTACGTACAGTCATGAAACCTTCCTGAAAAATCGGTGGCCGTTTGATAAAGCGGGCATTATACCGGCCATCGTCAGGTTTCGCATGATCAGGAAGTTAACGGGCACACCAGAAATACTAAGTAAGAAGTTTCTTTTGCCGGCCCCGGCCGAGTTTGTTATATTATAACATTACACATTAGCATCGCAGGATCTCACTTATCATGCGCGTTACCGGAAAAGCACTGTCTATTGCACTCGGAGCCGGCACCCTTTTGTTTCACAGCGCCCTGCAGGCCGAGACCCGTATTGTTACTTCCATCAAACCGGTTGAGCTGATCGTCAGTTCGATCGCCACGGAAGACATGCAGACAACGAGTCTCGTCCCGCCCGGCTCCAGCCCCCACAATTACACCATGAAGCCATCCCAGCGCCGGGCCCTGGAAAACGCCGACGTGATTTTCTGGGTCGGACCCGACATGGAAACCTTCCTTAATCGCCTTCTGGCAGGGCAGGAATTCAGCGGTCGAACGGTCGCGCTCATGGATGCCGAGCACGAACCCGGGGAAGTTAACCACGATGAACACGCGCACGACGACCACGCGGACGATCACCATGGCCATGCCCACGAAGAGGAGGCCAAGGAGGAAGAACACCACAACGAGGGGCACGGACACGGCCATGATCACGGAGACGGCGAAGACCCGCACATCTGGCTGGATCCCGAACTGGCCATCGAAATGGCCGGGACGATCCGGGATGCTCTCTCAGGACTGAAAGGTGTTGACGCTGGCGCGTTAAACGAGAATTTCGAGCAGTTCAAAGCCAGCGTTCGAGAAACCGATGCCACTATCCGGGACCGCCTTGCACCGGCGCACGAAATCAGCCTGTTCGCCTATCACGACGCCTTTACCCGATTTGCCGAACACTATGAACTGAAACTCGAGGGCGTTCTGACACTGAACCCGGAGCTGTCGCCAGGGGCCCGGCATATCGCGGAAGTGCAGGAAAAACTGCGCAACGCAAACCATCCCTGCCTCCTGACCGAACCGCAGTTCAACCGGCAGTGGTGGCGCTCGATCACCGAGAGCCTGGACGTGACCTTCAGCACCTGGGACCCTCTGGCCACTGACATCGCGGCAACGCCAGAAGGTTACAACAACTTCCAGCACAGCATTGTCGACGCGGTGCTCAAGTGCCTACCAGAGAATACTGAGCATTAAAGGTATGGTGACGATGGCCAGCAAGGTCTGACCACTGATGATGCCCGCCATCAGGGGGGCATCGCCACCAAGCTGTCGAGCCAGAATGTAGGCAGAGGTGGCCGTGGGGAGCGCCGACAACAGCACGACCACCTGAACCATCATTCCCTCAAGACCCAGCAACGAGGCCAGCCCCGCAGTCATCAGCGGAAATCCGACCAACTTCAGCGCCGATGACACAATAAACGGCAGTGAAGCGCCTCTGAGGGCCTTGAGCTGAAGCCCGGCGCCAACCGTCATCAAACCCATCGGCAACGCCAGATTGCTTAGCGGCTCGAGAATGCCGCCGATCAGCGGATGAAATCCGATTTCGAAGAAACTCCAGACCACGCCAATCACCGAGCCCACTATAAGAGGATTGGTCACAATCGCCTTGAATACTGGCACCAGCCTCACCGGCCCTTCCGTGGCCACCAGTGAAAACATCAGTATGCACAGCAGATTCAGCAACGGCACCATGATGGCAACTGCGATCGCCGAGAGGGACAGGCCCTGATCGCCGAGCAGCATGCCGCCAGCCGCCAGGCCCACGTAGGAATTGAACCGGATAGCCCCCTGGTAAACCGAAGAAAAAACCGGGCCGGACCAGCGCCAGAACCATTGGGCAATCGCCAGGATCAGCGTCATCGCGATCAGCATGGCGCCAATGAGCAATGCAATGTCACCATAAGCGGAAGCCGGCAACCTGGCCTGCCCCAGCTTGAAGACCAACATGGCCGGAAACAGCACGTAGTAGGTAAACCGCTCCGCCTGGGGCCAGAAATCGCCGCCCGGAAAGTCAATGCGGCGGAACACATGCCCAAGCATGATCAGGATAAATACCGGCAGCAGAGCCTGCACCATCAGGGGCATACGTTCAAACTCCAGGGCAAGGTTGTTTACTTGGGTTTTATGGGAGTACAGTTAAACAAGCATGAGATCATAGCAGAAGGAGTGCTTCTCCTTCAGGGAGGTTTTTTGCTATGGACGCATCGAAGCCCAGACTTTGCAGGCTTATCTATTTCAGCAGCGTTTCTTCGCATCTGCAGGAATCCGATTTAGACGACATCCTCGCGGAATCCATCAAAAGAAACGAGCGGGACGGCATCACCGGCCTGCTGGCTTATGATCAGTTCAATTTCATGCAGGTTTTGGAAGGTGAGGAAGAGGCTGTCAACAGACTTTACCTTGGCATCACTGCCGATCCTCGCCACCAGGATGTTCGCCTGATTCAGTACGAGCAAATCGATCATCGCCAGTTTGACGATTGGGCAATGGCTCTGGCGAAGCTTCCCGAGGTTCCGGGCAATTACATCAACAAACTCTATGGTGGATTCAAGCCCCAGCTGTTCTCCACTCGAGACGCTCTAATCTACTTCAATTTTCTCCGCAACTATTTGAAACGAGCAGCCTGAAGCCTGTTATGGATTTCGCCAAAGCCTTACGGAAATCGGAAACCAATGCCTGTTAAACTACGACTCTTGGTTTCAACGTAGTTCTTTTCGTCACCCGTTTTTCGTCGACAACAGGTATCGCAATGTCTGGAATACCATCTGAGGACACCCTGCTGCACAACTCCGGCCCCTCCCGCCGCTTCTGCGTGGCCCCGATGATGGACTGGACCACCAGTCACTACCGTTATCTGGCGCGCCAGCTTAGCCGGCATACCCTGCTCTACACCGAGATGGTCACCACCGGCGCACTGATTCATGGCGACACCGCGCGCTTTCTGCGCCACGATGAGGCCGAGTACCCACTGGCCCTTCAGCTGGGTGGCAGCGATGCCGGCGAACTTGCCCACTGTGCCAGGCTGGCACAGCAATACGGCTTCGATGAGGTTAACCTGAACGTCGGTTGCCCCAGCGATCGTGTTCAGAACAACATGATCGGTGCCTGCCTGATGGGCCATCCGGACAAGGTGGCAGAGGGCGTGCGCGCCATGATTGAAGCAACCGAGCTGCCAGTCACCGTGAAGCATCGAATCGGTATTGATGGGCGGGAGTCCTGGGACGATCTCTGCGAATTCGTGGAAAAAGTGTCGGAAGCTGGCTGCCGGACCTTTATCGTACACGCCCGGATCGCGATTCTTGAAGGCCTGAGCCCCAAGGAAAACCGGGAAGTCCCTCCGCTTAAATACGACTGGGTCTACCGGCTGAAAGCGAAATACCCGCACCTGGAAATCATCATCAACGGCGGCATCAAGACCTTCGATGAGTGCCACGAGCATCTCCGGCATACCGACGGCGTGATGCTGGGTCGGGAGGCGTACCACAATCCCTGGCTGCTGGCAGGCGTCGATCCGGAGTTCTTCGGGGAGGCAGCGCCGGTAGAAACCCGGCATCAGGCACTTCGGGCCATGCTTCCGTTCATAGGGAGCGAACTTGAGCGCGGCGTATTCCTGACTCACATGTCCAGGCACCTTCTCGGCCTGTTCCACGGCCAACCTGGCGGTCGGCAGTTCCGTCGCTATATCAGCGAGAACGCCCATAAATCCGGTGCTGGCCTGGAAGTGATCGAAACCGCTCTGGAAAAGGTTCGTGAACCGGCGGCGCCGGAGATTGCCGAAGCTTAATCGCAGGCAATTGCCACCATACCTTTTGTTGTCTTGTTCCTGTCAGAGCGGCCCGTTATTGTAGGCATATAGCCAGCGCCCGGGATTCGGGCGCACCAATAACAGATCAACCGGGACGACAGGACGAATGACCAGCAAGCTCGACCAACTGAAGACCATGACCACGGTGGTAGCGGATACCGGCGATATCGAAGCCATTGCGAAGTGGCGGCCGGAAGATGCCACCACTAATCCATCCCTGCTACTCAAAGCTGCCGCTTCTGACGCTTACCGGCCGATGCTGGACAAGGCTGTGGCAGAAGCCCGGCGGCATGGCGGCTCAGACGCCGAGCAGCTGACCATGGCCACTGATATGCTGGCCGTACTCGCCGGCCGAGAAATCCTGAACCTGATTCCCGGTGTGGTTTCGACGGAGGTGGATGCCCGTTTGTCCTTTGATACCGCCGGTACGCTTGAGCGCGCCCGCCGCCTGGTTGAGCTGTACGACAAGCAGGGCGTCGACACCAGTCGCGTACTGATCAAGATTGCTTCTACCTGGGAAGGCATCCGGGCGGCCGAGCAACTGGAGAAAGAAGGCATTCACTGCAACCTGACGTTGCTGTTTTCTTTCATTCAGGCCGCCGCCTGTGCCCAGGCCGGTGCATTCCTGATCTCGCCCTTTGTTGGTCGAATTCTGGACTGGCACCTGGCCAGCACTGGCCGGGACAGCTACCCGGCTGCAGAGGATCCGGGGGTGCTTTCGGTATCCCGTATCTACAATTACTACAAGGCCAACGGCTTTAAAACGGTGGTGATGGGCGCCAGTTTCCGGAACACCGGCGAAATTGAAATGCTGGCTGGCTGTGACCGCCTGACCATAAGCCCTACCCTGCTGCAGGAGTTGCAGGACGACCTGGGCGATCTGCCGCGTCGACTGGTCGCCGACACCGCCAGCTCACCGGATCAGTTTGGCACCATCGACGAGAAACTGTTCCGCTGGGAATCCAACGAGGACGCTATGGCTACCGAGAAGCTGGCCGATGGTATCCGCCGGTTCACAGCCGACCAGATTGAACTGGAGAACCGGGTCCGGCAGCTGGCCAGGGCGGCCTGACGCGGCGCCTCAAACCAAACACAGAAGTGGGACTGTCCGATCATGATCGAGCGCCTGAAAAAATTGTTTGCGGCACCGGAAGCTGAACGCGAGAAGCCCGATAACCATCAGCTCGCAGTGGCTGCCACGGCATTGATGGTTCAGCTTTCCCGTGTCGACCAGGATGAAGACGAGCGCGAACTGCAGGCCATTGTTGATGGCGCAGTAAAAGCACATCAGGTAACCCAGGCCGAAGCCGAGGAAATTCTGGAAGACGCCCTTAGCCACGCAGACGATGCCACGTCGCTCTATGAATTTACCGGCCAGATCAACGAGTACCTGGACCAGGAAGGAAAACAGGCCCTGCTGGAAAGTATCTGGCGCGTGGCCTTTGCGGATGGCCGCATCGACAAGTACGAAGAACACCTTATTCGCCGCATGGCAGACCTGCTGCATCTTAATCATCGGGAGTTCATGCAGGCGCGGCACCGGGCGCAAGACGCAGGTTCTTAAAAGGAGACAGCATGCTAGCGATTCTTCATCCGAATACCGCTCTGGACAGCGAAGAATACCGACAGACCATGCACTACCTCGAGAATCTCCCGAACGTGTCGGTTCGGGTTCATGAGGTTCAGGGCGCCACCCAGAGGCTGACCGAAATCTATCTTCTCGGGGACACCAAGCCCCTGAACAAGGAAGAGATCGAAGCCCTGCCTGCGGTCGAACGGGCCATACGCATTTCGGACGACTACCGTATTCTTGGGCGCCACCGGGACGATCGACGGCAAAGCGGCTTCACCTACAACGGTGTCGAGTTCAGTCAATCCAACCTGAACATCTTTGCCGGGCTGTGCGCGGTTGATGTGCCCGAACACGTCGACATGATGATGAAGGCCCTGGAAGGCCATGGGGAAGTCTGCACACGAATGGGCGCCTACAAGCCGCGCACCAACCCTTATTCATTCCAGGGCCACGGCAAGGGCTGCCTCCCCTGGGTGTTTGAAAAGGCGGGGAAACACGGCATCAAGGTTATCGCCATGGAGATCACTCATGAGAGCCACATTGAGGAAATCGACAACTGCCTCGAAAAGCTTGGCCGTCCCACCGGTGTAATGCTGCAGGTGGGCACCCGCAATACCCAGAACTTCGAGCTGCTCAAGGCCATTGGCCGCCAGAGTACCTATCCGGTACTGCTCAAACGCGGGTTCGGGATTACCCTGAATGAATCCCTCAACGCTGCCGAGTATCTGGCCAGCGAAGGCAACGCTAATGTCATCTTCTGCCTGAGGGGCATGAAAACCGAAGCCGGCCAGCCCCATCGGAACATGGTGGATTTCGCCCATGTGCCGGCGGTCAAGCGCCTTACCCGTATGCCAGTCTGTGTGGATCCTTCCCATTCGGTGGGCAGCCGCGAGCAGTCTCCGGACGGCATCCTTGATGTCATGCACGCGACCGCCCAGGGCGTCGTCGCCGGTGCCAACATGGTGCTCGTGGATTTCCACCCCAAGCCGGAAAGAGCCCTGGTGGACGGCCCCCAGGCCCTGCTGATGAACGAGCTGCCGGCGTACCTCGAAGACATACGCCTTTGCCACGACACCTGGAAGAAGCGCCAGGCCATTTACCAACGCCTGAAGGATGATGCAGCGGAATGATTGTCTACGGACACAGAGGCGCCAAGGGAGAAGCTCCCGAAAACACCCTTCCGGGATTTACGCATGCTTACCGGCACGGTATCCGGCATTTTGAACTGGATCTCGTATTGTCAAAGGACGGCAAGCCGGTATTGGTGCACGATCTTTCGGTTGACCGCACGACCAGCCAGAAAGGCAGTATCAGTCAGTACACGGCCGCCGAACTGGCTGCCATGGATGCGCGAAGAAACACCAGCTCCTGGCCCACACCCACGGGAATTCCCGCGCTGGAAGACCTTCTGGACCGGTTCGACGACCTCGAACACCTGCAACTGGAAGTCAAAAAAGACACGCGTCAGCGCCTGAACATTCTCAGCAATCGCCTGACAGAGGTTATACAGCGACGCAATCTGTATCAGACGGTGGCCATAACCTCTTCCGACACCTGGTTTCTGAAACAGATCCGGCGGCGGAACAAGAACATCCGCATCGGCCTGGTCGCAGAGCGCAAATTCCCGCGCCCCTTGAGCATTGCGGGCCAACTCGGCTGTGAGTATCTCTGCATCAACTGGAAGCTTTGCTCGAAAGCGCTGGTTGAAAAAGCCCATCGAAAGGGCATGCACGTGTCCACCTGGACGGTGAACCGGATTCACGACATGTTGCAACTGGAAGAAATGGGCGTGGACAGCATCATCACTGACTATCCCACCAGCACCCGCATATTCTTCGACAACAGGGCCAGGTCAGCCCTGTCATTGCCACAGAGTCACGCCGGGGTGTCGGCCAGTAAAGAGGCCCTGTCAGCGGGCTGAATTCGGGATATGGAAGGTTAAGCCGGGGTCAGTCGTAGGCTTTCTTCTGACCCCTGGTGTGGCCTGCCCCGTTAAAAGATCCGGTTCAGACCGTTCAACGCCGCGACACGGTAGGCTTCCGCCATGGTCGGATAGTTGAACGTGGTATTGATGAAGTAGTTCAGGGAGTTGGCCTCTCCTTCCTGATTCATGATCGCCTGGCCGATGTGGACGATTTCCGCCGCCTGGTCACCGAAACAGTGGATACCCAGAATCTGACGGGTTTCCCGGTGAAACAGAATTTTCAGCATTCCTACCGCTTCTCCGGTAATCTGGGCACGGGCAAGATCCTTGAAGAACGCCTGTCCAACCTCGTAGGGCACCTTGGCTTCCGTCAGTTCGCGCTCGGTTTTACCAACGGAACTGATTTCCGGAATGGTGTAGATCCCGGTCGGCACATCCGACACAAAGCGGAAGTATGCGTCATCCACAATATCCGAGGATGCAGAGCGGCCCTGGTCATAAGCGGCGCTTGCCAGACTTGGCCAGCCGATCACGTCGCCCGCCGCGTAGATGTTGTCCACTTCGGTGCGATAGTGCTCGTCAACGGCCAGTTGCCCACGGCCATTGGGTTCCAGACCGATATTTTCGAGGCCCAGCTTCTCGGTGTTCCCGCTGCGACCATTGCACCACAGGAATGCATCCGCACGGATTTTCTTGCCCGATTGAAGCGACAACACCACACCGTGGTCGTCGCCCACAACCGACTCGTACTGCTCGTTGTGGCGAACCAGAACGCCATTATTCCGCAGGTGGTAACTCAGGGCGTCGGAGATCTCGTCATCCAGGAAGGACAACAGCCGGCTACCCGGGTTGATCAGGTCGACTTTTACACCCAGGCCCGCAAAGATCGAGGCGTACTCTGACCCTATGACGCCAGCGCCATAAATAATCAGTGTGCGAGGCGTGTGAGACAGGTTCAGAATGGTGTCGGAGTTATAGATACGGTGATGACGGAAGTCCACATCGGGTGGCAGGTAGGGCCTGGAACCGGTGGCGATGATCGCCTGCTTGAAGTGCAGCGTCTCGGAGGACTTGCTACCCCGGACTTCTATGCGGTTCTGGTCGACAAAAAAGGCCCGGCCGTTTATCAAATCCACGCGATTGCGAGAGTAGAACTGCGTCCGGAGCTTGACCTGCTTGCCGATGACCTTCTGGGCATTCTGAAGCACTCGCGGGAAAGAGAACCAGCGAGGCTCCCCGATATCCCGGAACATCTGGTTGGTGTTGAACGTAATGATCTGTTTGACGGAGTGGCGCAGCGCCTTGGAAGGAATGGTGCCCCAGTGGGTGCAGTTCCCGCCAACGGTAGGCTTGTCTTCGATGATCGCGACACGTTTGCCGTGTTTCGTCGCATTCATCGCCGCGCCTTCGCCGGACGGACCGGCGCCGATAACGACGACGTCGTAATGATGTTCTGCCATGCGCGCAGTGACTCCTTATCTACGTCGTGAAAAGATGGTTGTAATTGTCAAAAACAGATCAGTGCTTGCTGGCCTTGCTGGCGTCGTAAGCCAGAGCCTCGGGCTCTTTACCCTCGTTGGCCAACCGTTCGTTTTCTTCTTCGCACTTCTGGGTATTACCACCGCAGATATCACAGGACTGGCTGATACCAAGCGCGCCAATACCGCCGCAGGTTCCGCTGATGGGCTTGCGCCCGAGGATCACGCCAATAGACATGGCTGCAACCAGCAAAACCACGATGAAAAGAACCAAAAGAAAGGTACCCATGTTGCCCTCCCCTCATTGAGTCACGTAGGACGAAAAGGCCGGCGTCTGGTGCGTCTCGAAGCCTTCATCCGTCCTGACAATAAAATAGGCCGGGATATTTTCCCTTACCGCGAGCTCATTTGCCCGCTCGTAGCCCATCACATTAAAACCGGTTGCCAGAGCATCTGCCGTCATACAATCGTCCGCGATAACGGTTACTGATGCCAGCTTGTGAGCAATTGGCTCACCCGTTTCAGGATCTATTGTATGGGAATACCGACGCCCTTCCGATTCGTAATAATTACGATAATCACCTGATGTTGCCATAGCACGTGATTCCAGCGCCACCACGCGGTTTACCGCGCGCCCTTCCGCCATCGGCTGTTCTATGGCCAGTCGCCAGGTGCTGCCATCAGGTTTACGGCCATTGACGCTAACCTCTCCGCCAATCTCCACCAGGTACGCCTCCACGCCTTCGCTCTCAAGAAAACGGGCAACCGCATCTACACCGTATCCCTTGGCGATAGCCGACAGATCCACATATTGCGGTGGTGTCGCACGCACGGCGGGCGGATCGACCCGCAGCTCGAGCTTCTCGAAGCCAGTGGCGGCAAGAGCCCTGGAGAGAGATTCTTCTGACGGAATCTGCTCCGGGCGCGCCTCGGGGCCGAACCCCCAAAGATTTACCACCGGGCCGATGGTCACATCAAAGGCACCAGCGGTCATCGTTGAGATCTCTTCAGCCTTCTGAAGAACACGGAGCAAGTCCGCTGACACCGGAACCCACTCGGATTGATCGGATCGTTGATTGAAACGGGACAGCTCCGAATCCTCGCGCCAGGTCGACATTGACGCATCAACCCCTTCGAGCACCTCATCGATACCGCTGGCCAGAGTTTCAAGCCTCTCCTGATCCTCGGTCAATACGACATTGATGTGGTAGCTGGTGCCGAAGACAGGTCCGGAGATTTCCCAGATTTTTTCCTCTGGCTCAAACGAACAACCCGCCAGAACGGCAAAGGCCAGCGCTGTAAAAGCGCTGGCCAGGGCCACCCTGGCGGGTCGTACAATGCTGAATGTCATCAGAACTGCTTAGCCTCCAAAGTCATCCAGCATGATGTTTTCATCCTCTACACCCAGATCTTTCAGCATCTTGATGCAGGACGCGTTCATGATTGGGGGCCCACACATGTAGTATTCACAGTCTTCCGGAGCCGGGTGGTCCTTCAGATAGTTTTCATACAACACGTTATGAATAAACCCGGTCGGGCCCTGCCAATTGTCCTCGGGCAACGCATCGGAAAGTGCGACATGCCACTCGAAGTTGTCGTTTTCTTCCTGAAGCCCGTCGAAATCTTCCACATAGAACATCTCGCGAACACTTCGTGCGCCATACCAGAAGCTGATCTTGCGCTTGGAGTTCAGACGCTTGAGCTGATCGAAGATGTGGGAACGCATAGGCGCCATACCGGCACCGCCACCAATGAATACCATTTCGGCATCGGTCTTCTTGGCGAAGAACTCACCGAACGGCCCCATAACGGTGACCTTGTCGCCCGGCTTCAGGTTGAACACGTAGCTCGACATGATGCCCGGATTGTGGTCAGTGCCCGGAGGCGGCGTGGCGATACGGATGTTGAACTTGAGAACACCCTTCTCTTCCGGATAGTTTGCCATGGAATAGGCCCGGATGGTCTCTTCCTTGTTGACCGCCTTGTAGCGCCAGATGTTGTGCTTGTCCCAGTCTTCGTGGAACTCTTCCTCGATATCGAAATCCTTGAAGTCGATCTCGTAGGGAGGACACTCGAGCTGAACGTAACCGCCGGCCCGGAAGTCAACTTCCTCGCCTTCCGGCAGCTTGAGCACCAGCTCTTTGATGAAGGTGGCCACGTTGTGGTTGGAGACAACCTCGCATTCCCACTTCTTGACGCCAAAGAACTCTTCCGGCACTTCCACCTTCATGTCCTGTTTTACAGGAACCTGGCAGGACAGGCGCCAGCCCTCTTTCTCTTCACGATTGGTGAAGTGGGTCTTCTCTGTTGGCAGCATGGCACCGCCGCCCTCGAGAACCTTGCACTTGCACTGGGCGCAGGTACCGCCGCCACCGCAGGCAGAGGACAGGAAAATACCACTGTTAGCCAGAGTACCGAGCAGCTTGCCGCCGGCTTCGGTCTTCAGCGTGTGTTCGGGATCATCGTTGATCTCAATGGTCACATCACCGGTGCTTACCAGCCTGGACCGGGCCGCAAGAATCACTGCGACCAGGGCCAGAACGATAACGGTGAACATGACCACGCCGAGAATAATTTCTGTATTCATGGTCTCGCCTTTTCGTTAAACCGAATCACCGGGTGAATTACAGTGAGATACCGGAGAAGGACATGAAGCCCAGGGACATCAGACCAACGGTAATGAAGGTGATACCCAGACCACGCAGGCCTTCCGGAACGTCACTGTACTTCAGCTTCTCGCGAATACCCGCCAGGGCGATGATCGCCAGGGCCCAGCCAAGGCCGGCGCCGAAGCCATACACCACACTCTCGCCGAAGGTGTAGTCACGCTCCACCATGAACAGCGAGGCACCCAGAATGGCGCAGTTCACTGTAATCAGTGGCAGGAACACACCCAGAGCGGCGTAGAGTGCCGGTATGTACTTGTCCAGTACCATTTCCATGATCTGAACAATCGCCGCGATTACCCCGATATACGTCAGCAATCCGAGAAAGCTCAGGTCTACGTTCGGCAGGCCAGCCCAATCCAGGGCGCCTTCGCGCAGAACGCTGTTGTACAGAAGGTTGTTCACCGGCACGGTGACCGTCAGCACGACCACCACGGCAATGCCAAGACCGGTTGCGGCCTCGATCTTCTTGGAGATGGCCAGGAAGGTACACATCCCCAGGAAGAACGCCAGCGCCATGTTTTCAACAAAAACAGCCTTCAGAATCAAGCTGATATAATGCTCCATCAGAAGGCCTCCTTGGCGACATGGCGAGACATTTTATAGTCCGGCTCTTCAACCTGCTCCGGCTTCCAGGTCCGCAGACCCCAGATCGCCAGGCCGATAATAAAGAACGCACTCGGCGGCAGCAGCAACAAGCCGTTAGGAATGTACCAGCCACCTTCGTTCACCACCGGCATCAGGGAGACACCGAACAGTGAGCCGGCGCCCAGCAATTCACGGAAGAAGGCAACGAAGATCAGGAGTACCGAGTAGCCCAGACCGTTACCAACGCCGTCCAGGAAGCTCAGCCAGGGGCCGTTCTTCATGGCAAAGCCTTCCGCGCGGCCCATAACGATGCAGTTGGTGATAATCAGACCAACGAACACTGAGAGCTGCTTGGAAATCTCGTAGGCATAGGCCTTGAGCACCTGGTCAACCACGATTACCAGGGAGGCGATAATGGTCATCTGCACGATGATCCGGATACTGCCCGGAATCTGGGTGCGTACCAGGGACACGGCCAGGTTGGAAAATGCGGTAACGGCAATAACCGCCGCGCACATAACAAGTGTAACGTTCATGCTGGTGGTAACCGCCAGCGCTGAACAGATGCCCAGGATCTGCAGGGCAATCGGGTTATTGCTGAAGATCGGTTCGAAGAGAACCTGTTTGGCTGATGCATCTGCCATGATCAGACCTCCCCTTCACGAAGTTTTTGCAGGAACGGCGCGTATCCGCGGTCGCCCATCCAGTAGTTAACCAGTTGCTCAACGCCGCGACTGGTCAACGTTGCCCCGGACAGAGCATCCACTTTATGCTGCCTTTTTTTTGCATCAACGTTTACGCCACCTTTAACCAGTTTGATCTGCGGTTCAGTGCGATCACCATCATAAACTTTCTTCCCCACCCACTGCGACTTCCAGCGTGGATTGTCTACCTCCCCACCGAGGCCCGGAGTTTCGGCGTGGGAGTAAAAGCCAAGCCCTTCAATGGTGTTCAAATCACCTTCCAGCGAAATGAAGCCATACAATGTAGACCAGAGGCCATAACCATGAATTGGCAGTACCACACGCACTAGCTCTCCGTTCTCGCTCAGCGTATACACCCTGGCAACATTCGGCCGGCGCTTGATGCCAGCCTTGTCTTCCGAGGAAGGAATATCCGTAGACAACTGAGGGTCCGAGGCAGCCTTGTACATATCATATTTCATGGGCTCAGCAACACCAACGGCGGAAGGCTTTACAAATTTACCAGTATCCAAATCCACCAGGCGAACATCGAAACTCTCGAATTTCTGCAAAATCTGCTCTGCAGTATCGCCTTGATCCAGCATACCTGCGGCAGAGAGAATGTTCGTTGTCATATCAAGATGCTGATTCTTGACCTGGGCAGGTCTGAGCATGACCGCCGCGGTGGATACCACGACAGAGAACACGATACTCAGCACCAGCGCAACGATCAGCGTGCGGGAGACGGTTTCTTTAGCTTTAGCCACGAGCAAGCCTCCGTTTGATGTTGGCCTGAACCACGTAATGGTCCATCAATGGCGCGAACAGGTTTGCGAACAGGATGGCAAGCATGATGCCTTCCGGGAACGCCGGATTGATCACGCGGATCAGCACAGTCATCACGCCTACCAGAATACCGAAACACCAGCGACCCGTGTCAGTCATCGCGGCGGACACCGGATCCGTCGCCATGAACATCATGCCAAAGGCAAACCCGCCCATGACCAGATGCCAATGCGCCGGAACCGCGAACATCGGATTGGTCTCGGAACCTATGATGTTTAGCAGCAGCGACATGCCGATCATACCGATCAACACACCTCCGACGATGCGATAGGAGGCAATCTTCATCCCCAACAGGATCAGGCCACCAATCAGAATGGCCAGTGTCGAGGTCTCACCCATCGAGCCCTGAATGGTGCCCATGAAGGCGCTCATCCAGCCAATTTGAGCTTCCAGAGCTTCCAGACCACCACTGGCGGCCCAGCTCAGCGCCGTGGCGCCACTGAAGCCGTCAACCGCAGTCCAGACGGTGTCGCCGGAAATCTGCGCCGGATAGGCGAAGTACAGGAAGGCACGACCGGTCAGGGCCGGGTTCAGGAAGTTCTTGCCGGTACCGCCGAACACTTCCTTGCCGATCACGACGCCGAAGGTGATGCCCAGGGCCACCTGCCAGAGAGGAATGGTGGGCGGGCAGATCAGTGCAAACAGGACCGATGTGACAAAGAAACCCTCGTTCACTTCGTGACGGCGCACGGTGGCAAACAGCACTTCCCAGAAACCACCGACCACGAAGGTCACGAAGTAAATGGGCACGAAGTACGCCATGCCGTAAACGAAGTTGTCCCATACGCCCGCACCGGAACCGGTGATGGCAAGTGCCTGGATAAAGGCAGTCCGCAGGCCGCCGTCAGCAATCATGGCATCCGGGTTGGACGCCAGGAAACTGTTGGCCTGGTAGCCGATGTTCCACATTCCGAAGAACATTGCCGGGAAGGTGCACAACCAAACCGTGATCATGATGCGCTTGAGGTCAATCCCGTCACGCACATGGGCGGTGGTGGAGGTGACACTCGCCGGCGAGTAGAAAATAGTATCCACCGCCTCGTAAAGCGCATACCAGCGCTCGTACTTGCCACCCTTTTCAAAGTGATGCTCGATTCCATCGAGAAACTGTCTGATAGCCATCGTATTAGCCCTCGATCTCGATTCGGGTCAGGTTCTCGCGGAGAATCGGACCATATTCATATTTGCCGGGGCACACAAAGGTGCACAGCGCCAGATCTTCTTCATCCAACTCCAGTGCGCCAAGCTTCTGTGCCATCTCTGTGTCGCCGACAATCAGGGAACGCAGCAACTGCGTGGGCAGAATGTCCAGCGGCATGATCTTTTCGTAAACACCCACCGGCACCATCGCCCGCTCGCTGCCATTGGTGGTGGTGGTCATATCGAACCGTTTGCCACCGACCAGCTTGGACAGGTAAATATTCATGACGGAGAACTTGTTCGCACCCGGCGACAGCCAGCCCATGAACTCGCGCTTGTTACCTTCCTCAAGCACGGACACCTGATTGGCAAACCGGCCAAGATAGGCGCAGGGACCATCGCCACGGCGACCGCCGAACACGGAGCCGGAAATCGCCCGGATCTCGCAATCTGTGGCAACTTCACCGTCGAGAAGCTCCTCAAGACTGGCACCCAGACGAGTACGCACGAGACGGGGTTTCAGGGCCTTGGGGCCACCGATCGCCACGACACGCTCAACAGGGACTTCACCGGATTCAAACAGCTTGGCAATGTCGATAACGTCCTGATAATTGATACTCCAGACCGTCTTGCTGCCAGAAACCGGATCCAGGTGATGGATATGGGTTCCCACGTTGCCGGCCGGATGCTTGCCATCGAACTGGTGCACCTCAACGGCGTCGGACCTGGGAACAGCGACGTTGGATCCTGGCTTGCCAGTGACAAACACCTTGCCGGTGGTCAGTTTGGTAAGGATCTCAAGGCCTTTCTCGAACGCCTGGCTGTTTTCGCCAATGATGACCGTCGGGTCCGCTGCCAGCGGGTTGGTATCCATGACCGACACGAAAATTGAGTGGGGAGCGGAATCAATCTCCGGAACCTTGCTGTACGGACGCGTCTTGAACGCAGTCCAGAGCCCGGATTCCACCAGATTATCGACTACCTGCTGGCGTTCCAGGCCGGCAAGATCCGCTTCGCTGTAGCGCGCAAAGGTCTCAGCCTCATCGCCATCGACTTCGATAACGATCGACTGGAATACCCGACGCTCACCACGGTTGATCTCTTTCACAACGCCCGCGGCGGGTGAAGTATAACGAACGCCCTCGGTCTTCTTGTCCGTGAACAGCAGCGTACCGCGCTTGACACGGTCCCCCTCTTTCACAGCCATCGTCGGCTTCATGCCGATATAGTCAAAACCGATCAACGCAACGTGGCGAACGGGTTTGCCGTCTGTAATGGTCTGTTCGGGAGCGCCGCTGATGGGAAGATCCAGGCCTTTTTTGATCTTGATCATTAGCCTCATCCAATCATCAGAAACTTTTCAATGGATTCGTAACGCCCGACACCTGCGGCCCAGAAAAACCATGAGAAACGGAGTGCCAGACGTACCCAAAATCGCGCCAATTATAGAGATTAAGGAATCCTATTTCCACCAGAAACCGGAACCGGTTGTGCGTCGACAGCCAAACCAGTCGTTTAGCTGACCGTAAAATCGAGTAGGAGGGGGAGTTACCTCCCCCGTCCTCTCACACCACCGGGCATACGGTTCCGTACCACGGCGGTTCATGGTCGGCTCTGAAGCCGAGTCATCGTATCCAGCAAGCTTACCAGAGACAGACGGTCGAATACCC
>NZ_JBSXNQ010000038.1:0-77971 GCF_056857715.1 Marinobacter sp. L-13
GGCTCACGGTTTACGCTCCACGCTTCCTCCCCACGGTCGGTCACCCTTCCGCAGTTGCGCTTCACTTCGTTCGCTGTGGCCAGCTCACGGGAGGACTTGCACCTCCAGGAGTGCGCCCGTGCCGGGCGCACCAAAAAAAGCGCCCGAAGGCGCTTTTCCCGAATCCAGCTCAATCAGTCTTTCTTGGCGCCGATGCGACCACCGAAACGCTTCTGGAAACGGTCGATACGACCACCGGTATCCATAACTTTCTGCTTGCCGGTGTAGAATGGGTGGCACTGGGAACACACATCCAGCTGCAGATCATGGGTGTAGGTAGAACGAGTCTTGAATGTATTACCGCAAGAGCAGGTCGCAGTAATCTCTTCGTACTTCGGGTGGATACCTTCTTTCATGGCGAACCTCGTTAGGTCATGCCGCTACCTGATCACGGGGCATCGAATCTGCCCAGGCGCCAGGCACCGCACGTTTGAATCAATTGAGAAGACGGGGCACAATCATGCCCTGCCGGAAACAGACCGCGAATCTTACTTGCAATTAGTTCTGCAGGCAAGCACCACACTGACTTCCGGACTCGCCCACCTTGGATTTCGCGGCAGGCCGCCGACTAGACAGGATAAGGAAAAACCGTGACACCCGTCATCCCGTGGAGCACTCAGTGCCGTTGATCGCACGCATTGCCTTGAATCGTCCCCTGCGTCGACTCTTCGATTACATTATCCCGGAAGGCCTTGAACTGACGCCTGGTCAGAGGGTGCGAATACCCTTTGGCCGGCAGCAGGCAACGGGTCTTGTTGTTCAGGTGGGCGTTGAGCCTCCTCCCGGCATCACTCTCAAGGCTGTGGCAGGGGCAATGGAAAACTGGCCTGCATTGCCCGTGGAAACCTTCAAGCTTCTCAGTTGGGCAAGCGACTATTACCAGCATCCGCTCGGCGAATGCCTGTTCACTGCCCTGCCCCCAGCACTCAGACGAGGGCGCATTGCAGAGGAAAAAAAGGATCAGTGGTGGCTGGCAATCGACAGCGGCTCGACGATTCCCGCGAATGCGCATAAACAAAAAGCCCTTTGGGATTGGCTGAACCAGCGATCCAACGGCGCCCCGACAACCGATATTCTGAGGGCGGGATTCAACCGGGCGCAACTCAAGGCACTGCAGGAGAAGCAACTGATCGAGGTTGTCTCGCCAGCCCGACCGGCGGATTTCAATGAAGCCCCCGAGCTGCTGGCCCGCCGACCCAGATTATCCGAGGCGCAGACATCTGCCGCCGAGCAGCTGGCTACCCCGGACGAAGGGTTTTCCGCCTTCCTTCTGTACGGCATCACCGGTAGCGGAAAAACCGAGATCTACCTTCATTACCTGAAAGAACACCTGGGAAATCAGGATCAGGCCCTGGTACTGGTTCCGGAGATCAATCTGACGCCCCAAACGGTCGCCCGATTCCAGCGCTATTTTGGCGCACGGATTGTCGTATGGCACTCAGCGCTGAACGACAGTGAACGTCTGACGACATGGCTGAAAGTGCGGAACGGCGAGCCCGTTATCCTTGTAGGTACGCGATCGGCTGCTTTGCTACCGTTCACCAACCTGCGAACCATCATTGTCGATGAAGAGCACGACAGCTCTTACAAGCAGGGTGAAGGTTTTCGGTACTCCGGCCGGGACCTGGCCGTCTACCGCGCACACCTGAACAAATGCCCCGTCATTCTGGGATCCGCCACTCCGTCGCTGGAATCCGTTCATAATGCAGAGCAGGCCAAATACCATCTGGTAAAGCTTGAAGAGCGCGCCGGCAATGCTGCGCCCCCGGTCATCAGCTTGCTGGATATCCGGAGTCGCCCATTGGAGGGCGGCCTCTCCCGCCCTGCCTTGAATGCCATCGAACAGATTCTGGCAAAAGGTGAGCAGGCGCTGGTTTTCGTCAATCGGCGAGGGTTTGCCCCGGTCATGATGTGCTTTGACTGCGGCCACATGGTTGAATGCCCGCGCTGCGACACTCGCCTGACCTACCACCGCCGGGACCGGGCGATGAGATGCCACCACTGCGACTACCAGACGGCGGCGACCGAGCAGTGCCCAAAGTGCAAGAGTGAGGCCTTCAAACCGGTTGGGCAGGGCACCGAGAGAACGGAGGACATTCTTGCCACGGCTTTCCCGGATACACCGGTGGTGCGAGTGGATCGCGACAGCACGCAGCGCAAAGGCAGCATCCAGGGCATCCTGAACCAGGTAAACACCGGCAAACCGTGCGTGCTTGTGGGCACCCAGATGCTGGCGAAAGGACACGACTTCCCGAATGTCACACTCGTGGTGGTGGTAAACGCGGATGGTGGGCTGTTCAGCGTGGACTTTCGCGCCCCCGAGCAACTCATACAGACCCTTCTGCAGGTCAGTGGCCGCGCCGGACGGGGCACAAAGCCCGGCAAAGTGCTTGTGCAAACCTGCCACAGCGACCACCCGCTGTTAAAGACACTGTGCGAAGGCCACTACCTCGACATCGCCGACCAACTCCTGAAAGAGCGGGAAGAAGGCCAATTCCCGCCATTCCGCGCCATGGCTATCTTCAGGGCAGAAGGCGACACCATGGAGAAAAGCTTGCAAGTGCTGGATACAATTAAGCCCCTCGCGAATACCACAGGCATCGAAACCTGGGGACCGTTGCCAGCCATGATTGCCCGGCGCGCCGACAAGCACCGCGCGCAACTGATCCTCAACGCCCGCAACCGGAAAAAGCTGAACAGCCTGCTTACCGGAATCTGTCAGGAACTGGACCAGAGAAAGCTGCCTGCCGGGGTCAAATGGATGATTGATGTTGATCCGCAGGAAACAGGATAATTTGAGCCGAGACTGCGGAATCCCGAGCCTTTTGCTTGCAGCCAAACTTTCCGCGATAATAGCCGCCTTCTGTTTTCAACGGGCCTCCTGCCCCGAATCCAATTCTCCTGTAAACCGAGTCATCTGACAGCATGAAAGAGACCGTTTCCGATCTGCTCCAGTCTGCACTGGCAGCACTCCAAGCCGATGGCACGCTGCCTGCGGACCAGTCCTTCACTCCACAGGTGGGCAATACCAAGGACAAGTCCCACGGCGATTATGCCTGCAACATTGCCCTGGTTGCCTCGAAAGCGGCTGGCTGCGCGCCCCGCAAACTGGCGGAGGCTCTGATCGAGAACCTGCCTGAGAGCAGTGCGGTGGAGAAGGTGGAGATTGCCGGGCCCGGTTTTATCAACTTCTTTATGAGCACTGCGAGTGCCTTCGAAGTGGTCAATACCATACTGGATGAAGGCGATCGTTTCGGCCGCAACAATCAGGGCCAGGGCGAAAAAGTTCAGGTGGAGTTTGTCTCGGCCAACCCCACAGGCCCCCTCCACGTTGGCCACGGCCGTGGCGCTGCGATCGGCGACTGCCTTTGCCGGCTGTTGGAAGCAAACGGTTACGATGTAACCCGGGAGTTCTACTACAACGACGCCGGGGCGCAGATTGATAACCTGGCGCTCTCAGTCCAGTCGCGGGTGAAAGGTCTGACGCCGGACGACGAAAGCTGGCCGGCGGACGGCTACCGGGGCGATTACATTGTTGATGTTGCCAAGGCCTACCTTGCCGGCGACACCGTTACTGCAGACGATCGGGAAGTGACCGCCAAGGCGGATCCGGAGGACCGCGATGCCATCCGCGAATTCGCCGTCGCCTACCTGCGGCGGGAGCAGGATCTGGACCTGAAAGCCTTCGGGGTTCAGTTCGATGTCTATTTCCTGGAATCCTCCCTGTACGAAGACGGCAAGGTCGAAGCCACGGTCAAACGCCTGCAGGAAAATGGCTACACCTACGAGCAGGATGGCGCCATGTGGCTGAAGACCACCGAGTTCGGCGATGACAAGGACCGGGTCATGCGCAAGAAGGATGGTGGTTACACCTACTTCCTGCCGGATGTCGCCTATCATCTGGACAAGTGGCAACGGGGCTTCACCACCGTGATTAACGAACAGGGAGCCGACCATCACTCAACCGTTACCCGCGTCCGCGCCGGCTTGCAGGCACTGAATGCTGGCATTCCTCAAGGCTGGCCTGATTACGTGCTGCACCAGATGGTAATGGTGACCCGCTCCGGCCAAGAGGTAAAAATCTCCAAACGCGCGGGCAGCTATGTCACAGTCCGGGACCTGATTGATGAAGTGGGCCGCGATGCCACCCGATTCTTCCTGGCCGCGCGCCGCGTCGATTCACAATTGACCTTCGATATCGATCTGGCTCGCTCCCAGACCAATGAAAACCCGGTCTATTACGTTCAGTATGCCCACGCGCGCATCTGCAGCGTGCTTCGAAAACTGGCCGAGGAAGGTGTCGAGCGCAGTCGCAACGAATGTATTGGCGACCTCTCTCTGCTGACGCTTGACGAGGAAAAGGACCTGGCCAACCAGCTGGCCAAGTATCCGGAGCTCATTGCCAATTCCGCCGCGCAACGTGAGCCGCACCATCTCACGCACTACCTGCGGGACCTGGCGGGCCAGTTCCATACGTATTACAACGCCCACAAGGTATTGATCGAAGATACGGCGATTCGTGATGCCAGGGTCAGCCTCTACCTTGCCATCCGGCAGGTTATTGCCAACGGCTTAGACCTGTTGGGCGTCAGCGCACCGGAAGAGATGTAACACGAATGTCCCGAGATTACGCCCGCAAGGACAGGCCCGCCAAAGCGTCGGCCACGTCGCGCACGAAACCGGCGAGGCAGACAAAGCCAAAAGCGGCCCGTCCAAAACCCAAGGCCAGTGCCCGTGCCCAGCACGGCAGCTTGTCACTCAAGTGGATTCTGTCCCTGGCTGCCGTGGGCGGCTTCATCGGGTTTATCTTTTATCTGAACTCCCTGCCTGCAAACCCGGGTTCGCAACCGCAAGCGGTCAGTGAGAAGCCGGCCCAGAAACCTGCGAAGACGCCCGCAGAGACCGCGAAGGAAGAGGAAAAACCCGGGTTCCGCTTCTACGAGATGCTGCCGGAATCCGAGGTGGTACCGCCGAAAGTCGAAGAATACACACCCGGACCGACACAAACGGATTTCAATTATCTGCTTCAGTCCGGCTCTTTCCGCAGCAAGGAGGACGCCGAACGACAGCGGGCCCAGATTGCCTTCCAGGGTTTGCGGGCAAGTACCCAGAGGATTGACCTGGACAACGGTTCGGTCTGGTACCGCGTCAACGTTGGCCCCTTCACCTCCCGAAGCCAGATGAACTCCGCCATCGACAAACTGGTTTCCCTGAATATCCAGCCACTGGTCCGGAAGATCCCCAAGGAAGGCTGATCTTTCGGGCCGGGTGCGAACACCTTGAATTCGCACCAGAAGCCTCCATAACAACGGGATACCAATTTCAATCAGGCAATTGGAGCCCAAATGACTACCATTCTTTCCGTCAGGCGCGATGACGAAGTTGCCATGGGTGGCGACGGCCAGGTTTCCCTCGGCAATACCGTAATGAAAGGCAATGCCCGGAAGGTTCGCCGCCTCTACAACGGCCAGGTGATCGCCGGCTTCGCGGGCGGTACCGCCGATGCCTTCACCCTGTTCGAGCGATTCGAAGCCCAGCTTGAAAAACACCAGGGCAACCTCACCAGGGCTGCGGTGGAATTGGCGAAAGACTGGCGAACTGACCGTGCGCTGCGCCGGCTCGAGGCCTTGCTGGCTGTAGCGGACAAAACCGCCTCGCTGATCATCACCGGCAACGGGGATGTGATCGAGCCGGAACAGGGCCTGATTGCCATCGGGTCTGGCGGGCCCTTTGCCCAGGCTTCAGCCCGGGCCTTGCTGGAAAACACAGACCTGTCCGCCCACGAGATAGTCGAGAAAGGTCTGGATATCGCCGCCGATATTTGTATCTACACCAACCACAATCGCACCCTTGAAGTGCTCTCCAAAAACGACTGATCCGGAGCGACCATGTCTGCAATGACTCCCCGTGAGATTGTCCACGAGCTCAACAAACACATCGTGGGCCAGGAAGAAGCCAAGCGGGCGGTGGCTATCGCCCTGAGAAATCGCTGGCGCCGGATGCAGCTGGACAGCAGCCTGCGCGATGAGATCACTCCCAAGAACATCCTGATGATCGGTCCCACGGGTGTGGGTAAAACCGAGATTGCCCGGCGCCTCGCAAAATTGGCCGATGCCCCGTTTCTGAAAGTGGAGGCCACCAAATTCACCGAAGTCGGCTACGTCGGCCGCGACGTGGAATCCATCATTCGTGATCTGGCGGATATGGCCGTCAAGATGCTGCGCGAAGCAGAAATGAAGCGTCACGAAGAACGGGCATTGGACGCGGCGGAAGAGCGCATCCTTGATGCACTGATCCCGCCGCCCCGGGATTTCGGTGAAGACAGCCAACGCAGTTCCGACTCCTCCACTCGCCAGCTGTTCCGGAAAAAACTCCGGGAGGGCGAACTGGATGACAAGGAAATCGAGATCGACCTGCGTAATTCCAACGCCGGAGTCGAAATTATGGCGCCTCCGGGCATGGAGGAGATGACCAATCAGCTGCAGAGCATGTTCTCCAACCTGTCTTCCGACAAGCGAAAAACACGGAAGATGAAGGTTTCTGACGCCCTCAAGCGGGCCAAGGAAGAAGAGGCTGCGAAGCTGGTCAACGAAGAAGAGATCAAGCAGAAAGCCATTCAGGCCGTCGAGCAGAATGGCATCGTGTTCGTGGACGAGATCGACAAGGTCGCCAAGCGATCCGAGAATACCTCGTCGGATGTTTCCCGCGAGGGCGTCCAGCGCGATCTGCTCCCGTTAATTGAGGGCAGCACCGTAAGCACGAAATACGGATCTGTGCGCACCGATCATATTCTGTTCATCGCTTCCGGCGCGTTCCACCTGTCCAAGCCCTCGGATCTGATTCCGGAGCTGCAAGGCCGCTTGCCGATCCGCGTTGAGCTTCAGGCACTGACACCCGAGGACTTCAAACGCATCCTGACCGAACCGGATGCCTCCCTGGTGCAGCAGTACGAAGCGCTGATGCTGACCGAAGGTGTGAAACTGACCTTCCGGGAGGATGCCATTGCACGTATCGCCGAGGTTGCCTGGAAGGTGAACGAGAGCACTGAAAACATCGGTGCCCGTCGGCTGCATACCGTCCTTGAGCGGTTGCTTGAAACCCTTTCCTTCGATGCCGGTGACAAGGTTACCGATGGCTTCGAGGTAACCGCCGAATACGTGGATGAAAAGCTTGGAGAGTTGTCCGAAGACGAGGATCTGAGCCGGTACATTCTGTAGGCGTGAGCGAGGGGGCAGATGACACAGTCATCTGCCCCCTCGCCTACTGAACATTATTGCGCCTTTGAAAAGAGGTGCGAAACGTTAGTCAAGCCACCCGCCAACCGGCCCTTCTCGGCTTTTTTCTTCCTGCCCTTGGCCACATACAGTGGCAGCATTTCGCCGTATAGACTGGTACTGATCGTCCGCTGCTCGTCTTCAAGGCGATCCCGGCGAAGCTTGATGCCATATTTCGCCAGCTTGGGCTCCAGCTGATCTGCGCGACTCAGAAGATCCCGCCGTGTCATCTGATAGGCGTGCTCACACACCATTCTACGGGACTGGAAGCTGAATACGTTGGAGAAGAACAGCTTGGCGTCGTCTCGGGTGGGTTCAAACAGCAGAATATCCTTGTCGGGATAATCCCGGGCATACTGGGCAATGCCCGACTGCATCCTTGAGTACACCATGGTCCTGAAGGTCTGTGACAGAACGTTTGGCATACCTGAGCGGGTCAGCTCGCCCGGCTTCATGGAGCCGGCCCGGACCGCCGCACTGGCGTCAATCGGCACCTGGGGATTCACGGCGAAAACCAGGTCGGCACCGTCTTCAAAAGCCACGGAGGCGTGCAAACCCTTGCGCAGCGTACCGTCCACATAATACCGCCCATCGATTTCCACTGGCACATACAACCCCGGTGAGGCAGTGCTGGCCTGAATAGCCTTGGAAATGGGCACATGATCAAAACCGGGAGCACCAAAGCAGACCGCTTCGGTACTCTCAACATCGGCAGCCACGATGTAGAGGCTGCGCTTGAGCTGACGGAAATCATTGGTGCGCCCAAGCATGGTGAAGGCCCGTTTGAGATACTCATGCAGGCCTTCGTTATCAAACAGCCCGGCCGGCGCTGCCTGGGCCAGAATGGTCATGGCTTCCAGCAGACTCTGATCGTAGGGGTTGTTGACGAAGCGACTCACTGCCGTCGAAACCAACCCGGGAATTGCCAGCAATCGACTGCCAATCTCCCGGAAAGCCGGGCGATAGAATACTTCCGGATGGAACGGGTGTACTTCCGCCTCGTTACGCACGAAAATTCGGCAAAGTTGCGCCGTGGTCATCTGGTTGGCGAGATTCGCCGCCACAAAAGAGCCGCCATTAACACCAACATAGACATCGATGTTGTTGAAATCGAGACCATCAAGTGCCTCATCCAGCGCCCGGAGCGCTCCGATTTCATAAATGCCGCCCAGAGGACCACCGCCACCAAGGGCAAGCCCGATGCGGGGAGCGGGTTTATGGTCAATTGGCGAGCTCATAGCCTTCCCTTTTCCGGATTAAGAATGCGGGTCCTTCAGGCAGACCGCCGGATAATTCCAGTTTCAAGATAACAACCGTATTTAGAGTGCGCACCCTATATTGCCCAAACCCGTACCTGCGATCAGGAAACGGCGGCCTCTGATACCGCCATAGCCGTCGACTTGCCGGGGCGCAGGTAACGGCCGAAGCCGGCATTACGCAACGCCAGGTCGACACAGCTCTTGATCACGTGAGGCGAGTCCAGTAACAACACATCCTCCAATAGCTGAATGGCCCACTCACGGCTGACACTGCGAATCACCGATTTGACCTTGGGCAAGCTGGCGGCGTTCATGGACAGGGAATCGTAACCCATGGCCATCAACAGCAGCGCACCGCCGGGATCACCCGCCAGTTCACCGCAGATGCCAACAGGCTTGCCCACCGAGTGAGCGTCCTGGGCGATTCGCACCAGCGCCTGGAGCACCGCCGGGTGATACGAGTGATAGAGCTGGGCAACCCGGGGATTGTTACGATCCACCGCCAGCAGATACTGGGTCAGGTCGTTGGAACCAACAGAGAGGAAGTCCACCCTGTCCGCCAGTTCCCGGATCTGGTAAACGGCAGCGGGGATTTCGACCATCACGCCCACCTTGGGCATGTGAATGTCGTAACCCTCTTCCCGAACCTCGTGGTACACCCGGTAAATCAGGTGCAGGGACTCCTCCACCTCCGAGATGTTGGAGATCATTGGCAGCATGATCTGGAGGTTGTTCAACCCCTCGCTGGCCTTGAGCATGGCCCGAACCTGAACCAGGAAGATCTCCGGGTGGTCGAGGGTAACGCGGATACCCCGCCAGCCCAGGAACGGGTTTTCCTCCTGGATCGGGAAATAGGTCAGCGCCTTGTCGCCGCCAATATCCAGCGTACGCATGGTAACGGGGCTCGGCGCGAAGGCTTCGAGCTGCTCCCGGTAATACTCTCGCTGCTCCTGCTCTGAGGGGAAGCGGTCCTTGATCATGAAGGGCACTTCGGTCCGGTAAAGACCGATACCCTCGGCACCGTGCGAGAGCGAGCGCACCACATCGGTCATCAACCCGGTGTTCACCAGCAGTGAGACCCGATGGTGATCGGTGGTTTCACAGGGCTTGTCCTTGAGAACTTCAAGCCCGCGAATAAGTTCGTCTTCTTCGTCGCAGATCGCCTGGTAGTAGGAGCGGAGGTCTGCCGATGGCGAAGCAAAAATCTGGCCCTCAAAGCCGTCTACGATCAGCTCCTTGCCGTCGAGCTGATTTACGGGAATATCGACCAGCCCCATAACAGTCGGCACGCCCATGGCGCGTGCCAGAATGGCGACATGAGAGTTACTGGAGCCTTTGACCGACACCAGACCCACCAGCTGCCCCTTGGGGACCTCGCCAAGCATGGCCGGTGTCAGCTCTTCGCTGACCAGGACCGTGCGCTCGGGGTAGTTCAGGTGTTTCTGCTCGCCTTCCTGCAGATGAGACAGCAGACGGCGGCCCAGGTCCCGGATATCAACAGCGCGTTCCTGCAGGTAATGATCGTCCATCATCTCGAAATGACGGATGTACTGCTGGACCACCTGCTTGAGAGCGCCCTGGGCCCAGATCCCTTCCCTGATCTTGTTCGACACCTCACCAGGCATGGCATCGTCGCCCAGCATTCTCAGATAGACATCGAACAGGGCCTGCTCTTCAGGACGCAGCTGCGAAGCCAACCGCTTGGCAACCCGCTCGATATCTTCCCTCACCGCTTTAACCGACGCTCCGAACAGGGCCAGTTCCTGATCAATATCGTCAGTCGGCTTTTCCGGAACCACATCAAGGTCAGCGGATGGATAAACGACAACGCCATTGCCGATGGCAACACCTGGAGCACCCGGCACGCCGTTAAAACTGACATCGTGTGCCTCCTCACCGGTCAGGGACAGGCCACTGATGGCGCCGGTGGCTTCACTATGGGCTATGACCCCCGCCAGCTGAGCGGAAACGGTTACCAGGAATGCCTCTTCGCCCTCATCAAAGCACCGGGAACTCTCCCTCTGCTGGACAACGAGCACACCCAACACCCGGCGATGGTGAATGATCGGAACACCCAGGAACGAGCGGAAGCGCTCCTCACCAGTCTCGGGGAAGTAACGATAGCGTGGATGGGAGGGCGCATCCTCGAGGTTGATAGGCTCCTCACGAGAGCCCACCAGGCCGACAAGACCCTCTGAATAGGCCAGGCTCACCTGGCCAACCGCCTTGCGGTAAAGGCCTTCGGTGGCCATCAAAATGTAGCGGTTGGTGGCAGGGTCAAGCAGGTAGACGGAACAGACCTCGGTTCCCATGGCTTTCTGCACCCGCGATACAATGATATCCAGCGCCTCCTGCAGATCGCGGGCGCTGTTTACCTCTTGTACTAGACTTCGCAGAATGCTCAGCATGGCGGTGTCAGTCCGTCATTTCTGGTGTTCCTGTAAACGCCGATTCTGCTCCGCCCTGTGCCACTGCTCCATGTTGTAGAACAGTCGCGGCGCAAGCTCTCTCAGCGCGCGTCGATACACTTCTCGCTTGAATGAAACCACCTGCCCCAACGGATACCAGTAGCTTACCCACTGCCAGCCGTCGAACTCCGGTGAATCCGTACCGTCCACGCAAACCTGCGCGTCCGGCGATAACATCCTCAGCAGGAACCATTTCTGTTTTTGGCCCACACAAACGGGGTGGGAGTTTTGGCGTACCATCCTCCTCGGGAGTCGATACCTCAGCCATCCTCGCGTGCAGCTGATGATTTCCACATCGTTTGCACAGAGGCCGATTTCCTCTCCAAGCTCCCGGTACAGCGCATCCTCGGGGGATTCATCATGTTTGATGCCACCCTGGGGAAACTGCCAGGAGTCCTGCCCTATTCGCCTTGCCCAGAGAACTTCTCCTCTGTGATTGGCCAGAATGATTCCGACGTTGGGTCTGAAACCGTCTGAATCGATCACGGCACAGTCCTCTCAAAAGTCGGTTGACCGGTACAAAAATTCACCGGTCGGATTTGTCCAAGTTGCTCTCATTCTTACAGAATCCCAAGGGTTCGGCAAACGGAGCCGTTGGGGACAGGTCATGATAGACTTGGCGTTTTACTGCAAGCCCTGTGATCACCGGAGGTAGCCGCTTGACGCTCGCAATTTTTGATCTCGACAACACCCTTTTAGCCGGAGACAGCGACCACGCCTGGGGCGAATTTCTGGTGGAGGAAGGCATTGTCGATGCCGAGGAATACCGCCTTGCCAACGACCGCTTCTATCAGGAATACCTGAACGGCGAGCTGGATATTCTGCACTACCTGGGGTTTGCCCTTCAGCCTTTGGCCAGTCACAACATGGAAGAGCTACTGGCGTGGCGGGAAGCCTTTATGGAGAAAAAAGTACGCCCCATGATGCAGGCCACTGCGAATACGCTGCTGGACAGCCACCGGGAGCAGGGTCACACCCTGATGATCATCACCGCCACCAACCGTTTTGTGACTGAACCCATTGCCGAGGCCCTCGGCATCGAACATCTGATTGCCACCGAGCCCGAGCTTGTCAACGGCCGTTATACAGGCGAAGTGGCCGGCACTCCGAGCTTTCAGGATGGCAAAGTCGCGCGACTGGATGACTGGCTGAGTGCCCATAACAGGACACTCGAGGGGGCCTGGTTCTACAGCGACTCCCACAATGACTTGCCGCTGCTGAAAAAAGTGGACAACCCGGTAGCCGTCGACCCGGACCCGACCCTGGAGCAATTTGCCCGGGACAACGGCTGGAAAGTGATGTCACTGAGAGGCTGAAATGTGAATATGGGGTCAGATGAAAGCTTTCATCTGACCCCGACTTCAAATGCTTCAGAAGAAGCCTGTTAGTGAGCGTACAAAGCAGGACTTGATGTAATCGGTCTCGGGGATGCCCGGAATCACCGGGTGATCCGGAGCCTGATGCCCCTGCTCGAGCAACTGGACAAAGCGGTCGATCTTGCGGCCGCTGCCTCGAATGATGTCCACCAGCTTCTCCTGCGAGAGATGCATCGAACAGGACGCGGAAACCAGTATCCCATCGCGCTCCAGCAACCGCAGACCGAGCTGGTTCAGCCGGGCATAGGCCTCTTCACCCGCCTTCTGGTCCCTGCGCCGGGGAATCAGTGCCGGCGGATCGAGAACCACCACATCAAACTTCTCCTTCTCATCCGCCAGCGCCTTCAGGGCTTCGAAAGCATCGCCCTCAATGGTTTCCACATTGTCCAGGCCGTTGAGTCTGGCGTTGTGGTGGACCGAATCAATGGCACTGGCCGAACTGTCCACACAGGTCACCTGGGTGGCCCCCGCACAGGCTGCCTGGATACCCCAGCCACCAACGTAACTGAACACATCCAGGACCCGCTTACCCGGCGCATAAGCCTGCAAACGGGCACGGTTCATCCGATGATCGTAAAACCAGCCCGTCTTCTGGCCGCCTTCCAACGGCACCTCGAACCGGACACCGTTCTCCTCCACCTCCAGCAGACTCACCGCAGCGCCATGGGCCTGCTCCACGTAGGTATCCAGCCCCTCCACCTTGCGCATCTTGCCATCGTTCTTGAGGATGATCGCCTCAGGGTGCACCAGCCGCTGGACTGCCCGAACAACTGCCTCCTTCATCGCTTCCATACCGGCCGTGGAAATCTGCACCACCACCGTGGAATCAAACCGGTCAATCACCAGCCCCGAAAGCCCGTCACTGTCGCCAAACACCCAACGGTAAAACGGCTTGTCGAAAAGCCGTTCTCTGAGCGCAAGCGCAGCCTCCATCCGCTGGGTCAACCGCTGGGGCGTCATACCGTGGCCCGGATCCCGACTGATCAGCCGGCCACAAATCAGCGCATGGGGATTAACGAACACTGTACCCAGAGGCTTGTCGTTCGACGCCCGAAGCTCCGCCTGAACACCGGCCTCGAATTCCGTCAGCGGACTGCGGCGGGTGTCCACCTCATTGCTGTAAACCCATAGATGGCCAGCACGGAGACGGCGCTCTGCGCCTTTTCGAAGATACAGAACCGGAAAATTCATAAAGACCACCTGGAAAGGAAAGACAGGGATTATACAAGATGAGTTGAAACTGATACCGATGTATGACGGGCTGACGGGGCGGGCCTTCCAAAACTGTGCGGAGCCAGGGATGGCGGAGCCAAGCGTACAGGGACGTATTCACAGCGTGTTTTGGAAGGCCCGCCCCGTCAGGCCAGCCTCCCAAGCGGAAGTGTTATTCCTCGGCCGCCACATGCTCCGCATAAGCTGTAGAATCCATCAGGCCATCCAGCTCACCAGCATCCTCAAGCCGCACCTTGTAAAGCCAGCCGTCACCGTAGGGATCTTCGTTGACCTTCTCCGGCTCGTCCTCAAGGCTCTCATTCACCTCGATAACCTCACCGGTCACCGGGCTGAACACATCCGAAGCCGACTTCACAGACTCAGCGACTCCGGCTTCCTCTCCACCGTTAACCGTTGCGCCCACATCCGGAACACCGATGTATACCACATCACCCAGTTGCTCCTGGGCAAAATCCGTAATACCGACAGTCGCCGTGCCATCGTCTGACACGCGAACCCATTGATGGGTCTCAATGTATTTCAGGTCTGCGGGTATCTCACTCATAGTCTGGTTTCCTGAACGAATTTTTTGCGCAGTTTAACTGAAGAGGTTAATTCCAGCGAACCTCACGTGCCAGCTTCATGAACGAATTCAGGTAATCCACCTCCCGATCCCGCTCACGAAGTCCCAAAAAGATCTGTTTCGGAATCCCCGTTTCCCCGAGCTGAACCGGCCGAACCGGAATCCGGGTACCGTAATCCTCGACCAGCCAGCGTGGGAGCGCGGCCACCCCGCGCCCTGCCGCAACCATTTGCAACATGATATCGGTGGTCTCGATGGTTTTGTGCCGCGCGGGACTGGCGTGGGCCGGAAGCAAGAACCGCGTGTAGATATCCAGACGTTCGATTTCCACCGGGTAGGTGATCAGGGTTTCTTTCTCCAGATCCCCGGGTTCAGCCCAGGCCTTGTCCGCCAGAGCATGGTCCGCGGCCACCACCAACACCTGCTCGTAGTCGAACACCGGCTCGAAAACCAGGCCCGGGCGCTGCAGGGGGTCCGGAGTTACCAGCATGTCGATGTCGTGACCGAACAGGGCGCCAATGCCGCCAAACTGGAATTTCTGTTTTACATCCACATCCACCCCGGGCCAGCCCTCCAGATAGGGCCCGACTACTTTCAACAGCCATTGATAGCAGGGATGGCACTCCATTCCGATACGCAGCGTGCCACGCTGCCCCCTGGCAAACTGGCCGATCAGCATCTCCGCGTGCTCCATCTGCGGCAGCAGCCTGTTGGCCAGCGAAAGCAGGTATTCCCCCGACTGGGTCAGTCGCAACTGCCGCCCTTCCCGCACCCAGATGTCGGTACCAAACTGGTGTTCCAGCTTACGGATGGAATGGCTGAGGGCAGATTGCGTCAAGTGCAGGCACTCGGCGGCCGCCGTCAAAGACCCCTGCTGATTCACTGCCCGGAGAATTTCCAGATGGCTTCGCTCGATCATTATCACCCTTCGCATGAGCAATATTCATTGATCTCTGAAATAATACCATTATTTTTCATTCCGCCAGGTGGATATTCTGCACTTTCTTCAAAATCACGAAATCAAGCAGAGGACACACCATGGTAACCACCCACAATCTCGGCTTCCCACGAATCGGGGCCCGCCGCGAGCTGAAGTTTGCCCAGGAAGCCTTCTGGAAAGGCCGGATAAACGAGGAGGATCTGCAGATTACCGGTGCCGATCTCCGGCGCAGGCATTGGCAGAACCAACGCCCACTGGACCGAGTGCCCGTCGGAGACTTCTCCTTTTACGATCAGATACTGGATATGAGTGTCACCCTGGGCAACCTGCCTGAGCGGGTGAACGACACCAAAGGCAGCGAACTCGACCGTTATTTCCGGGTAGCCCGGGGGCGTTCCGGGCAGGAATCAGCCTGCTGTGGTGTTCAGGCAGGGGAAATGACCAAATGGTTCGACACCAACTATCACTACATCGTGCCCGAGTTCCACCAAAACACCCGCTTTCGACTCAATGGCAACCGACTAATCGATCAGATCGACGAGGCGCGAGCCCAAGGATTAACACCAAAGCCGGTGATTATCGGCCCCGTCACCTATCTCTGGCTTGGCAAAGCCAAAGACGACAGCGACCGACTATTGCTGCTGGAGTCTTTACTGCCCGTGTACTCAGAGCTTCTGGAACTGTTAGCAGACCGTGGCGTTGAGTGGGTTCAGGTAGACGAACCCGCGCTTGTGACCGACCTGGATGCGGACTGGCGCCACGCCTTCAGCCTCGCTTATCACCACCTCAAGACAAGCACGCCGAAGTTGTTGGTAACCACTTACTTCGGTGAATTGCGAGAAAATCTGCAGCTGGCCTGTGAATTACCCGTGGCCGGATTGCACCTCGATGCCATCAGTGCCCCACAGGAAGTCCCCCGTGTGGTCGACTGGCTACCGCCCCACAAGCAACTTTCTTTGGGCGTTATCAATGGCCGGAATATCTGGCGATCGGATCTGGAGAAGACCCTCGACTGGCTCGAACCGGTCTATGAAAAGTTGGGGAATCGTCTCTGGCTCGCGCCATCCTGCTCACTGATTCATGTGCCTGTCGATCTAACGAGTGAAGACAAGCTTGACCCGGAAATCCGCAGCTGGCTGGCATTCGCCGTCCAGAAACTGGATGAACTGAAGACTCTCGCCACAGCGTTGAGTAATGGAAGAGCGGCCGTTCGCGAACAACTGGCGGAATCGACGGTAGCCGTCAACAGTCGGGCAACATCCGAACAAGTTCACAGCGCTTCTGTGCAGGCCCGTCTCGCCGACGTCAGCCCGGCACTCGGTCAGCGGCAAAGCCGTTTCCCGGACCGCATCGCCATACAGCAACGGAAGCTTGGCCTACCCCGCTTCCCGACAACCACCATCGGGTCCTTTCCCCAAACACGGGATATCCGCCAGACCCGCTTGCAGTTCCGAAAGGGTGAGCTAACGGAGCCGCAATACAACGCCCGGATTCGCGAAGAGGTTCGTCGCTGCATTGTCGAGCAGGAGGCCCTGGGGCTCGATGTGCTTGTTCACGGCGAAGCCGAGCGAAACGACATGGTCGAATATTTCGGCGAACAACTGGACGGCTATGCCTTCAGTCAGTTCGGGTGGGTTCAGTCCTACGGCTCGCGATGCGTGAAACCACCCATCCTGTTCGGAGACATATCTCGCCCGAAAGCCATGACCGTCGAATGGATCCGCTATGCCCAGTCGCTCACGAAAAAGCCTCTGAAGGGCATGCTGACCGGACCTGTCACCATCCTCAACTGGTCGTTCGTGCGGGACGACCAGCCACGGCGAGAGACCTGCCTTCAACTGGCACTGGCCATCCGGGAGGAGGTGCTGGATCTGGAGGCCTCGGGCGCCCGAATTATCCAGATCGATGAAGCCGCCCTTCGGGAGGGCTTGCCGCTGCGGCAAGCCGATTGGAAGAACTATCTGGACTGGGCCATCGAGTCATTCCGGATATCTGCCAACGGCGTTCGAGACGAAACCCAGATCCACACCCACATGTGCTATTCGGAGTTCAACGACATTATCGAAGCCATCGCCCGGATGGACGCTGATGTGATTACCATCGAGACCTCCCGGTCGGACATGGAGCTTCTCGATGCCTTCCGTGGTTTCCATTACCCGAACGACATCGGGCCCGGTGTCTATGACATACACTCGCCGAATATTCCCGACAGCGAGCAGATTCGATCATTGATGATAAAGGCGGCAGAGCGGATACCAGCAGAGCGGCTATGGGTGAACCCAGACTGTGGCCTGAAGACCCGTCAGTGGGAGGAGGTCCGCCCTGCCCTGAAAGGCATGGTCGCCGCCGCTCGGGAACTCAGAGAAAGTATTCAGTAACCGGAACTGTTCTGATCCAGCTCGAACTGGAAATCCTCGGCCCGGCGGACTTCCGTTGCGAAGTCGCCATAATCGTGGAATTCGAACCAGCGGTAACCGGGCGGTAAATCCTCAACCGAGAACTTACTGGAACCGGAAGTAAACTGGATGCAGGTGGACGGCGTGGCCAACAGCTGCACGCCGTTGCGCTCGCGCTCGTGCTCCTGATGGATATGCCCCCACAACACGATCCTGACCTGAGGAAATCGATCTAGCACCTGCCAGAACGCATCGCGATTGGTTAGGCCAATTTTCTCCATCCAGTCGGAGCCGATATCCACCGGATGATGATGGAGTGCAATCACTGCCGGTATGTCCGGATGTTGCTCAAGCGTCTCCGAGAGGAACGCCAGTTCGGATTCAGCCAAAGCGCCGAAAACCTTGCCGGGCACAGAGGAATCCAGCATCACAAACTGCCAGCCACCCTGAATCACGTGACGATCAGAAGCGTTGTACTCGCGAGAAACCTGGAGCAGGTTATCGATATGATCGTGATTACCAGCGATCCAGACTGAGGGACAGGAGAAAGACTTCAGGCTCTCACCAAAGACTCGGTACGCTTCCACCGACCCGTCTTGAGCGAGATCCCCGGTAGCCAGAATCAGATCCGGCTGACCGTGCACTTTCAATACCTCTGCAATAACCGCCTGCAGGCTTTCCCGGGTTCTAACGCCCAACAGATCTCCGTCGGCACGCGCCATCAGGTGCGGATCAGTCAGCTGCAGTACCCGCAGTGGCCGGTTTTTTTCCTTCGTGGTCATGGCGTTCTGGATCTACTCGCTGGCAATACGTGGTCTGATAACAAGTGTACGACGCCGATTCACAGATTTATCACTTTCGAATCGAACCCGGGTCACATTCTGGCAAGGCTTAGACGATATATTGCAATTTTTGACAACTATGGCACATCGGTGCGCCATAGCCACACCACTTTAGTACAGGATAAGCGTGTATCGAACCGCCTCAGTCGACGCCTTCGCCGGCAGACCAGGCTGCATGTTCCATGGGCAGGTGACCAAACCTGAGACAGTAATCCAGCCAATCGGCGAGGAAGCCGTTGACCTGGACCTTTTCATCCGGATGGTGCATGAAGCGATTGGGGTAATCGTTGACGGGAGCAATCTGGCGATCACGGTAGCAGCTGATCACTTCCGCCATGCTGGCGTCGTGGTAGACCCGTACGGTCATTTGAGGGTTGTTTAACCAACGACCGGAATTATGGACCTGCTCAAGCAACAGGGTTTCGGTGAACTTTGCTGTCTGGAGCACCTGAATCCGGACTCGTCCCAGGTAGTGGTTCTCCCGATGCAGCTCGAACTCGCACACGGGCTTGCCGTCCACCTCCAGCTGCCTCAGCTTACGGAGCCGCTGATAGTTTCCGTCACACAAGGCGCCGAGCTGTCTGAGATCCGGAACATACCGCCTGGGTTTCATGGTCCACTCGCCCATCACTGCCACCCTTTCCTCAAACGGGCCCGATTCAGCTCGAGCCACTGCAGGGCTATAATGGCGGCCGCGTTGTTGATGCGACCATCGTGGATCATCGCTATGGCGTCGTCGGATGACACCACATGGGCACGGATATCCTCATGTTCATGTTCCATACCATACAGACCACCGGCATCCGCGGTGCTGACACACCCGCAATAAAGGTGAATCATTTCCGTGCTGCCGCCGGGTGACACCAGGTAATCGCAGATTTTTTCCAGCGGCTCAAAGGTAAGTCCGGCCTCTTCCTGGCCCTCGCGTTGAGCGACTTCTTCAGGGCTCTCGCCGTCTTCGTTCATACCAGCCACCAGCTCCAGCAGCCACGGCGACTGGTCACGACCCAGGGCACCAAGACGGAACTGCTCAAGAAGGACTACCTCGTCCCGTTCCGGGTCGTAGGGAAGTACACAGGTGGCATCGCCACGAATGAAGAGTTCTCGGGTAAACACCGGCATGTCCCGGCCGTCAAAACGCGGATGGGTCAACCAGAGCTTATCCATGCGGAAGAAGCCCTGGAAGACGGTTTCACGTTTTTCGACGTTGACGTCGTCGGCGTTGAACTGGAACGGTTTGGCCATTTTTTGTCCGGTCGTTGAATCGACTTGGAACGATAGCCTTTAGTTGGGTATTACTTCAAGTTCAAACCTTGTCGTAAAGCTTACTCCCGGACTCCACGAACTCGCGGGATTTCTCCTGCATGCCGGCATCCACTGCCGACACCTCATCCAGGCCGTGCTCCTTCGCATAATCCCGAACTTCCTGGGAAATCTGCATGGAGCAGAACTTCGGTCCGCACATGGAACAGAAATGCGCCACCTTGGCGGATTCCTTCGGCAGGGTCTCATCGTGGTAGGCGCGAGCCGTATCCGGGTCCAGACCGAGGTTGAACTGGTCTTCCCAACGGAATTCGAAACGGGCCTTGGAGAGCGCATTATCGCGAATCTGGGCACCCGGGTGCCCCTTCGCCAGGTCCGCGGCGTGGGCGGCGATCTTGTAGGTGATGATACCGGTTTTCACATCATCCTTGTTGGGCAGGCCAAGGTGCTCCTTGGGTGTGACGTAGCAAAGCATGGCGCAGCCATACCAGCCGATCATGGCGGCACCAATACCGGACGTGATGTGATCGTAGCCCGGCGCAATATCGGTAATCAGCGGGCCCAGGGTGTAGAACGGCGCTTCGTCGCAACATTCGAGCTGCTTGTCCATATTCTCTTTCACCAGATGCATGGGCACATGGCCGGGGCCTTCAATCATGCACTGCACATCGTGTTTCCAGGCGATCTTGGTGAGCTCACCGAGGGTTTCCAGTTCGCCGAACTGGGCTGCGTCGTTGGCGTCGGCGATGGAGCCGGGGCGCAGGCCGTCGCCAAGGCTGAAAGAGACATCGTAGGCTTTCATGATTTCGCAGATGTCTTCGAAGTGCTCGTACAGGAAGCTTTCCTTGTGGTGAGCCAGGCACCATTTGGCCATGATCGAACCACCCCGGGAGACGATGCCTGTGGTGCGCTTGGCAGTCATAGGCACATGGTGCAGGCGGACGCCCGCATGGATGGTGAAGTAATCCACGCCCTGCTCGGCCTGTTCGATCAGGGTATCCCGGAAGATTTCCCAGGTCAGGTCCTCGGCCACGCCGCCGACTTTTTCCAGGGCCTGGTAAATCGGCACGGTGCCGATGGGTACCGGGGAGTTGCGGATGATCCATTCCCGGGTCTCGTGAATGTTCTTGCCGGTAGACAGGTCCATGATGGTATCGGCGCCCCAGCGGATGCCCCAGGTCAGTTTCTCGACTTCTTCCTCAATGGAGGAGCTGACCGCTGAGTTGCCAATGTTGCCGTTAATCTTCACCAGAAAGTTACGGCCAATGATCATCGGCTCGGATTCCGGGTGATTGATGTTCGCGGGGATAATGGCGCGGCCGCGAGCCACTTCGTCCCGGACGAATTCGGGGGTAATCTGGTCCGGCAGGCCCGCACCGAAGGACTGTCCGGGATGCTGGTCTTTCAGCAGACCCTGTTCCCGGGCCTCCTGCAGCTTCATGTTTTCACGGATGGCGATGTACTCCATCTCCGGGGTCACGATACCCTGCCGGGCGTAGTGCATCTGGGAAACGTTTTGGCCAGGTTTGGCCCGTAGCGGTTTTCGCTCGTCCATGAACCTCAGCGGGTCAAGCTGGGGGTCTTTCATGCGGCGGCGGGTGAACCCGGAAGAGTAGTCCGGAAGCTGCTCCACATCACCGCGTTCGGCGATCCAGGCGGCGCGGACTTGTTTGAGACCTTTACGAAGATCAATAGCAGCTTCAGGATCTGTGTACGGGCCGGACGTATCGTACACAACCACCGGAGGGTTCGGCTCGCCGCCCATCTCCGTGGGCGTGTCCTGCACGGTAATTTCCCGCATAGGTACCCGCAGATCGGATCGGCTACCCTGCACGTATACTTTTCGTGAGCCTGATAATGGTTTGATGGCGGCGGAATCCGCCGCTGCGGATTCACTGAGATAGGCTGGCAAGTCCGTCATGGTCTGCTCCCGGTATTGGAGGGTTGTCGGGTCGCGTATGACGGGCCTTCCGGTACGGAAGAGGCTGGAACCAGCACGTTTTGAATGGTCTTAATCCCTACGCCGGCATTATCCGGATCAGGTTGCGGGTTCCGCACTGCAATCTCAGCCAACCACCGGTTTTCGGTGTATCAGCACCCCGTCAAGACGCGAACTGCTCACAAAATGAGTGAACTCTGCAAGTGTAGAGGCGGAGGCGTTTATTGTCCATAATGAGCAACCAATACCTTTGGGTCACCGTCGGCACCGGCCCATACCTTGAATACATGCCTTCCGAACCCCCTATCCAGATCAGGGATACCCGGAGATAGTTTGTCAGGAGAAGCAATGAATAAGCGTTTACTTCCAGGATTGATCAGCCTGCTCGCAGCCCAGCCTGCGTTCTCTCTGGATCTGATGGAAACCTATGAAAAGGCACTGTCCTATGACTCCGGCATTGCCTCGTCCCTGGCGCAGTTCCAGGCACAGCAGGCAACCAGCGATGTCAGCAAGAGCGCCCTGCTGCCCAAAATCTCGGCGGTTGGGTCAGCAAGCTACACAAGTTTCGAGCCCAGGAATATACCCGGGGGGGCAAACGCCGATGAACTGACGCGGCAACTCTTCTCGGGAGACAGTTATCGCACCTACCGCTACGGAATCGAACTGACTCAGCCACTGTTCCGGGCTCAAGACTGGTTCAGCTATGAGGCCAGCCAGTTCCAGACCGAGGCGGCCGAGGCCCAGTACAACCTGGCCCAGCAACAGCTGATTCTTGATGTAGCAACCGCCTACTTCGATGTCTTGCGCGCCAAAGACACCGTCACAACCGCCAAAGCAACTGAAACGGCCATCCAGCGCCAGTACGAACAGGCCCAGGAACGGTTTGACGTGGGGCTCATTGCCATCACCGAAGTCTATGAGGCGCGTGCCAGCTACGACGATGCCAGAAGCCAGCGCATCGCCGCCGACAACGACCTCAATGTGGCCAAAGAACAACTGGCCCGGTTAACCGGAGAATATCCGGACGCCATGGAAAATCTCAGGCAGAATTTTCCGCTCGGGCGCCCGGAGCCTATGGATCCAACTTCCTGGGAAACAACCGCCGTGGAGCAGAACTGGTCCATTCAGGCGGCCCAGAGACAGTTCAGTGCCAGCGAAGCCAGCCTGAAAGCGGCAAAGTCTGATCATTTACCAACTCTTGAGCTGAGCGCCTCCTACCAGGAAACCAGTCTGGAGAACGCCCTTTTTACTCAGCAAGAAGGCAACCAATCGATTGTCTCACTGTCACTGACCATCCCGTTCTACACGGGCGGCGGCACCCAGGCCGGCGTCCGGGAACAGCGCTCGCTGCTCACCGCCGCCGAACAGGACCTGAATACGGTGCGCCGGGACGTACGGGTGAATACCCGGAGCCTGTTCCTGACGGTCAACAACAATATAGAGACCGCTTCCGCCCTGGAACAGACCATCATCTCTCGCCGCAGCGCCCTCGACGCCACCCGCGCCGGCTATGAGGTTGGAACGCGCAATATTGTGGAAGTACTGGATGCGGAACGGGCCTACTACGTAGCCCTGAGAGATTACGCCAACGCCCGCTATGATTACCTGATCAACTCGCTTCAGCTCAAACAGGCCGCCGGAACCCTGACCCCTCGGGACCTGATCGACCTGAACAACTGGCTGAGCGCCGCTGCACCCGGCATCGGGGCGCTGGCCAACGAGAAGAAAACCTTGGACGATCCTACCCAGTAACCACCAGGGCGGGCCCGAAGGCTCGCCCGCATCTTTTGGGCGGATGTATCACACCCGCTCAATAATCCCATCAACCACCTTGTCTAACGCCCCGCGGTTCTTGTTCACCACTTCCAGGGCTCGCTGACCAATCGCTTCACGTTCCTGACCGTCACTAAAAAGAGACGACACGTGAGCGGCCAGATCATCTGCATCGGTAACCAGTTTAACGCCCCGGTCATTCAGCAGGCTCTGGTATATAGTTTCGAAATTAAAGATATGCGGGCCTGAAAACACCGGAATACCCCATCCGGCGGGTTCGAGGGGGTTGTGGCCGCCGCGCTCGATCAGTGAGCCGCCTACAAAGGCCAGGTCACTGGCGCCGTAAAGCATCATCAGCTCCCCCATGGTATCTCCGAGATACACCTGGGCCTGGGCAGGGCCCTCTCCAAGGGAGCGACGGGCCAGAGTCAGCCCCTCCTTGACCGCTTTTTCTGCCACAGGCTCAAAGCGGTCGGGGTGTCTCGGAACCAGGATCAGCAGAGCGCCTGGATGTTCTGCCAAAACTTTTCCATGAGCCGCCAGCAGTTGATCGTTTTCGCTGCCGTGGGTGCTGCCGGCAATCCAGACTGGCCGCCCCGCCAGCTCCTGTCGGAGCGCCATAGCCGCAGCTCGCACATCTTCAGGGATATCAACGTCAAATTTGACACTACCCGTTACGGCCACTTTCTCAGGCGCAACGCCAATTCGCCGAAACCTCTCGGCGTCTTTCTCTGCCTGGGCCGCCACCCAACTGATACTGCGCATGATTGGGGCTGCGAGGCCGCGAATACGCTCATAGCCCCGGGCGGATCGTTCTGACAGGCGGGCGTTGATCAAAAACACCGGAACCCGGCGAGCCCGGCACTGACGAATCATGTTCGGCCAGATTTCGGTTTCCATGATGACCAGTATTCGCGGGCTGGCGCGATCCAGGAAACGCCGGATGGCGCCCGGCGTATCATAGGGTGCGTAGGCGTACTGCACCTGATCACCAAACATCTTGCGTGCCTGGGCCAGGCCGGTGTCGGTCATGGCTGTCATCAGGATGGTGATACCCGGGTTCCGGGCCAGCAATCGTCGAACCATGGGCGCTGCCGCTATGGTTTCACCCACCGAGACAGCATGAACCCACACAACCGTGCCGCTAGCCCGGGGCACAATGCCCAAGCGCTGGTACCAGTTGCGCCTGAGTTCCGGAGCTCGACGTCCGTTCCACCACAGGCGCAGCAGAATGAACGGCAGAATCAGCCTAATAAGCTGGGAATAGATAAATTGCAGCACACAGGACTCCGGGCAAAACAGTGCGCTATCATAGCGCAAAACCTATTGATTTGCTTCCGATTGATGGCTCGGGCCATTGTGCCACCATCAATCGATTCAGACTTTGCAGGACCGGCTTTACGTGAAAACGAAATACCGCAAAATACCGCGAAACACGGATTACTCGGCCTACCGCCATCCCCGATGGTGGCCCACCTGGCTGGGAGTCTTTTTGATGTGGTGTGTGTCCCGGCTGCCAATACGCGTTCAGTGGTGGCTGGGCAAACTGGCGGGACTGCTGGCGTTCCGCCTTGCCCGGGAACGTCGGCACATCGCCGAGGTGAACATTCGGCTGTGCTTCCCGGAACTCACGGCCGCTCAGCAATCTGCGCTGGTTCGGAAAGCGTTTATTGCCAATGGTATTGGCTTGCTGGAAATTGGCATCGCCTGGTTCCGCGATCCAGCCAAACTGACAGGCATCACACAGGTCCATGGCCTTGAGCATTTCGAGCATGCTCTGGCGCAGGGCAAAGGCGTTTTATTACTGGGAGGCCATTACAGCACTCTGGATCTGGGCGGGAGCCTGGTGACCGAGTTCATTGAAGCAGACGTGATGCAGCGGGACCATAACAACCCTTTGATGAACGCCGTGATGACGAGAGCCCGTGAACGCCGGTATGGCAACGTGCTCGGCGCCAAGGACCTCCGGGGCCTGTTTCGCAGCCTTAAGAAAAACCGGGCCGTCTGGTATGCCACCGATCAGGATTACGGCCGCAAGGATATTGTCTTTGCGCCCTTCTTCGGAATACCGGCGGGCACGATTACCGCTACGTCCAGGATCGCGGAGCGCAGCGGCTGCAAGGTCGTCCCGTTCAGTCATTTCCGACGTGACGATGGTCCGGGTTACGACATCTACTTCCATCCTGCCCTTGAGAGCTTTCCCAGCGGGGACGATCTTCAGGATGCAACATTGATCAACCAGACTATCGAGCGAGAAGTGCGGCGCGCCCCGGATCAATATCTGTGGATGCACCGGCGCTTCAAGACCCGCCCTGATGAGAACGATCCGGGATTCTACAAACGCCGGTAATAACGAACTCAGGCAACACGGAGGCCGGCAATACATGCCGGAACACCATGGCCAAACCCGAGCCCAGAACGCAGGATGCATCCACTCCGGTGGTGTGGCTTCTGACCGACAACAAGCCGGGTCACCGGAATCAGCTGAAGGGGCTTGGCAACCGGCTTCGCGTCCTGGCGGGAGCAAGCACCTACTGGGTTGATGCCTCCACCGTAGAGGTACCTCTGTGGCGGGCATTGCTGGCCTCTTCGCCACGTATGGAGGCGTCACTGCCTCGCCCCGATCTTGTCGTCGCGGCAGGGTCCGGCACGCATCGATTACTGCTTGCGCTGCGAAAACGTCGCGGGACCCGAACGCTGGTCATCATGAAGCCCGCGTTTCCGCTGTCTCTGGTCAGCGGCGCCCTGATTCCAGCCCATGATCGCGTCCAACCAGGCCCGCGGGTGCTGTTAACCGAAGGCGTTCTGAACACCATCACACCCCTGGCCAGAATCACCGAGAAACGGGAAGCGTTATTACTCATAGGCGGGCCTTCGCCGCACTTCGACTGGGACGACGATGTCGTCCTGGGCCAGATATCCCACCTGATCGGTCAGTACCCTGACTGGCGCTGGACCATCAGCACCTCACGGCGAACACCGGAGCCCCTGCAGGACCGCCTCGACGACATGGCCGGAGTGCGGATCACCGTTGTTCACCCCCAGCAGACCCACGAGGATTGGCTAAGCCATCAACTTTCCGCCTCACGGGCGGTCTGGGTGACTCCCGACAGCATGTCCATGGTTTGCGAGGCGGCAACCTCCGGAGTGCCAACGGGCCTTTTCGAGTTGGCGGCGAGACCCGGCAGCCGGGTCGTGGACGGAGTGGAACGGCTGGTCCGGGACGGCTATGTTGCCAAGTGGACGGATCACGCCAGCGTCATGGCCGGCAGGGCCGACCACAACCAGTCGCTCTGGGAAGCCAATCGCGCAGCCCTATGGGTCATCGAAAACGGGTTACTGCCAAAGAGCCACAAAACCAATCAACGCCTGCCCAAGGGGGCCCAGCCTTGAGAATTCTTCAGGCACTTCCAGCGCTGTACAGCGGCGGTGTAGAAAGAGGTACCGTAGAGTTCGCTGCAGACCTCGTCAAACGCGGCCACGAATCCTTTGTCGTCTCCAAGGGCGGACCCATGGCGGAACAACTGCGGGGACAGGGTTCAAAGCATATTTTCATGCCGATTCACCGGAAAAATCCGGCGTCCTTCGGGCAAATCCTGCCGATGCGAAAACTGCTTCTTGAACTGAAGCCGGACATCGTTCATGTCCGCTCGCGCATGCCCGCCTGGATTATCTTCCTGGCTCTGAAAAGCATCCCGAAACGGGAACGCCCGGCGGTTGTGTCCACATTCCACGGCATGTATTCGGTAACACCCTACAGCGCCATCATGACCCGCGCCGATCACATCATTGCTGTGTCCCAGTGTGTGCGGGACTACGTGATGAACAACTACCCCGTTCCGGCGGAGAAGCTGACGGTTATTCAGCGTGGTGTCGATGTGGATGCGTTCCACCAACGTGAACTTAGCCAGCAATGGCTGGACCGCTGGTTCCGTCAGTATCCGCAGCTTGCCGGCAAGAAAATCATCATGATGCCCGGACGGATTTCCCGCTGGAAAGGCCAACTGGATTTCCTGGCCATGATGGCGAAGCTGGTGCGCGAGCGGCCCGATTGCCATGGCATCATTGTCGGTGGCGCGGAGCCCGGCAAAGAGCACTTCCTGGATGAACTGGAAAAGGAGCGGGCACGCCTGGACCTGACCGACAAGGTCAGCTTTCTCGGCCAGCGCAATGACATGACCACGCTGTACCTGCTCGCCGATGTGGTCTGCCATATGAGCACCAAACCGGAACCCTTTGGCCGGACAGTGACCGAAGCCCTGGCTTCGGGAACACCGGTCGTGGCCTATAATCGTGGCGGGGCGGCGGAAACACTGCAGGCGTGCTTCCGGGAAGGCCTGGTGGCGCCGGATAACGTGGAGGAGTTCGCAAAGGCCGTTTCCCGGATGTTGGATGCCGGGCCTCCGGCCATTGAGATCCCCTACCGGTTCCGCCTGGAGGCACAAACAGAAGCGAGCCTGGCCGTTTACGAGACGGTGCTTCAGAATGCCGCAAGTCGATCATGACCTCACCGCCCCGATTTACGATCGCCCTTCTGATTGCCACGCCCGGCACAACCTGGGGCGGCATGGAAAAACACACCGCCGATCTGGCAGCCAACCTGGCCAGACGGGGGCATTGCGTCCATGTAGTGGCTCACAAAGACTACCGGGATAGATTTCATTCCGGCATCCACTTTCATGCGCTGCCCGTTCAACTGGGGCGACGGAACCTCTGGCTCCAACTGGCCCTCCGCCGGCGACTTCGAGAAATAGCACCTGATATTCTGCACGCCCAAGGCAACAAGGCTGCACAACTCGCGGCGAAAACCGGAAACCTTGTCCGCGTGCGAATCGGCACGGTGCACGGCACCAAGTCCAACCATAAGGCATTTGATCGACTTGATGAGGTCATTGCCGTAAGCCCCCAAATTCTGGCAGCCCTGCGACATCCCCGAAAACACTTGATCTATAACGGCGTGAACTGCAAGGGCCAAGGAATTAAAACTGACGACGGCCCGAAGCTACCGTCAGGAGTCACCAATGTCATCGCCGTGGGACGACTCGAAACCGTTAAAGGTTTTGATGCGCTGATCCGAGCATGGGCCATGCTCGGCGACTCCACTCATCGCTGCCATCTCACTATTTTCGGCGAGGGCAGCCAACGGTCACAGCTGGAAAAGTTCATCCGTCAGTCTAAACTGGAACAGTCGGTCACTCTGGCAGGGTTCAGGGAGGATCTGGCGCCCGTCTATGACAAGGCCGAATTGACGGTGATCAGTTCCGAACGGGAAGGCTTTCCCTATGTACTGGCGGAGTCCCTTCTCAGTGGTTGCCCAGTGGTCTCCACTCCGGTGTCCGGACCGCGGGATATTCTTCCAGAATCGTCTCTCAGCGCAGGGCATCGGGATCGGGACCTTGCCGAACTGATAACACGAGCGCTCTCTGATCTGGAAACACTGAAACAGAGCGAGCAGCCCGCCATGGATTTTGCCCGTAAAACTCTCACGATCAACGCCATGGGGGAGCAAACGGAAGCGCTGTACCTGAGGGCAATGGGCGAGCAACGAGGCACCTGATGTCCGCTGTATTCGGCAGAGACCTACCGGGTATTTTCCCTCTCAAATTCGGATAGCATCTGCATCTCCCGAGCCTTGGCCAAGCGCATGAAGTTCCTGTTGGCTGCGGTAATGGCAACGCTTAGACCAAACCAACCGTTCAGGATCTGGCGGTGCAGCAGGTAATATTTCAGGAACTTCAGGGGAAACTCGGCAAACAGGCGGGGGCTGGAAATTCGCCGTCCCTTTGCGGCGATAAAGCGGGCCTGCTCCGTCGACAACTGGCAGTACTTGCGCTCCATCTGCTCCAGAGAAATCAGCGTGCGGTGCAACACATCGCCCTTTAAATCCACAACCCGGCCAGCCTTCACCTGCGGCCGGTCATTGTTGCTGTCTTTTTCGGGCTCAATCACTGCCTTGTTACGATTGTAGAGCCTGAGGATCTTCTTCGATTTATCATGGCGGAACGGATGCCGGGGATCCGGCTGGGACAGCACCCAGCGCATCCGGAATCCCGCAATGGCCGGGTCAATCGGCTTTGAAAACAGGTCCTGGATGTTGGCCACAAGCTCGTCCGATAGCACCTCATCCGCATCCAGGTCCAGCACCCAGTCATTACGACAAAGGCTTGCAGCAAAGGCTTTCTGGCAGGCAAACCCCTGCCAGTCGTTATGAACAAAACGGGCACCCGCCGCTTCAACAATGTCACGGGTTCGGTCAATACTTCCGGAATCGACTACGATAATCTCATCAACCCAGCCGGAAACCTTTGCGAGGGATTCCGGCAATCGCAGTTCTTCATCCTGGGTGATGTAATAAACGGATAACGGTAGCTTCATCAAAATTCCTGGTATCGGGCAATCAGTTTACGGACTGGTCAAAACAATATCATGGTTGCCTTATGATAAGATGGCGCGCCTGATTTTGATGTTTTTCTTGGCATTCTCTAACTCAAGCCCGGAGTGTACAGATGATTCACCCCGTCATTATGGCTGGCGGTACCGGCTCACGCCTTTGGCCGATGTCGCGCCAGCTGAATCCGAAGCAGTTCCTGAAACTGACCAACGGCCCCCTGTCGATGTTGCAGGCCACCGTTGCGCGGCTTGAGGGCATGGACGCAGCAAACCCTCTTCTGATCTGCAACGAGGAACACCGGTTCCTGGCTGCGGAACAAATGCGGCAATCCGGCCACGAGGATACGCGGATCATTCTGGAGCCCTGTGGCCGGAATACGGCGCCGGCGATTGCCTTGGCAGCGCTGCAGCTGACCGAGGCTGCAGAAAGCGGTGCCGATGATCCCCTGATGCTGGTGCTGGCAGCCGACCACCTGATCAAGGACGTCACCGCCTTTCAGGAAGGGGTGAAGAAAGCCATTCCGCTGGCGCGGGAAGGGAAGCTGGTCACCTTCGGCATTGTCCCTAACCATCCTGAAACTGGCTACGGCTACATTCATCGAGGCACCGAACTGGGCCCTGACAGCTACCTGGTGGACAAGTTTGTCGAAAAGCCGGACCAGGCGACCGCCAATGGTTACCTCGATTCCGGAGAGTACCTCTGGAACAGCGGAATGTTCCTGTTTGGTGCCCGTCAGTACCTCGAGGAGCTGGAAGCCCATCGCCCTGATATCCTGGCCGCGTGCCGTGCCGCCATCGCAGACACCGCCGATGACCTGCACTTCACGCGAATCAACGCCGAACGCTTCGCCGAATGCCCGTCAGACTCGGTGGACTACGCCGTCATGGAGAAGACCGACAAGGCCGCCGTGGTTTCCCTGGATGCCGGCTGGAGCGATATTGGCTCCTGGTCCGCGCTATGGGAAGTCAGTGACAAGGACGCGGCCGGCAACAGCCTGACCGGCGACGTGATCACCCATAACACCGCCAACACGCTGATCCGTGCCGATAGCCGGCTGGTGGCCACCGTTGGTGTGGACAACCTGGTGGTTATCGAAACCAAGGATGCCCTGCTGGTCGCCCATAAAGACAGTGTTCAGGACGTCAAAACCGTGGTGGAACGGATAAAAACCGATGGCCGCCACGAACACATGAACCATCGGGAAGTCTACCGCCCCTGGGGCGTCTACGATTCCATCGACAACGGTGCCCGCTATCAGGTCAAACGCATCACTGTGAAACCCGGCGCCAAGCTCTCCGTGCAGATGCATCACCATCGCGCCGAGCACTGGATCGTGGTAAGCGGCACGGCCCGGGTCACCAACGGCGAGAAAACCTACCTGGTCACCGAGAACCAGTCCACCTACATTCCGGTTGGTCAGGTGCACTCGTTGGAGAATCCGGGCGTCATCGACCTGGAACTGATCGAAGTTCAGTCCGGCTCTTACCTGGGTGAAGACGACATTGTTCGTTACGAGGATCGGTACGGTAGGAAATGAGCAAGCTCAAGTATTTCATCATCGCCGGGCTGCTCAGGATTGCCGGCTGGCTATCCCTTGCCGGTGCCCAGAGGGTAGGTCGTTTCGTCGGTTATCTGGTATGGCGATTGCCCACCAAATCTCGCCAAGTAACCGACATTAACCTGTCCATTTGCCTCCCCGAACTTTCAGACACCGAACGCGCGGTTATGTCAAAGAGATCCCTGGCCCAGACCGGCATGACCATGCTCGAGGTGCCCTTGATGTGGGAGTGGCCGGTGGAGAAATGCCTTGGCCTGATCCGGGAAACCGAAGGCCTGGATCTTATCGACGAGGCCATGGCCGGCGACAAAGGCCTGATTCTCCTGGCGCCGCACCTCGGTAACTGGGAGCTCGCCGGGTTGTTCTTTTCCTCACGCTACAAAATGGCAGCGCTCTATAGTCCGCCGAATATGCCCGAGTTCGAGGACTACATGATCAAGGTACGCGGGCGACTTGGCTCGGAGCTGGTCCGGGGCGACCGCCGCGGCCTGGCCAGGCTCGCCTCGATTCTTCGGGAAGGCGGGGTTGCCGGAATCCTGCCGGACCAGTCGCCCCGCGGAAAGGGCAACGCCTTTGCGCCTTTCTTCGGCATGGAAGTGAAAACCATGACTCTCGTATCCAAGCTGATTCAGCGCACCGGTGCCAACGTGCTGATTACTTATGCCGAGCGCCTGCCCGACGCTTCCGGGTTCCGGATCGTTGTACGTGAGACCGGCCCGGGCCTCGGTGACAAGGATCCTGTTGCCGCGACCAGTGCCATGAATCACGCGATTGAGCAATGCGTGCGAGAAATCCCCGAGCAGTATCAATGGGAATACAAGCGTATGCGACATCGGCCGCCCGGCGAAATCAACCCCTATAATCCGGACCGAGTATGTTGAACCCCAGACTCGCCTTTCATGCGCTGCTGATCATCGGGCTCGGCGGCGCGCTCCTGTCCTCAAGCATCCTGGCCGGCGCGACTCTCTTGCTAGCGATTGCCGGAATGGTGCTCAGTGCCCGCAAATCTTTGTATAAAGACGGCTGGGACAAACCCAAAGAGCTCAGGCTGCTTCACTTTTCCTTCTGGTTCTTCGTGCTGGTGAGTTTTCTGTCCTGGGCCCTTGAAGGGTTTGATTACGAGGGTGGAAAAACCCTGGGCACGCACGCCCGGTTCATCCTGTTCTGGCCCCTGATTGTTGCCATCAGCTATGCACGGATTGGCGCCCGCACGACTTTCGCCGCCATCGGACTGGTAGCCGTGTCTGTCATCGGGATTTTTCTGGTGACCATTGCTGCCCGCCAGGGCGCGCTTGGTCAGGTCTTGAATTCCCGTTTTGGCGGTGGAATCAACCCTATCAGCTTTGGCAATCTCGCCCTCCTGGGGGGCATGTTGACGATCGTCGCTGCCATGTTTTTTGTCCGGAAAAAAAGGGGGGGCCTGGCGGTACTGTTTTTTATCGGTGGAACGGCGGCCGTTCTCATTTCCATGTTGTCGGAAACCCGCAGCAATCTGGTAGCTCTACCCTTCCTTCTGGTTGGGCTGACACCACTAGTCGGTAAAAGACTTCGAATTGCCGGATTGATTGTCGTGCCAATGCTCGTCGCCGGCGCGATTATTACCAGCGACCGCATGTCCAGCTCGCTCAATGGACTGCTACATGATGGCCAACTGGACTCCGGCATGGAAATTCGTCTGGAGGTCTGGGGGCAGGCGCTGAACATGCTCAGAGAAAGCCCCTGGTCGGGCGCTGGCCTTGGTGGCTATACCCACCGCATAGAATCGGAAGTTGCCGCGGGCAATCTGCCAGAGCATTTCCTGGACTGTTGCACGGGGCATGCGCATAACGATCTGCTGAACAATGCCGCAACCAGCGGTATTCCCGGCATTCTCAGCTGGGCCCTGCTTATTTTCATTCCGCTGGCCATCTTTGGCAGAAACCTGTCCAGCCGCCACGCAGCCACGGCGCACCTTGCGGCGGCTGGCTGCATGGTATCCCTTGGATACTTTTTCTTTGGCCTGACCGAAGCCACCTTCAATCGGACTTTGTTCCTCACCTTCTATCTGCTGGCTGTTAGCTCCATCGCCTCGGCCATGTTTACAGAGTTGAGTGCGTCCTATGTTCGAAACAGGGCCCGCAAGGTGTCTGCCACTATCATCACGAAAAACGAAGAAGACCACATCACCGACTGCTTGAAGTCCGCAAGGCTGGTTGCCGACGAAATTATCGTTCTGGATAGCGGCAGTACTGACAGAACGGTGGAACTGGCCAGAGAGCTTGCAGATGTTGTCGAAGTCACAGACTGGCCTGGCTTTGGCATCCAGAAACAGCGAGCTCTCGAGAAAGCGACAGGAGAGTGGGTGCTGTCACTGGATGCCGATGAGCGTGTCACACCCGAGCTGGCAAGGGAGATCAACGATCACCTGGCAGATCCTGACGCGGACGCGTACAAGCTTCCCTGGGCCGTAACGATCTACGGCAGCCGCCTGGATTTCGGGCGCAGCGGCCGAGCCCCCCTCCGGCTGTTCCGTCGCGAGGGAGTAAGCTTTTCGGACGCCCTCGTACACGAGCGGATACTGATTCCGTCCGGACGCAAGATCAAAACCCTAAGGGGCCGCCTGACACACTATACACACAGGGATTTCGGCCACTCGCTGGAAAAAAGCGCCAAGTACGCATGGCTTGGCTCACTGGAGAAACATCGCAAAGGCAAGAAGACCCGCACCATGATCTACCCCACCCTGCGGGGCCTGATGACATTCGTGCAGGTGTACTTTATCCGGTTCGGGTTTCTGGACGGTGCTGTGGGCTATCTTACCGCTGTGACTTACGCACAGGTAACGTTCAACAAATATGCAGGGTTATGGACTCTGGACCGGCCGGCCCGCTTCGAAAAGTCGTGACCCCCGAAGGAGCGTCGTTTCCACGCCGACGCTCCCGAACATACGCCTTATTTCGTCATAGTAAGGGAGCCGGGCGCCCAGAGCGGCATCATCGATCTGGAACACCCGGATTTCCGGGAATATCTTTTTCAGGGTAAACAGAGCGGTTGAAGCAAAGCTGTAGAAAGCGAGATAGATTTCCCCGGACAGGGCCACTTCGACCTCGATCGGACGACCGGCCTGCCGTATCTCGAGCGGAAATTCCGCCAGCAAAGCCTCCAACTCTTCCCTGCTTTCCTTTCGGTGCATGAAGTACACCACGCGGCTATCAGGATGACGCTCCACCACGTGCTGGATTTGCAGTTTCAATTGCTGAAGCCGATCCTCACCACCAAAGGGTTGGCCAAGGAACCCGACCATGGGCGTCTGGCTATTGTCACAGGGCGTTTTTTTGAAAGTTTTACGAAACACCGGGAAATCGTGAACACGCACCTGGACAAGCTCGGAGTTCGGTAACGGAAAGAAGGTGAAGAATGCGATCACCTCCGGAACAACACGATGGATCCTGATCCCCATGGTTCGCAAAAGTCGCTTCTTGGCCGGTGAAATCCGGGAGGCGATGCCCTCGTCGTGAATTGCATGGTAATAGGTTACTGTTGCCAGGCCGTCATCCACGAAAATCAGCTGTTCGCTGTCGAATCCCCGATAAAACACTTCGTGAATCCAGCTGGATTTGTTTCCGATAAACAACCTCTCAATAGTTCGCTTTGAGAGACTCCTGGCAACTGACCCCAGACGAAGGTAAAAGGAACTCTTTTTAAGATAGATGGTTTCGATGCCCTGCCAGCCCAACGCCTCGGCCAGGAAAGCCATTTGTCCCTCGGTCTCGCGATTATCAGGTCTAGCAATGATGAGCAGTGTTTTTTCGGAGCTGCAGCCATAGTGGTAACGAGCCTCGGAGCAACTGATCAGTTGCAGGGGCGTACTCGCAACAAAGACATTGATTGGGCTTGCGGCGCTGATCAAATCGTTCGTTTCCTGGTCGGGATCTTTGCTTGGTCTATCCTGAGCTTTCAGGTGCCATGCGTGCAAGTTCCTTCCGCAACCGGCGCCGGACTTTCAGTTTGCGTAACAGGTTTATCGGCTTTGGCTTGAGTTGGCTACGCTTGTTGATCAGGAAGTCCTCGACCGCATCAAGAACCCGCTTGCTGGAACGACCATCCCGGAAACTGTGCAACTGGTCGCAAAGAGCTCGCGTTTCTGTCATCAGCGGATCGGGATACTGCACCGCCTCTTCCAGAGCTTTCTCAACGTTCGCCACTTCCTGGACATCGATCAGATAGGGCCCCGGCATTTTGGTTCTGAATGTGACCACCGGGCGATCAAGGAACATGAATTCGAACATGATGGACGAAGTATCGCAAAGCATCACATCCGCCTCAGGAAGCAGGGGCAACAAATCCTCATCGCTTTCGACAAAGCGAAGGTTCTCGCCGCTCAGATTGCGATACTGATCCACAACCGCCGGATCCATTTTCGGATGAAGCGTTACAATGAACTTCCAGCGACCACTTCTGGAGAGCTCGCCGATCTTCTCCACCAAATCCGGAGCTGACGTAACGGACCGGCTGAACGTTGAAGCGTAAAAAACAACCGGCAACTCATTTTCCAGACGGTTTCTCTTCCCGATTTCATTCCGCGACAGCAATGGATCGAGCTTTGGCCAACCTGTGTGAGCAACCCCGAAATGCTGGTACCGCTCGGCCAGTTCACGGAACTTTTCCGTGTCTTTAAGGGCATGCGTACAGTAAAGATCGAACCATCCCCGAATTCGGTAATGGTCACTTTCATCTTCGCTGCTATGGCCCCGCTTGTTGCGCGCCATGCCATGGAATACCTCAACCTTGATTCCGGGAAAAAAGTAGGGCACCCAATCACCGGGAACGAAGGTCGCATCCGCGTTGTAATCCATGACCTCTTTTACGGAAACGAGACGGCGCTCATCGGCCTGAAGTGGAGCTGTTGAGCACCCGGCGACGAACCAGGCAGCCTCATCGCCCCGGCGCCGTATCTCTTCCTGCAGCGGTCGCAGTATTGAATAGGAATAGGGTTGGTTTACAAAAAACAGGTACCGGCGCATTCAAGCCCTGCCCGTCAGCGATTTGTATAGCTCACCCGTCTCAGTGACGGTCTGTGAGGTGTGAAAATGCCGGGCTATCCGTTGCCTCGCAGCCTGCCCAAGAGAGGCCGCCAATTCACGATCGCGGTAAAGCCGCTCAATAGCCGCTGAAAGCCCGGGAGCATTTTTCGGTTCAACCACAATACCGCTGACGCCATCTTCCACCAGCTCCGGCATACCGCCAACACTGGTCACTACCGGCGTCACTCCGTAGACCATCGCCTCGATGACGGCACGGGGCAGTCCTTCCCTTTCCTTCGAGGGAAGCACAAACACATCACTGGCCGCCGCTATGGCCGGCGCATCGTTGCGGTAACCTGTAAAGTGAATCCGCTCGGGGTGAGAAGTGGCAGCGGCCTGCGACTGAATCTCTTCGTTATCAATAACGTCTCCCACCAGCAGCAAATGTATATCTACATCCTCAGGCAGCTTATCGATCGCTTCAATCAGGTCATCGAAGCCTTTTCTCGGGGTATTTCTCCCGGTGCAGCACACCACGAAGGCATCTTCCGGAACACCAAACTGTGTCAGGTCGGCCTTAGGCGATTGATACCAGTCCAGGTCGTGCCCTTTGTAGATTCTCTGAAGCTTCCGTTCAGGAATGTGCATCCACAGAAACCGGAGGCTGGCCAGGTAATCCTTGATGGCATCAGCGACACAGACAATCTTGCTGACGCGAGGATGCAGGAAGGTAATCCAGGATTCCGGATTGAGAAAACTGATGTTACCGATCACACCACGATAGGCGACGATCTTGATATCCGTGCCCCGGGAAGCCCGTAATCCGCAGGCCAGGGCCCGGGGATTATAGGCATGAATGACCTCGTAGTTTTTCTTGGCCAGTTGTTGGCGGATGGACTCGGTGCCCTCTTTGTCAAAGCGGTTCTTCAAGGCCATGGGGCAGGCAACCATGCCCTCGTCGACAAGACGCTGATAGTTCCGGCCCTTGGGGTTACACATGACGTCGACGTCGAACCCGGCCTTTCTGAGCCCGATAAAGAGTTCAGTCTCCGGACGATCACAGGCATCCGTAAGACAAAGTATCGACGGAAGCGATCCGCCCTGTTGTGGATTGGTCAAGTGGCCATTCCCCTGTTGTATCCGTTCATGAAATAACTCCAGGTTTTTGCCCGTGCGTCTTCTCCGGCCACCTTTACCAGCGATCGCGAGAAGCGATCAAGATTGGCCTCTTTCCAGCGCGCCGGGGCACTACCAGTCATCAACCTGCTCTTGTCGAAATCAATCAGAAAGTATTCGTTGCCCCGGACCAGTACATTGAAGCAGTTCAGGTCCGCATGCATGACGCCGGCGTCGTGAAATCGACGAATGGTTTCTCCAATGGACGTCCACGCCTCATTGTCCAGCTCCGAGATAAGGTCAGCCAGGGGCGTAGTGTTCTCCAACCGTTCAATGATGATGGCGGCCCGGTACTGAATTGGCGACAGTTTGCGATACCAGGCCGCAACAGGACAGGGTACGGGAAGCCCCTGGCTAACCAGTTTGTTGAGCAACCGGAACTCTGCAAAGGACCGCACATACTCCTCGCCGGTGAAGGCATAGGCGTATCGCGCAAATTTCGCCATCAACCCGCCCCGGCGATATTCTCGAAGCACCAGTCTGTCCTCTCCGGCCTGCAAAAACCAGGCGCCGCCGCGGCCCCCGCTGCTTACCGGGCGGGCTTGATTGCCCCAAGAGGCGGAATTGAACCAGTCCTCGGTAACCCTGCCCTCGTAATCCGGGTGAATCAGCATTGCCGAAGCCCTTTCCCGGATACAGATTTCAGACTCCACCATGCTGGGCCCCCGGTCACCGAAATTGAAAGAAGGCACGTACTACCCACTCACGCCGGGACGGAAACGCGCGAGTAAGTTAGAATGACGGCCAGTTTACCAATGATTGCCGACAAAGCTCCACAGCACCAGGCCACAACCTGAACCGGATCAATATCTGATGAACTCCATCTGCATTCTTCGCCTGTCCGCCATCGGCGACGTGACTCACGTAATACCTGTCGTACTGAGCCTCCAGGAGCAGCTTCCCGGCGTGAAGATTACCTGGGTTATCGGCAAGATCGAAGCCAAGCTGGTTGGCGATCTGCCCGGCGTTGAGTTCATTATTTTCGACAAAAAGACTGGTCGCAAAGGCTACGCTGAGCTTCGCAGACAAATGACGGATCGCAAGTTTGACGCGCTGCTTCACATGCAGGTGGCTTTCCGAGCCAACCTCGCCGCTGCCTGCATTCCGGCCAGAGTCAGAATTGGCTATGACAAGGCCCGCAGCAAGGATCTGCACAGCCTGTTTATCAACCACCGGATCAAACCGGCACCGAAGCAGCACGTGCGAGACTGCCTTGCCAGCTTCCTCGAACCTTTGGACCTCAAGGCCGCGCCGCCGCGCTGGCAGATTCCGTTGAAGGATTCAGACCATGAGTTTGCGCGCGAGCAACTGGCTAATGACCGCAAGAACCTTGTAATAAGTCCGTGTGCCAGCCACACACTGCGTAACTGGCCCGCTGAGCGTTACGCACAGCTGGCTGATCACGCGATTCAGAAGCACGGTATGAAGGTGATTCTGGTGGGCAGCCCCGCCCCGTTCGAGGCCGAGTACTGCGCCGCCATCGAAGCCGCAATGAAGGAAAAAGCGCACAACATCTGCGGCAAGGACACCCTGAAGCAACTGACAGCGTTAATGACCCATGCCGACCTCGTGGTAGCGCCCGATACTGGGCCGGCACATATCGCCAGTGCGGTGGGCACCGATGTCCTTGGGTTGTTTGCCGCAAGCAATCCTTACCGCTCCGGGCCCTATAATTCTCTGGACTGGTGTGTGAACCGGTATCCTGAAGCACTGGAGAAGTTTACCGGCAAAACGGTGGAACAGGCCCGGTGGGGGGCGAAAGCAGAGTTCGAGGGGGCGATGGACCTGATCACGGTTGCAGATGCCACGAATATGCTGGATCGGTGGGTTGAAGTTAACCCGGTGGCCAAAGCTGAAAGCTGGGTCAGATGAAAGCGTTCATCTGACCCAAAATTTCACTTCCGTGCGGTGTAGTCTTGGTAGGACTTCTCTTCCACGAAACGAGACCCCAGGGCCAGGTTGACCTCTTTTTTGATCGCAGCGCGCTTGTCATTGGTGACGTATACAGCGCGTGCCAGCTCAATAAATCTCGCGCCAAAGTCCTGGGCGGCTTCCTGATCCCGAATATCGTCTTCAATCACCCACAGCTCTTCGTTGACCGCTTTCAGCTGCTTGCGGAGATCGGCGATTTCAGCAGCCTTGTCCTTTACCGCCTGGTCCCAGGTAGCGCTCAGCTCATCAAGCTCAAGCCGGACATTCTTGACCTTCGTTTCATCCTTGATGCGCTCGGACTTGATTTCGAGAATGGTGATTTTGTCCAGCACCTCGCCAAAAGATACCGGTACCTTGATAACGTCTGCCATTTGCTCGTCCCGCCAGTAAACAGGGTGTGTTAAACAACAAAGCCGCCGGGCTGAAACAGCAAACGGCGGCCTGCGGTTATTCTGGAATCAGCCTTTTACGTGGGTCAGCCAACCGCTGTGCTCGGCCAGCTTGCCCTTGACTGCATCAAAGTACATAGACTGAAGCTTCTCGGTCACCGGGCCACGCTTGCCGGCACCGATCACACGGCCATCCAGTTCGCGGATCGGCAGCACCTCGGCCGCTGTGCCTGTGAAGAAGGCTTCGTCGGCGATGTAGACCTCATCGCGGGTAATCCGGCGCTCCTTGATCGGAATGTTGAGCTCACGCGCAAAATCCATGATCGTGGCACGGGTAATACCCTCCAGGCAGGAGGTGAGTTCAGGCGTATGCAGCACACCATCACGCATGATGAAAATGTTTTCTCCGGAGCCTTCGGCAACGTACCCTTCGTTGTCCAGCAGCAGGGCTTCCTCGGCACCACCGGAAATGGCCTCGTTCAGGGCCAGCATCGAGTTGATGTAGTTGCCGTTCGCCTTGGCCTTGCACATGGTGATATTGACGTGGTGGCGGGTGTAGGAGGACGTGCGCACCTTGATCCCCATTTCCTTCGCTTCCGGTGACATGTAGGAAGGCCAGCTCCAGGCCGCAACCATTACGTGCACCTTTAAGTTATCAGCCCTGAGCCCCATACCCTCGGAACCGAGAAACGCCATTGGGCGCAGGTAGGCTTCGTCAAGATTGTTTTCCCGTACCGCTGCACGCTGGGCCTCGTTGATCTCGTCCTTGCTGAACGGCATCTTCATGTTCAGGATGTGGGCGGAACGGAAAAGACGATCTGTGTGCTCTTTCAGGCGGAAAATGGCCGGGCCATTCGCGGTATTATAGGCCCGCACACCTTCAAAACAGCCCAGGCCGTAATGCAGGGTGTGAGTCAGGACGTGGGTCTTGGCATCCCGCCAGGGAACCATCTCACCATCCATCCAGATAACGCCATCGCGATCAGCCATCGACATTCTTCATTGCTCCTAAAAAAGCGTTTTTCGGGGGAACCGGCATTCTAGCAGGAAAATCTGCCGGAATTGAATTTGCCTCAGGCATCAATCATCACTTTTTTCCACATGGCGCGGATGTAGTCACGCTCCTCTGTGAAGGCATCGCCATCGACCTGGCTATTCAGATTCTGCAGCGCCCGTCGGTGAATAGTAGAGCGAAGGGCGATGAAGGTTTCCCGGAGCTTTTCAGCATCTTCCACAGCCATCACACCGGCCTTTCCCAACTCTTCCATCTGACGGATATTGTCGGACCACTGGGTCAGTTCCGGATGATCGGCACACCAGGCCAGCATCAGGTACTGGACGATGAACTCGATATCAATGATGCCGCCGGTATCGTGCTTGATATGGAATACCTCGGCCTGCCGGCTCTCCGGTGTGCCCAGACTGGTCCGCATTTTTTCCCGCATGTCGACGACATCCTTGCGAAGCGCGTCACGGTCCCTTTGCTGGCAGAGAATATCGTGCCGGATGCTTTCGAAGGCTTCGAGCGTTTCCTTGCAACCCGCCACGCCTCGGGCGCGAGCCAGCGCCTGATGCTCCCAGGTCCACGCATCTTCACGCTGATACTTGTCGAACGCCTGCAGCGTACTGACCAGCAGGCCTGAGTTGCCGGAGGGCCGGAGACGCATGTCCACTTCATAGAGCTGACCAGACGGCGTCTGGGTGTTCAGGATGTGGACAATCCGCTGGCCCAGTCTCGTGTAGAAAACCGCATTATCGATGGGCTTTTCGCCATCGGTGGCCAGTTCCGGATCGGCCTTGTGGACGAAGACCAGGTCAAGATCGGAGGTATACCCAAGCTCTATACCACCCAGCTTGCCATAGCCAATGATGGCGAAATCGGTCTCGCAGGCGGAACCATCTTCCCTTCGTGGGTAGCCGTGGCGGCTGACCAGATTGGCGAAGGCAACATCCACCACGTGGTCCAGGACCACCTCGGCGATCCAGGTCAGGTAGTCACTGACCTTCATCAACGGCAGAGTACCTTTGAGCTCCGACGCCGCTACCCGCAGGATGTGGGCTTTTTTGAAGTGACGCAGAGATTCCATCTGGTCTTCCAGATCCTCAAACGGAATCCGCAGCATCTGCTGGCGCAGATCGTCCTGCAACTCAGCCTTGGCCGGCGGATGATAGAGGCTTTCGGCGTTCAGCAGTTCATCAAGCAGCAACGGCGTTTCCGCCAGTTGCCTCGCAATCCAGGGACTTTCACTGCACAAACGGACCAGCTGGGTACAGGCGCCCGGGTTTTCCAGCAGCAACACCATATAGGCCGTTCGCCGCAAGATGGCCTCGACCAGCTGCAACACGCGAGACAGGGTCTCCGAGGGATTATCCACCTGGGTGAGCGCCTCCAGCAGCATGGGCATGAATTGATTCAGCCGTTTGCGACCCTGAGTCTGGAGCGTCTGTACCGTCCGGTTGTCACGCAGTTCTGCCAACTCCGCCAAGGTGCCTTCGGGGTTTTCGTAGCCCCGGGACCTCAGCCAGTCAACCGCTGCACTGTCTTCCGTTTCTGCCAACCAGAGTTCAAACCAGCCCTCTTCAAGCGACTCTTGCCCCTCGTCTTCTTCGTCTTCGGTGGCAATGATATTGGCAAAATGGGTCGCCACCCGCTCACAATGTTCCCTGAGGCTCTGTTCACAGCCCTGCCAGCTGTCAAATCCCATGATCGTAGCAACCCGTGCCTGGGACAGTTCATCTTCCGGCAGCAGCTGGGTCTGTTTGTCCTCCATACCCTGAAGCGCATGTTCCAGGTTTCGCAGGAACACATAGGCGTCGCGCAGTTCACGGACCACCGGTGAAGGCAATAGCTCCAGTTCTTCCAGCTCCTTCAGGATCACCAACAGCTCCCGCTGCTGGAGTTCCCGGTCACGACCACCGCGGATGAGCTGGAACGCCTGGACCACAAACTCAATCTCACGGATACCGCCGCTGCCGAGCTTGATATTGTTTTCCAGTCCCTTGCGGCGTACTTCGCGGCCGATCATGGCTTTCATGCTGCGAAGGGATTCAAAAGCGCTGAAATCGATATACTTCCGATAGACAAAGGGGCGCAGGCTTTCCATGAGAACCTTCCCCGCCCTCTGATCGCCGGCGACCACACGGGCCTTGACCATGGCATATCGCTCCCAGTCCCGCCCCTGATCCTGATAGTAGGTTTCGAGCGCAGCAAAGCTCAGAGCCAGGGCACCGCTCTGGCCGTAAGGCCGCAGGCGCATGTCCACACGGAAAACGAATCCGTCCGCGGTTATCTGGTCGAGGGCCTGGATCAGCCGCTGACCCAGACGGACGAAAAACTGCTGATTGTCGAGGGAACGTCGGCCACCAACGGTTTCGCCCTTTCCGGGGAAGGCAAAAATCAGGTCGATGTCTGAGGATACGTTCAACTCCCGGCCACCAAGCTTGCCCATGCCCAGGACAACCATCTTCTGGTCGGACTCTTCGCCGGTGACCGGATCAGCACCTCGAGGCGTGCCATATTGCTCGCAGGCGTCCTGGTACAGCCAGTCAAGGGCGCCTTCAATGCAGATATCGGCAAACGCGCTGGTCGCCGCCATGGTTTCGGCCAGATCGGCCCAGCGCATCAGATCCCGCCAGATAATCCGGAACTGGGACTCCATGCGAAATTGCCTGAGGGCCGAGTGCAGTGCCGGCTCGCCATCGACGCCTGCCAGATAATCCTGCCATCGGCTCTGGAGATATTCAGGGGTCGTGGGCTCCGTGAGTAAACGGGACGCCAGCAGGGGCTGAACCTGCTCTGGATGACGCTCCAGAGTCTGGCGCAGGAAGAGGCTGCGGGAGATCGCAGTAGCGACCACAGCGTCATCCATGCCCTCTGGAGAGGTCAGCCAGGCCGGAACCCCCTCCGGAAACACCGAACTCCAACACCCGGCGACATCCTCAGCCAGCAGTTTCGGAAGGCCGTGCCATGGTTCGGACATAATGCAAACCCCTGTCTCTCTGTTATATTTCCGGTACTGTATAACGAACTTCTCCGCAACTGAACAGGCCCCTGACACGGATGCAAAGAAACCGACGCCCACTGAATCCGGAGCATCAGGAAACCCACCTGCCCATGGGCGGACTCATTCGAAGCCGGATGAAGCGCCTGTTCGCGATCCTGGGCGTGTTGCTGTTAGTTCAGATCCTGATCATCTGGGCGGCCGAGGACCTATCACTTTCCGAAGCCGCCTGGCTGACCATGACCACGCTGGTAACGGTCGGCTATGGCGATTACGCACCCCAGACGATGATCGGGCGGTTCAGCACCATTGTGCTGATGTTTATCTCCTCAATTACGCTGCTGACACTGATCGTCAGCGACTATATCGAATACCGGTTCTACCGCCGGGAACGTATTTTGTCGGGAAGGTGGATCTATAAAATGAATAACCACATCATCATCATTAACACGCCCCAGCACGGCGGCGACCAGTATTTTATGAGATTTGCTTCCCAGATTCGGGAGATTCCAGGGTACGAAACCATTCCAATCATGATTCTGACCCGGAAGTTTCCAATGGGGCTACCCACCGAGCTCTCGGACATCGGGGTGGTGCATCACCACGGAGCAGGCTTTGATCCAGAGGCGCTGAAGGCCGTCCATGCAGGCAGCGCGAGGCATATCATTGTGCTGGCCGCAGACGAAGCGGACCCATTTTCAGACAGCCTGACGTTCGATATTGCCCACCGCCTCACAGAAATCAATCTGGGCCATCGCACCATTGTCGAGTGTGTAAACGACCAGAACCGTGGGCGCTTCAAATCCCTCGGAGTGCGCATTGTGCTCCGCCCAGTGAGAACATACCCGGAGATTATGGTTCGTTCTGTGGTTGCACCCGGTTCCGAGAAAGTGCTGGAAGATATGTTCAACTACGAGCATGACCACCCTCATCGTTATGACTTGCAGCTGGACGACCTGAATTGGGCCGACATCGTAAGCGCTCTGGTACGCCATGGCATTGGCACCGCTCTCGCCTACATTGATGAAGATGACGAGGTTATCTGTCATCCGCCAACCAACGAAGAAATCGAAGGCAAGGGGCTGATAGTACTGGTTAAATCTTCTGAAACACCGGAGGTCTCTGTGGTGCAGGAAGCACTGGAGCGGTACCGGGCATTCCTGAAGCAGTGGCGCGCCCATTCCGCGGATCAGGAAACCGGCGATTACTGACCGGCAGTGGCAAGCTGTAACTGGAGGACACCCAACGTCGTGGAGCCTTCAGCGAGATCACGAATTGCAGCGCCCGTGGCCAGATCAGACATCACACACTCCCAGAGTTCACCGCACCCTGCGGCGCCAGCCGCATTTGCGACGCGCGACAGGTCGTATTCCTGTGCAGGAAACGGCTGATCCAGCAACCAACAGACACTCAAGGCCTGAAGGAATTCGGTAATGGAAAGCGCCTCGCTTTTACGCGCCGGCTCCGGGTGATACAGGCCCGCCAGAAAATAGCCCTGCTCGGCCTTACTGACCAGATTCAGGAAAACCGGCACTTCCCTGGCCAGCTCGAGCGCCCAAGCCACCAGCTTGCTGTCGTCCCCACTCTTGAGCTCAAACTCCACCTCGTGGAGCGGCCACCTGGCATCATTGCCGGCCACAGTGCCGGAATCGACTGCTATCTCAATGGAAGTCTGCCCTTCTTCCAGCCAGAGCACCTGGCGCTGAAAGTTGGTTTCAAACACAATCTGGAGCCGGCTGAGGTCCAACCCGGCATTCAGCGGTGTGTCTTCCAGTAACGACAAAGCCAGTTCAGGACTGGATACAGGCCACTCCCACTCCTCGCGTCGGTGGGCGCCATCAACGAATTCGCCCCGGGTTTTCAGGGTCTGGATATAGTCATCACCTGCTTTGCGAACCCTCAGCGCAGCTTTGGCTCGATTCAGATCGGCATTGGGCGTGTCGAAATAGTGATTGATCAGGGATTTGGTTTTTCCAGCTCGGACTTCAGGAAGTGAGGAAAGCCACTTTAAAGCCTGTGCCTGTGCGGCCTCAGAAACACTGAGCTTGATTTCCAGTTCGGTTGCCATGCCAATGCCTTATTTTTCGGGATTCATAAACGCAAAAAAACCGGCGACCCTGAGGTCGCCGGTTTTCATACTACAGGATTAGCCGATTGGCTGATCAGAAGTAGTAAACACCACCAACGGAAGCGATAGAACGCTCGCTTTCGTCAGCAACGCCGTATACACCGTCGTCACCGCCACCGAGGTAGCCTTCGAAGTACACATACATGTGGTCAGACAGGTTGTGCAGAGCCTGGAAGGTTACGGTAGAAGTTTCAGTGTCGTTGGCGTCGTCAGCCAGGGGCGAATTCGTGGTCGTGCTAAACACCGATGGTGGAACCGTTGTCAGCGTGCTCAACTTCAGAGCTTCCGCCTTTGACGCTGTCATGGTACAGAACGTACTGGATGTTACCTTACACGGTCGGCATGGAATCCATTTTGGCTGCCAGCTCGGAAGCAGACATAGTTTCCTGGGCCAGCGCGGAGCCAGAGAACGTTGCGACTGCGATAGCAGATGCGAGGAGCGTTTTTTTCATGTTGCGCCTTCCTTTTTGAGTTAACTCAGGTTTTAGCGACGGGTTCTTATCCCGATTTTGTAAGGCTTCACCAGTCAGGCTGGATGAGGCCGATTCTGCATCACCCTATGTTAGTTTTATGACAAAGGAGTAACTTTTCTTCTTTTTCGAATAAATCTGGCAGATTCCAGATCTATACAGATCACTCACTTATCGAACTTTCTTAAAGTTCTGGATGATGAAAATGCTTTAATACAATCATTCTCATTTTGCAAATTAACTGCAGTGCGTTTTTAGCTCTTTTGGCACCAGAAACGCAATCATTTATGCAATTTTGTGCTCGTGAGCTGCGTTACAGTTGCATATCAAATCCGAGGCCAGATTTTAACAAACCCCTTATCAACAAAACTTAGACTGAAAAAACCCTTGGATCGCAACGACTCCGAGGACATTTCCGCACCATTAAAGGCCGGCATGACCACCCGCGCACTACAATAGTGCAAACACTTATACACTCTGTTATCGAGTCTCGAGCATGAACGTGACGGGCCCGTCATTCACCAACCCGACCTTCATATCTGCGCCAAATCTGCCCTCACCCACCTTTTCCGGCCCCAAACCGGAACGTGCTTCTACCACAAACCGTTCATACAGCGTGTTGGCGGCATCCGGCCCCGCTGCAAGAGAGAAGCCCGGCCTGGTTCCGGAGGACGTATCCGCCGCCAAAGTAAACTGGGGAACAACAAGAAGGGAACCACCGATATCCAGCAGGCTACGATTCATCCGGCCAGCCTCATCGGGAAACACACGGTAAGTGAGGATTTTTCGGCAAAGTTCCCTTGCCTCGTGCTCGCTATCTCCCTTTTCCACACCCAGCAACAGCAAAAGGCCTGTGTCGATCGAGGCTATCTGCTCACCGTCCACGGTAACACTGGCTTGCGACACTCGCTGGATCAATCCTTTCATTCACTGCCTTGAGGACGTTTGAACAGGCGAACATTAAGGTCGGGCAAGAGTGTATCCGTGGCCATTACGGGCCGCAACCCTGAAAACGGGATTCAGCCAGCACTTTTTTCAGTTTTCGCGACAACGGACTCAACACCGCGAATGAGGGCATCAACAATCGCCGGCTCGGAAGCCGAGTGGCCGGCGTCGCGAATGATCTGGAATTCCGCTTCCGGCCAGGCCTTGCTGAGTGCCAGCGCATTCTCCAGAGGGCAGACCATATCGTATCTGCCGTGGACGATTATTCCGGGAATGTCCGCCAGGCGGTGGGCATCACGCAGAATCTGGTCTGGCTCAAGAAAAGAAGAATTCATGAAATAATGGCATTCGATACGAGCGAGAGCGATGGCGACATGGGGATGGCCAAAGTGCTCTATCACCCTGGGGTTCGGGTGCAACGTCGCGCACCGGCCCTCCCAGATCGACCAGGCCTTGGCAGCCTGGATCTGCTCCAGTTCATTGGTGCTGGTCAGTTTGCGGTAATAGGCTGCGACCAAATTATCCCGTTCAGCTTCCGGAATCTGAGCTTCAAAGTCCTCCCAGTAGTCCGGGAAAACCCGGCTGGCACCGTCCTGGTAAAACCAGTGAATATCCCGGGGACGGCAAAGGAAGATACCTCGCAGCACAAGCCCGGAGACTCGCTCCGGGTGCGTTTGGGCGTAGACCAGGCTCAGCGTTGATCCCCAACTTCCGCCGAACAGAAGCCACTTGTCGATGCCAAGAAACGAACGCACCGTTTCCATATCCGCAACCAGCTTGTCCGTGCTGTTGCCCTCAAGCTCTGCCAGCGGGGTAGATCGCCCGGCACCGCGTTGATCCATCAGGATGATCCGGAATCGTTCAGCGTCGAAGAAACGTCGGTGATAGTCTTCACAGCCGCCACCTGGACCACCATGAACGACGAGAACCGGTATCCCGTCAGGATTCCCACTTTCTTCAACGTAGAGCTCATGAGGCGGATCAACCGCAATGCGGTGCTGGGCGTTGGGTTTGATTTCCGGGTATAGGGTGAGCATGGAACGCTCCGTTTACAGGATTTACCGGGAGTTTAGCTTAAGCGAAAAGAAAGGGGCATAGAGTGGGGGCAAATGAAATCGGGGTCAGATGAAAGCGTTCATCTGACCCCTTACTGACGTTACTTCTTGCCGGCGCGCTTGCGCTCGTTTTCGGTCAGAAGCTTCTTCCGCAGCCGGACGGACTTCGGCGTCACTTCAACCAGCTCGTCGTCGTCAATGAACTCCAGCGCCTGCTCAAGGGTGAACTTGATGGGCGGCACCAGGCCGATGACTTCGTCCTTGCCGGAGGCACGCATGTTGTCGAGCTTCTTGCCCTTCGTCGGGTTAACCACCAGGTCATTGTCCCGGCTGTGAATACCACACAGCTGCCCCTCATAGATCTCCTGGCCCGGATCCAGGAACAGCTTGCCGCGGCTCTGCAGGGTTTCCAGTGAGTATGTCAGGGCGGTACCTGTGGCCATGGACACGATGACGCCGTTCTGGCGGCTGGTTACATCGCCAACCTTGATCGGGCCGTAGTGGCTGAAGGTCGAGGTCAGGATGCCAGTACCTGATGTCATGGTCAGGAAGGTGTTCCGGAAACCGATCAGGCCGCGAGCAGGAATGGTGTATTCAAGACGCATGCGCCCTTTACCATCCGGCACCATGTTGGTCAGATCGCCCTTACGCAGGCCCATCTGTTCCATGATCGGGCCCTGGTGCTGCTCCTCGATGTCGACGATAACGCTTTCGTACGGCTCCTGTTTTACGCCATCCACTTCCTTGATAACCACTTCCGGGCGACCAACGGCCAGCTCAAAATTCTCGCGGCGCATGTTCTCGATCAGTACCGACAGGTGCAGCTCACCACGACCAGACACCTTGAACTTGTCCGCCGACTCGCCTTCTTCAACGCGCAACGCCACGTTGTGCAGCAGTTCCTTCTCGAGGCGCTCCTTGATGTTCCGGCTGGTGACGTACTTGCCTTCCTTGCCAGCGAACGGCGAATCGTTCACCTGGAAAGTCATGGATACAGTCGGCTCATCCACCGTCAGCGCCGGCAGCGCCTCTACGTTCGCCTGATCACAAAGCGTGTCGGAAATGAGCAGCTCGTCCATGCCGCTGACACAGACAATATCGCCAGCCTGGGCTTCGTCGACTTCAACGCGCTGAAGACCGGAATGCCCCATAATCTTCAGGATACGACCGTTACGCTTTTTACCGTTGGCGCCAATGGCGGTGACAGGCGAATTGGTCTTGACCTTGCCGCGCGTGATACGACCAATGCCGATTACGCCCAGGAAGCTGTTGTAATCCAGCTGGGAGATCTGCATCTGGAACGGCCCGTCCGGATCCACGTTCGGCGCCGGCACGTGGTCAACAATCGCCTGGAACACGGCATCCATGTTGTCATCCAGTTTTTCGTGATCCATTCCGGCAATGCCGTTCAGCGCACTGGCAAACACAATCGGGAAGTCCAGCTGCTCGTCGGTGGCTCCCAGGTTGTCGAACAGGTCGAATACCTGATCAACCACCCAGTCAGGACGCGCACCGGGGCGGTCGATCTTGTTAACTACCACAATCGGCCGGAGGCCCGCAGCAAATGCCTTCTGGGTAACAAAACGGGTCTGGGGCATGGGGCCGTCGATGGAATCAACCACCAGCAACACGCAATCAACCATGCTCATTACGCGCTCAACCTCACCGCCGAAATCAGCGTGGCCCGGGGTGTCGACAATATTGATGTCGTAGCCATTCCATTTCAGGGCGGTGTTTTTCGCCAGAATGGTAATACCCCGCTCTTTTTCCTGGTCATTGGAATCCATGACCCGCTCGTTCTCGAGTTCTTTCCGATCCAGCGTACCGGACTGGCGAAGAAGCTTGTCGACAAGCGTGGTTTTACCATGGTCAACGTGGGCGATAATGGCGATATTACGAAGTTTTTCAATCACAAAAATATTCCTGCGGCATGCACTCAATGACCTGAGAAGGTCGTTCGCAGGGGGAATCCCAGCACATGCCGTCTCAAATCCGTAAAATGAACTCATTCACCGGAGCTGGCTGCCCGGCACCCTGCACGGTGCTTTCCGATCCGGGATCTGGAAATGACAGGGTAAAAAATGAAGCGGCGCGCATTATAGCGAAAAGTCTGTGTCGTTAATATGAAGAAAAACGCCTATTCTCTACACTAAGCACTCGCACTCATTTAGGGCGCATAGCCAATAAATGCACCAACGCGGTGCACCAATTAAGTGCAAGCGACCAGCCCAGAGCTACTAATTTCTCGTGAACATGCCCCAAACCCTTGCAGTTGCGCTGTTCTGGAGCATGCCCTAAAAATTGGCAAGCGCCTTGCTTTATCGAAATCAGCCGAAATTTGCAGGTAAGACGCAACGGCATTTGCTAAGCTGCGCGAACCTGAGAAACAGATCGGAACCCGTTTATCCGGGCGATCCGGCACCACGAACATGAATACAGCCGCCTGTGCGGTATAACTTACGGAGCATGCACAATGTCCAAGACAGTTGATTTGATCAAAGAACACGAAGTCAAATGGGTTGACCTGCGCTTCACCGACAGCCGCGGTAAAGAGCAGCACGTTACACTGCCTGCCACCGAAGTGGATGAAGACTTTTTCGCAGACGGCAAGATGTTTGACGGCTCCTCAATCGCGGGCTGGAAAGGCATCAACGAATCCGACATGATCCTGATGCCGGACGACGAAACCTCCGTTCTTGATCCCTTCACCGAAGAAACCACTGTCAACATCACCTGCAACATCGTAGAGCCTTCTACCATGCAGGGTTATGAGCGTGACCCGCGTTCCGTTGCTCGCCGTGCCGAGGAATACCTGAAGTCCACCGGCATCGCCGATGGCGCGCTGTTCGGCCCGGAGCCGGAGTTCTTCGTGTTTGATTCCGTGAAGTGGAATGTAGACATGCAGGGCGCTTCTTACCATATCCACTCTGAGGAAGCCGCCTGGGTATCCGGCGAAGATTTCGACCGCAACAACATCGGTCACCGCCCGGGCGTTAAAGGCGGCTACTTCCCGGTTCCGCCGGTGGACAGCCTGCACGACCTGCGTGGCGCCATGTGTGCCGCCATGGAATCCATGGGCCTGGAAATTGAAGTACACCACCACGAAGTCGGTACTGCCGGCCAGTGTGAAATCGGCGTTGGCGCCAACACCCTGACCCGCAAGGCTGACGAAGTACAGATTCTCAAGTACTGCGTACACAACGTGGCCCACGCCTACGGCAAAACCGCCACCTTCATGCCCAAGCCGGTGGTTGGTGACAACGGTTCCGGCATGCACGTACACATGTCCCTGAGCAAAGACGGCAAGAACCTGTTCGCAGGCGACAGCTATGCCGGCCTGAGCGAAGCGGCACTGTACTATGTTGGTGGTGTTATCAAGCACGCCAAGGCCATCAACGCCTTCACCAACCCGGCAACCAACAGCTACAAGCGCCTGGTTCCGGGCTACGAAGCACCGGTTATGCTGGCCTACTCCGCCCGCAACCGTTCGGCCTCCATCCGTATCCCGTACGTGAACAGCCCGAAGGCGCGTCGTATCGAAGTTCGCTTCCCTGACCCGGCGGCCAACCCGTACCTGGCGTTCGCGGCGCTGATGATGGCCGGCCTGGACGGCATCCAGAACAAGATCCACCCTGGCGATGCCATGGACAAGGATCTGTACGACCTGCCGAAGGAAGAGGCGCTGAGCATTCCGAAGGTTGCCGAAACCCTGTCTGAAGCCCTGGACTGCCTGGAAGCGGACCACGAGTTCCTGACCCGTGGCGGCGTATTCACCGAGGACATGATCGCGGGCTACGTGGATCTGAAGCGCGGTGAAGTCGAGAAGCTGAACATGACCACTCACCCGGTCGAGTTCGATCTGTACTACTCCTGCTAATATCTCTCTTTAGAGAGAAAGCAGACAAGCCCCGCCCTCGTGCGGGGCTTTTTTTTGAGCAAAAGCACAGTGCCTGCAGCCCTTAACGATATGTAACCAACATCCGGGGCTGCAGACGTTGAAAAGACCCCGGGCGCCACCGATAATCGGGGAAACCCAATAACAGGTGAGCTTATGAATCCAAAGTCTGGATTGGTTACCGGCCTTCTGTTTTTTCTGGCGATTCCGGTCTCGGCCGAGGTTTATCGCAACGTTGATGCCTACGGCAACGTCACCTATTCTGACGAGCCCAGCGAAGGCGCTGAAGCGGTAGAGGTCAAGCCGGTCACGACGATCACCCTGCCCAAGCCAGAGGCTGTGCAGGAAACCGAAAAGCTTCGTGAAGAAGTTCAGCGGGAAGGCGCTGCCTACGAAAGTCTGTCCTTCGCCTATCCGGATAACAACCAGGCGTTCTACAGTGGCAGCGGCGATGTCCAGTTCGAGGTGCGCAGCACCCCCGGCCTCCAGCCCGGCCACAAATACGAAGTGACCCTGGACGGGCAGCCTGTCGGGCAAAGCACCTCCGGCTCAATCACCGTCAACAACGTGTTTCGTGGAACCCATGAAGCCCGGGTCCATATCGTGGATGAAAACGGGGTTCAGGTAAAAACCGGCTCACCGATTACCTTCACGGTTCACCGTCCTTCCGCTCTGAACTAGCCAAGCCGCCCACATATCCGCACCATTTTGGTGCGATCGCACCAAAAAGCAGCCATACTCTGATCAGCAACGGGGCGCATTTTCCGGACTGATCAGAGGCTTTCTTTCCATTTGCACCAGCTTACGGCACTTTTCCGCGCCAATGTCCCCTTTTGCCCGCACTTTGCTCATTCATTTGTGAACCTGGCTAAAGTGGTTCGCTTTTTGCAAAACTCCGGAGGTCACACTTTGTCGAACCAACGGGATTCACGCATGGCATTGCCTTCGGCCCAGCAAAACGGATACAAGAGCATTCTCGACAGCCTGACTACGGCCGTCCTGGTGCTCGAGGATAATCTGAGCATTCAGTATCTTAATCCGGCCGCCGAAAGCCTGTTCGAAACCAGCATGACCCGAAGCCAGGGCCAGCCCTTCCAGGACATTCTGGTCGAGTCCGAAGACGCCCTGAAAACCCTGTTTGCCGCCGTCCGTAACGGGCAATCCTACACTCGCCGCGAAGCCGAGTTTCTGCTCGCCAGCGGCTCCCGACTCACTGTGGATTATTCCGTAACGCCTATCAGCCTGGAGCCGACGGAACTGCTGATCGAAATCCAGCCCAGGGACAGGCTGATGCGGATCAGCCGTGAGGAAGACATCATCTCCCAGCAGGAGACCACCCGTATCCTGGTGCGGGGCATGGCCCACGAGATCAAGAATCCGCTGGGCGGCATCCGTGGCGCGGCCCAGCTGCTTGATCGTGAACTCAGCAGTGAAGACCAGCGGGAATACACTCGGGTCATCATTGACGAGGCAGACCGCCTCAGAAGCCTTGTTGACCGGATGCTGGGCCCCAACAAGGCACTGAAGCTGGCGCCGACCAACATCCATGAAATACTGGAAAGAGTTGGCACACTGCTCGAGGCTGAGAGCAAAGGGCGACTGAATTTCAAACGGGATTACGACCCCAGCATTCCGGAGTTCAAGGGTGACAAGGAACAACTGATCCAGGCGTTTCTAAACATCGCCCGGAACGCAATGGAAGCGGCCTTCGAAAACCAGGCGGGGCATAGTTCCGAGGAACCGCCGACTATTACCTTCCGCACCCGCACCCTGCGTCAGTTCACCATTGGCAACCGCCGCCACAAACTGGTGTGTCGGGTCGACGTGATCGACAACGGACCCGGAATTCCGCCGGAGCTGGTGCAGAACATTTTCTATCCGATGATCAGTGGCCGTGCCAGTGGCACCGGTCTGGGGCTTTCCATCACCCAGAGCATCATCGGTCAACACCGCGGACTGGTTGAATGCAAAAGCGAACCAGGCCGAACCGACTTCATCATCTTCCTGCCTCTGGAGGACACCCCATGAGCCAACCGGCGAACGTCTGGATCATAGACGACGACCGCAGTATTCGCTGGGTGCTGGAGCGCGCCCTTAACCAGGCCGGTATGCAGCCCCGAGTTTTTGACAGTGGTGAAAGCATCATGATGCGGCTGGAGCACGAACAGCCGGATGCCATCGTCAGCGATATCCGCATGCCCGGCGTTGACGGCATCACCCTGCTTTCCCAGATTGTGGACGTTCACCCGGACGTGCCCGTGATCATAATGACCGCCCACTCGGACCTCGAGAGCGCGGTGACCAGCTACCAGACCGGCGCGTTTGAATACCTTCCCAAGCCCTTCGATGTGGATGACGCCGTGGCGCTGGTCAAACGCGCTGTGGCCCATAGCCACGAGAAGCGGGCCAGTGGTGAGCCTCAGGCCGAGATGGCCCAGCGAAACGCCGAAATTATTGGTGAAGCACCGGCCATGCAGGAAGTTTTCCGCGCCATTGGCAGGCTGTCCCACTCCAATATTACCGTGCTGATCAACGGCGAGAGCGGCACAGGCAAGGAGCTGGTGGCTCAGGCACTGCATAACCACAGCCCCAGGGCCAACCACCCGTTCATTGCCCTGAACATGGCCGCTATTCCAAAGGACCTGATTGAATCCGAACTGTTTGGCCACGAAAAAGGCGCCTTTACCGGTGCCGGCGCCGCCCGACAGGGTCGTTTTGAACAGGCCAACGGCGGCACCCTTTTCCTCGATGAAATCGGCGACATGCCCGCGGACACCCAGACCCGACTATTGCGGGTTCTGGCCGATGGCGAGTTCTACCGCGTAGGTGGCACCACCCCGATAAAGGTGGATGTGCGCATCATCGCGGCAACGCACCAGGATCTGGAAAAGCTGGTCCAGGCGGGCACCTTCCGTGAAGACCTCTTCCACCGCCTGAACGTTATTCGCGTGCATCTGCCAAAGCTGGCCGAGCGGCGGGAAGACATCCCCCGCCTGATGCAGCACTTCCTGAAACGGGCCGCAAAAGAGCTGGCCGTAGAGCCGAAGATCCTGCGTGAAGAAGCGGAAGAATACCTGACCACCCTGCCCTGGCCGGGCAACGTCCGCCAGCTGGAGAACACCTGCCGCTGGCTGACCGTCATGGCCAGCGGTCGCGAGATCCACATTGATGACTTGCCCCCGGAATTGCTGCACCAGGCAGAAACACCGACCACCGGGACAACCTGGCAGGAAGGCCTGAAAAACTGGGCCGAACAGGAACTCAAGCGGGGCAAGAAAGGCATTCTCGATACGGCCGTGCCCGAGTTCGAGAAAATCATGATCGAGACCGCCCTGAAGCACACCGGCGGCAGACGCCGTGATGCGTCAATACTTCTGGGCTGGGGACGGAATACGCTGACCCGGAAGATCAACGAACTGGGGATGGACCATCCGGAACACGAAGACGACTGACGATTGGCGAACCGCCGGGGTTCGTTGATGTTTTGGGGCAGGACTCAGGTCCTGCCCTTTTTTATCGTTCCTGCCAGTAGATCACTCTGTCGTGGCCCCGATAGACGCCGAATGTCGCGGTTGCTTGCGGATTTTCCTCAACACCGTCGCCGTCGAAGTCAGACTGCCAATATAGAGGCACGGGATATTCAACCTGAACATTACCGGTGTTACCTTCTCCCGGCGCAGTGAGACGGATCGGCGCTCCAGCGGCAGGCCGACCGCTATTGATTGTCCCTGAATTGGCATCCACGGAGGTGTTCGGAGGTATGTCCGTTATCACCGCATCAGCGGTATTGTAAGCCCAGCAAATTTCATCACTGTGCAGCTCAAAATCAGTCCCGTTCCAGATCTGGACTTCAAACGGCATCGCCAGATCGAGGGTTTCAGGGCCATAAGCGTTCTCTAAAACCATTCGACCATAACGAATTGAAGCGGTTGGGTAGGGCACGTGCGCCTCACAAAGAGGTTAGCCGTTGCCCCCCCACCGAACCGTACGTGCACATTTCTATGCATACGGCTCTCCAACAAGCTTTTTCCGGAAAGCGCGTAGGTCGGGTAGTGTCCCCTTGTGCAGATCACGGTGGCAGTCAAAGCATAGGACCAGGGTCTTTCTGCGTCTTGCCATCATGAGCCTTTTCCATGGCTCCGTACCCTTCGAGATGTCCTTCAGTTTGCGCACATGGTGCACTTCCAGACGACCCGAGGGTTGGGTGCAGTATTCACAGACACTAGCATTCAACCGGTCAAGCAGCTCCGTTCGCCCCGAGTATTTATAGGGGTTGGGGAGGATATCCACCTGACCTGGCCTAGGTGCAGCCCGGTTTTTCAGCTTAAACACCGTTGTTTCGAAGACTTTATCCCCTCGCCACTCCTTGAGAACAAAGGAGCCGTCCCCTCTTTTGAGTTGACTGGCGATTTTGGCCCTGCTCGTCTTGTGCTTTGCAGCAAGCGTTTTGAAGAGACTGTTCTGCCATATCCACTCTACCTTATTCAGGTAGAATTGCGGCGCGAGGTTGTAGTAGTTCGCAAAGCCTCTCAGCTCTGCGTTGTACTGACCAACAATCTCGGTGTCGCTATGGAATAGGAGCGCCTTCTTGGCCAACGCCTTTCCTGAGTCATAGAGACCGTAGCCCTTAAGCTCCACGAACTTCTGCGCTTTTTCCCGAGGAACCCCAAGATGTACGTGCTCGGTAATGGTACGTTTAGTTCCATGCACCTTGCTTCCATCAGCCTTATGACTGACCACGCACTTTACCCTCTTGCTTTCGCGCCGACAGACGACGGAATAGCCTAGAAAGGTAAATCCTTGTTTTGGGTCCACGATGCCAGATTTCTCTTGCGAGATTTCCAGCCTCAACTCCGTTTCCACGAAGCGGGTGACGTCTGCCATGATTGCTTTCGCTTCCTGCTTAGTGCCAATGACACCAATCAAAAAGTCGTCCGCATATCTGACATACCTCAGACGCTTGAAGCCGGGGTCGTCCATCAGCACACTGCTCATGTTGCCGAGTCTTTCCCCCCATTCCTGAATCTCACGCCGCCATATAGCAGCCTTTTCTTCAATTATGTCGCTTCGCTCTTTGAGCCATTTTATCCGATTACTCCGATTGCACAGAAGTTTTCGGTATTCAGGGTTGGGTCTTCTCCGGCTGCCCATGCTGAACTCCTTGACCTTACTCACCATGAACTCATCGAGTTCGTGCAGGTAAATGTTGGCCAGAATTGGAGAGATAATCCCTCCTTGAGGTGTCCCGCTGTGCGTGCCGTAGTATCGCCAGTCTTCCATGTATCCGGCCTTCAGAAATCTCCGAACCAGGTTCAGAAACTTTCGGTCATCAACACGTTTGCTCATAAAATGCAGCAAGCGATCATGGTCGATATTGTCGAAGTACCCTTTGATGTCTACGTCACAGACCCATTTGGTTCCCTTCCAGCTATCCCTTATCTCATTGAGGGCGGTATGACATGATCGGTTTGGCCGAAAGCCAAAGCTCCAATCTGAGAAGACCGGTTCATAGATCTCCTCCAACAACATCCGCATTACTTCTTGGATGAGTTTGTCATCACCATTTGGCACCCCCAGAGGTCTGGTTTTGCCTTTTGGGTTCCTCGGGTCTTTCGGTATCTCCACTCTGCGGCAAGGACTTGGTTTGTAAACTCCGGTCTGGATCAAGTAGATCAGATGAGTCACCCGGTCTTCCCCGAATCCATCCAGCGTGTTTCCATTTACCCCTCGGGTCAAAGCCCCTTTATTGGCGTAAATGTTCGCATACGCTTGAGTCCACAAGTCCCTGTTGCTACACATGATCTTGTGCAGCTTCCTTACCTTGGCTCCACTTTTACTCGCTTTGCCTATACCACCTAGCGCATTGAGTGTTCTTTGAGATAGCACTGACTATCGAACCTCGCTCTATTGGCATGTTCTTGTCTGACTCCCTTCCCCCTTACGGTTGGACTTTCATTACTATTGCTAGAAACTTATATCCAGCTTTCAGGTCAGGTTGGTTACTGACTGCTAGACCCGTTACAGGTCAACATTGGGTACTACGAAGTCTCCGTTGCCGTGCAGGCCCATAGTTGAGACCTGTTTAGGCAATCCCGCATTTCTAGGTAGTCAAGGTGCGTCCCACTTAGGTTCCACTTAGGTTCCACTTACGTCCCCTTAACACTCTCACCGAGCGCGTGTCACGTGGTTGGTTAGCCGGGTGTTCTAATCATCTCCCCGACTACACGTGAAGTGACCTCTCAAGAGTCATAGGTCACTGATATCCCGAAACCCACAAAGGACTATGGTTCAACCAATCAGGCTTAACCGTATGGGACTTGCAATGACGGGCGCAAGTTAGACTCTTTCACCGCCACCCGCCTTTTCCTGACATGCTGCACTCCCCTCCCTCTTTCGAGGTTCAAGCCCATTACTGGGCGAGGATAAGTCAGGTTTGCAATAGGCCTACCAACAGCCTATACTTGTAGCACGAATGCCGTAAGTGCCTGATTTACCTAGCAAAACGGCGCACTCAGAAGGGGATGTCATCATCAAAGTCATCAACCGGCTCGGGCATGCTGCCCTGGGACGGCTGATTGCTGTAGCCACCGGACTGGGGCGGCGGGTTATTCTGCTGTCCGGCGGGCGCATTGTAGCCGGACTGCTGAGGCCGTCCCGCCGGTGCGCCCTGGTTCATGCCGCCTTCGGCGCCACGGCTGTCGAGCATCTGCATCTGACCATTGATATCCACCACAACCTCGGTGGTGTATACATCCTGCCCTTCCTTGTTCTGCCATTTGCGGGTCTGCAGCTTGCCCTCAATGTAGACCTTTGAGCCTTTGCGCAGGTACTGGCCGGCCACTTCGGCGATCTTGCCGAACATGACAACCCGATGCCATTCGGTTTTCGGCACCAGCTGACCGGTCTGACGATCCTTGTAGCTTTCGTCCGTTGCAAGGTTCAGGTTCACAACGGCATTGCCGTTAGGGGTGTAGCGGGTATCCGGGTCCTGTCCCAGATTACCGATGAGAATTACCTTGTTTACGCCTCGTGCCATGTTCTGCTCCTGACTCTGTTTTCAGGGACGCCCGCGTTCCGTGCGAGCCTCCGGATTTCAAGAATTGTTAGCCTGCCGGACAAAGGAAAAGTCCGCAAGTGACGCTTCATCAAATTGCTGCCGATCCACCTTAAGATAGGCGGTGGCAGCCTCCTCCACAATCACAACGTCCTGCACGCCCGGAAGGCGGCGGAGATTGTCATCAATGTCGTCGTACTGCTCGTTCATTACCTGCTGCAACTGTACCACGAAACTGGTGGTATGACCGGGCGCCGGCATGGTGAGAGCCACCAGTAACCAGAGGCCAAGCACCACCACCATAAACCAGAGCACCCCCTGGATCCCGCCACTCTCCAGCAGAAAGCCACCCAGGGCGCCCCCGAGAAACGCCCCCATGAACTGGGAGGTGGAGTAGACGCCCATTGCCGTTCCCTTGCTGGCGGCAGGTGCTTCCTTACTGATCAGCGACGGCAGGCTCGCCTCAAGCAGATTGAAAGCCATGAAGAAGAAAAACAGCACTGTCCAGGCCGCCATCAGACTGCCGGAAACGCCCGTAAACCCGGCCGTGGCCAACGTCAGCAGCCCAATCGCTCCACACAGCACCGGCTTCATCTTGCGCTTTTTCTCACCCATGATGATAAAAGGCACCATGGCGAAAAACGACGTGACCATCACACTCAGGTAAAACCACCAGTGTGAACGGCTGGCAAGACCAAACTGCTCCTGCAGCATGGAAGGAAACACCAGAAACAGGGCGGTCAGCACCAGGTGCAGGGCAAAAATACCGAAATCCAGCCTCAGCAGGCGCCCGTCTGAAAGCACCCGCCCCAGCATCTCCCGGGCAGGATGCGTGTCGGGGCTGGTTTTATGTTGGTGGGGAGTTGGAACCAGGCGGTTGACGATCACCAGAGCGACCACCGCCAGCGCAGCCGTCGCATAGAAAATCCCGGACAGTCCCCACCAGGCGCCAAGAAGGGGCCCAAGAACCAGCGATACCGAAAACGACAGGCCGATGGTGATCCCCACCGTTGCCATGGCCTTGGTCCGCTCTTCCTCGCGAGTCAGGTCACTGAGCAGCGCCATCAGCACACTGGCGATCGCACCGGCGCCTTGAAGAATCCGACCGGCAATTACAACGTATATGGAGTCCGTGGCTCCGGCCAGCAAACTGCCTGCGGCAAAAAGTACCAGCCCGATATAGATCATGCGCTTTCGGCCAACCCGATCAGACAGCATGCCGAAGGGAATCTGCAACAGGGCCTGACTGAGTCCATAGGCGCCTATAGCGAGACCCAGCAGTGCGGGCGTTGCATCCTTGAGATCCTCGCCCAGCAACATGAATACCGGCAGCACCATGAACAGTCCGAGCATGCGCATGGCGTAAACAGACGCCAGGGCGAATACGGAGCGTTTTTCCAGCGCATTCATGGCAATTACGTACCTCAGCCGGGGTTGAAAGCGGTCAGATTGAGGGCAGATACCCATCGCAGGCGGCGCATTGTAACAGAAGGGGCGCTGACGGGGGACAACCCGCGTGATGCTGGCCCCGGTATCATTTTCGCCGCAGCGGGCCCAACGCGGTATAATTTTCGTTTTTATCCGAGCGAGGTGTTATGGACCATATCCAGATCAAAGGGGCACGAACCCACAACCTGAAGAACATCGACCTGGATATGCCAAGGGACAAACTGATTGTGATTACCGGCCTCTCCGGTTCCGGTAAATCGTCCCTTGCGTTCGATACGCTCTATGCTGAAGGGCAGCGACGTTATGTGGAGTCGCTGTCTACCTACGCCCGCCAGTTTCTCTCGATGATGGAGAAGCCGGATGTGGACCATATCGAAGGCCTGTCGCCAGCGATATCCATAGAGCAGAAGTCCACTTCCCACAACCCTCGCTCCACCGTTGGCACCATCACGGAAATCTACGATTACCTGCGCCTGCTCTTCGCCCGCGCCGGGGAGCCCCGGTGCCCTGACCATGGCCAACCTCTGGAAGCGCAGACCATCAGCCAGATGGTAGACCAGGTGGTGGCCATGCCAGAGGACAGCAAACTCATGATCCTGGCACCGGTAATCCGGGATCGGAAAGGCGAACATCTGCAGGTTATCGAAACCATGCGCAGCCAGGGCTTTATCCGCCTGCGCGTGGACGGCACGGTTTATGACATCGACGATGTGCCGGCCCTGGACAAAAAACGCAAACATCAGATTGATGTGGTCGTCGATCGGTTCAAGGTCAAGCCAGGCCTGGAGCAGCGGCTTGCCGAGAGTTTCGAAACCGCCCTGGACCTGGCGGACGGGATTGCCCTTGTGGCGCCCATGAGTGGTGAGGGAGAAGAACAGACCTTCTCCGCCCGTTATGCCTGCACCCAGTGCGGCTATGCCCTGAGCGAGCTCGAGCCGAAACTGTTTTCCTTTAACAACCCGGCGGGTGCCTGCCCTACCTGCGACGGACTGGGTGTTAAACAGTTCTTTGATCCCGAAAAAATTGTCCAGCACCCGGAAGCCACTTTGGCATCCGGCGCCATCAAGGGCTGGGATCGCCGGGCCGTCTATTACTTCCAGATGCTGGGCAGCGTGGCAGATCACTACGGCATCGATCTGGAAACGCCCTGGGCGGATCTCCCCGAGGATTTTCGCAACGTGCTGCTGTTCGGCTCGGGCGATGAGGATATCCCATTCCGTTATGTGAATTCACGTGGCCATATCATGGAGAAGGCACATCCATTCGAGGGCATTCTGCCAAACCTTGAACGGCGCTACCGCGAGACCGATTCACAGAGCATGCGTGAGGAGCTCGCCCGCAATCTGAGCACCCAGCCGTGCAAAGAATGCGGCGGCTCACGACTGCGCCGCAGCGCCCGCCACGTCTTTATCGAAGAGCACAATATTTCCGATGTCACCCATCTCCCGGTGGGTGACGCACATGATTACTTCGAAACCCTCGCGCTACCGGGTCGAAAAGGTGAGATAGCCGAAAAAATTCTGAAGGAAGTGCGGCAGCGCCTTCAGTTCCTGGTGAACGTCGGGCTGGAATACCTCACGCTTGAACGAAGTGCCGATACACTCTCCGGGGGTGAGGCGCAGCGTATTCGCCTGGCAAGCCAGATCGGCGCCGGGCTGGTAGGCGTCATGTACATTCTTGACGAACCCTCCATCGGCTTGCATCAACGGGACAATGACCGGCTTTTGGCCACCCTCACCCATCTCCGGGATCTGGGCAATACCGTGATTGTTGTCGAACACGATGAGGATGCTATCCGCGCTGCAGATCATGTCATTGATATCGGACCGGGTGCTGGCGTTCATGGCGGCAAGGTTATCGGCCAGGGCACACCGCAACAGATCATCGACAACCCCGATTCACTTACCGGGCAATACCTCAACGGCACCCGGGAAATCGCCATTCCCAAACAGCGCAACAAAGGCAGCGGAAAAACTCTGACACTGTCAGGTGCTACTGGCAACAACCTGAAAGACGTTACGCTCGATTTGCCCCTGGGCATCATGACCTGCGTCACCGGTGTATCCGGGTCTGGCAAGTCCACGCTGATCAACAGCACCCTTTATCCGGTGGCTGCCGCCAAACTCAACAAGGCCACCAGCCTCAACCATGCTCCCTACCAGTCGCTCAAAGGACTGGACCACCTGGACAAGGTCATCGACATTGACCAGAGCCCCATCGGCCGTACGCCCCGCTCGAATCCGGCCACCTACACCGGCCTGTTCACTCCCATCCGTGAACTCTTTGCCGGAACACAGGAGGCACGTTCCCGGGGTTACAAACCTGGCCGATTCTCTTTCAACGTCAAAGGTGGTCGATGCGAGGCATGCCAGGGCGACGGCGTGATCAAGGTAGAGATGCATTTCTTGCCGGATGTCTACGTGCCCTGCGACGTCTGCAAGGGCAAGCGATACAACCGGGAAACTCTGGAAGTCCGCTACAAGGGCAAGAATATCAACGAAGTACTTGAAATGACCGTTGAGGAAGGGCGCGAGTTCTTCGATGCCGTGCCTTTCCTGGCCCGCAAACTACAGACATTGATGGATGTCGGCCTCTCATACATCCGACTGGGGCAGAGCGCGGTCACCCTCTCTGGTGGCGAAGCCCAGCGGGTTAAACTGGCCAAAGAGCTCTCCAAGCGGGATACAGGCAAGACACTCTACATTCTTGACGAGCCAACCACCGGCCTGCACTTCTACGACATCCAGCAACTGCTCAACGTTCTGGAGAGGCTGCGGGACCATGGCAACACCATCGTGGTCATCGAACACAATCTGGACGTGATCAAGACCGCCGACTGGATTGTCGACCTGGGCCCCGAAGGCGGCTCTGGCGGCGGCCAGATCATTGCCGAGGGAACGCCGGAGGAAGTCGCCGAGAACCCCGCTTCTCACACAGGCCGCTATCTGAAGCCAATGTTGATGAAGTAACTGGCGGGCAAGGAATAGCTCTGTCGGCGAGGGGGTGGAGGTTTATTTTCTGCCGGAAAAAGATGTCTGAGCGCAGCGAGTTATTTTTCCAAAGAAAATAAACCTCCACCCCCTTGCCAGCCCCCATACTTCCAGGCTAGGAGTTATCTACAACCGAGGCACAAAAAAACCGGGAACCTCACGGAACCCGGTTTTTTTGTGGTTGGCCAAAGCCGAAGAAATTAATCCTCGTCTTCGTCCACCTCTTCCGCTTCGATATCCAGCGGACGACCGACCAGCTCAACGAATGCCATAGGGGCATTGTCGCCAGCACGGAAGCCGCACTTCAGGATACGAAGGTATCCACCCGGACGCTCGTTGTAGCGAGGACCAAGCTCGTCAAACAGCTTGGCAACCGCTGCATCGTCACGCAGGCGTGAGAACGCCAGACGACGATTCGCGACCGAATCATTCTTGGAAAGCGTGATCAAAGGCTCAGCTACCCGACGAAGCTCTTTGGCTTTCGGCAGCGTTGTTTTGATCAGCTCGTGTTCAACCAGTGACGCAGTCATGTTACGGAACATGGCCTTGCGATGCGCACTGGTCCTGCTGAACTTACGACCACTCTTACGATGACGCATTGCTCTGATTCCTTACCTTAAACTAATCGGCGATTAACCGCCCAGAACCCGGTCGTCGCCACGAAGGCTAGCCGGCGGCCAGTTATCAAGACGCATGCCCAGTGACAGACCACGGGACGCCAGAACGTCCTTGATCTCGGTCAGCGACTTTTTACCAAGGTTAGGCGTCTTCAACAGCTCAACTTCTGTACGCTGGATAAGATCGCCGATGTAGTAAATGTTCTCAGCCTTCAAGCAGTTAGCTGAACGCACTGTCAATTCCAGATCATCAACCGGACGCAGCAGGATAGGATCAATTTCTTCCTCTTCCTCAACGCGCTCGGGCTCTTTCTCATGATCGAAATCGACAAACACCGCCAGTTGCTGCTGGAGGATGGTGGCCGCCCGGCGAATTGCTTCTTCCGGGTCGATGGTGCCATTGGTCTCCAGGTCGATAACCAGCTTGTCCAGATCGGTCCGCTGCTCTACCCGCGCACTTTCCACGGCGTAAGCCACACGACGAACCGGGCTGAATGTTGCATCCAGCTGCAGGCGTCCGATGGCGCGAGTTTCGTCCTCGTCAAGACCGCGCTGGTCCGCCGGCTCATAGCCGCGACCGCGTGCAACACGGAGACGCATGTTCACTTCACCATTCTCGCTAAGGTGACAGATCACGTGCTCCGGGTTGGCAATCTCGACGTCATGATCCAGCTTGATATCACCGGCTGTCACAACGCCCGGGCCTTTCTTGCTGAGCGTGAGCTCGGCATCGTCCCGACCGTTCATTTTTACGGCAACGCCTTTGAGATTCAGAAGAATCTCAATGACGTCTTCCTGGACACCCTCAATGGCGCTGTACTCGTGCAGGACACCGTCAATCTGCGCTTCAGTCACGGCGCAGCCCGGCATCGAAGACAAGAGAATCCGGCGCAGTGCACTGCCCAGAGTATGGCCAAAGCCCCTTTCCAGAGGCTCAAGCGTAACCTTGGCACGTGTGGCGCTTGATTCCTTCACGTCAATGGTACGAGGTGTCAATAACTCATGTACTGAACGCTGCATAGACGCCCCTATCTGCTATCGTTGCTAACTGGGCTTTACTTGGAGTAAAGCTCGACGATGAGGTTCTCGTTGATGTCGGCCGGCAGTTCAGTACGCTCGGGTACTGACTTGTAAACGCCGGACATCTTGTTGGCGTCGACCTCTACCCAGCTCACCGGTGCACGGCTTGCAGACAGATCCAGTGCGCCTTTCACACGCAGCTGGTTCTTCGCCTTTTCACGCACGCTCACAACATCACCCGGCCGGACCTGGTAGGACGGAATATTAACCGTCTTGTCGTTGACCAGGATCGCCTTGTGAGAGACGAGCTGACGGGCTTCTGCACGGGTAGAACCAAAGCCCATGCGGTATACAACGTTATCGAGACGACCTTCCAGCAGTTGCAGCAGGTTTTCACCAGTTGCACCTTTGCCTCGGGCGGCCTCTTTGTAATAGTTGCGGAACTGCTTCTCGAGAACGCCGTAGATACGACGAACTTTCTGTTTCTCACGAAGCTGTACGCCGTACTCGGACAGACGACCGCGACGCGCGCCGTGCATACCCGGCGGAGTCTCGATGTTGCACTTGGAATCGAGCGCGCGAACACCGCTCTTCAGAAAAAGATCTGTCCCTTCACGACGAGACAGCTTGCACTTCGGGCCTATATAACGAGCCATAATTCACTGTCTCCTGTGTTAGACGCGGCGCTTCTTGGGCGGACGACAGCCGTTGTGGGGAATCGGCGTCACATCTGTGATGTTGGTGATCTTGTAGCCACACGCATTCAGCGCGCGAACTGCAGATTCACGTCCGGGCCCAGGACCCTTAACCTCTACGTCCAGGTTTTTAAGGCCGTATTCAGCAGCCGCATTACCGGCTCTTTCAGCTGCTACCTGCGCAGCAAAAGGTGTACTCTTGCGTGACCCACGGAAACCGGAACCACCAGAAGTGGCCCAGGACAGGACGTTGCCCTGCCGGTCAGAAATGGTCACGATAGTGTTGTTGAAGGACGCGTGAATGTGCGCGACGCCATCAACAACCGTCTTTTTCACCTTTTTACGGGTACGTGTACCTGGCTTTGCCATGTTTGCCTACCTGTTACTTACGAATAGGTTTGCGTGGACCTTTACGGGTGCGTGCGTTGGTCTTGGTGCGCTGGCCACGGACCGGAAGGCCATGACGATGACGCAGACCACGGTGGCATCCGAGATCCTTCAAACGCTTGATGTTCATCTGTACTTCACGACGCAGATCGCCTTCGACAGACACCTTGCCCACTTCAGTACGAAGTGCTTCAAGCTGCTCGTCGCTAAGGTCTTTGACCTTGACGTCCGGCTTGACGCCGGTTGCATCGCAAAGCTTCTGGGCTGTGGTCTTGCCAACACCAAAGATGTAGGTCAGCGAGACAACAGCATGTTTGTGATCGGGTATATTGACACCGGCTATACGTGCCATCCAAATTACTCCGCGTTCAAAGCTTTGCTGTGTGAATTTTCCGCCACAAAAAGGGCGCGAAATAATAGCGCCTGACCCCGCATGGAGTCAAGCGCCATCATTCCGAAACCCTACAATGTCAGGAACGATTCCTCTCGGAATCAACCCTGGCGTTGCTTGTGACGAGGCTCCGAGCAAATGACTCGTACCGAGCCATTGCGACGAATTACTTTGCAGTTACGGCAAATTTTCTTTACCGAAGCGCGTACTTTCATTGTCGACTCCAGTTTTCAAGGGGAACGGGATTAACCGTTCCGACCATAGCCCTTGAGATTGGACTTCTTCATCAGCGATTCATACTGATGGGACATCAGGTGCGACTGAACCTGCGCCATGAAATCCATCACCACGACTACAACAATCAGCAGAGAGGTACCACCCAGATAGAACGGTACATTCCCCGCCACCATCAGGAACTGAGGGAACAGGGAAACTGCTGCAATGTACATTGCACCGAACAGCGTCAGACGGGTCAGAACACCATCGATATACTTGGCAGTCTGATCACCAGGACGAATGCCCGGAATAAACGCTCCAGAGCGCTTGAGGTTATCCGCAACTTCCTTCGGGTTGTACATCAGGGCTGTATAGAAGAAGCAGAAGAAAACCACTGCTGCTGCAAACAGGATAATGTACAACGGCTGGCTCGGCGCCAGAGCCTGGGATACATCGCTCAGCCATTCCATACCCTCACCCTGACCAAACCACTGCCCCAGCGATGCCGGGAAGAGCAGAATGGAAGACGCAAAGATGGGCGGAATAACACCGGCCATATTTACCTTCAGGGGAAGGTGACTGGACTGCTGGGCGAACACCCGGCGACCCTGTTGCCGCTTGGCGTAATTGATTGTCAGCCTGCGCTGCCCGCGCTCCATGAAGACCACGAAGCCGATAACAGCAACCGCAAGAACACCAATACCGAGAACGACCAGCAGGCTCATCTCACCATTTCGGGCCTGCTCGAGCGTCTGACCGATCGCACCGGGAAGCCCGGCGACGATACCGGCGAAGATCAGCAGGGAGATGCCGTTACCAACACCCCGCTCGGTGATCTGCTCGCCAAGCCACATCATGAACACAGCACCACTCACAAATGACACAACCGCCACAAAGTGGAAGCTGAAGCTGTCATTGAAAGTGACACCCTGAGATGCCAGACCGACAGAAATACCAAAACCCTGAACCAGGGCCAGGATAACCGTACCATACCGTGTGTACTGGCTGATCTTTCGACGGCCAGCCTCACCTTCTTTCTTCAGCTGCTCAAGCTGCGGACTAACCGCAGTCATGAGCTGCATGATGATAGAGGCCGAAATGTACGGCATGATACCGAGAGCGAAGATACTCATGCGCTCAAGCGCACCACCGGAAAACATGTTGAACATGCTCAGGATTGTGCCCTGGTTCTGTTCAAACAGTGCCGCCAGACGGTCGGGGTTGATACCCGGCACCGGAATGTGGGCACCAATCCGGTACACCAGCAATGCCAGGAAGACAAACCAGAGCCGCGATCGCAGCTCTGCCAGTCCTTTACCCGCGCCCGCAGGCAATGATGCGTTCTTGGCCATTTAGTCCTCGACTCGCCTTAGTCTTCGACTTTACCACCCGCGGCAGAAATTGCCTCGCGCGCGCCTTTGGTTACCCGAAGTCCCTTCACAGTTACCGCGCGGCTCAGTTCGCCGGACATGATAACCTTGGCTTCGCGAATCTCTCCGCGAATAATGTCTGCCTTTTTCAGGGCTTCCAGATCCACCACATCGCCTTCAACCTTCGCCAACTCGTTCAGGCGAATTTCAGCAACGTAGCGCTGCTGACGGGAGGTGAAGCCAAACTTCGGCAGACGACGGGCCAACGGCTGCTGACCGCCCTCGAAACCGGGCGCTACACTGCCGCCGGAGCGGGCTTTCAGACCCTTGTGACCACGACCGCCGGTTTTACCGAGACCGCTACCGATACCACGACCGACCCGCTTGGGGACCTGGCGTGAACCGGGTTCCGGACTAAGTTCGTTCAGACGCATCTTAGTTCTCCTCAACCCGAACCAGGTAATCAACCCGGTTGATCATGCCGCGGATGGAAGGGGTATCTTCCACTTCCACGGTGTGACCGATTTTACGAAGACCCAGGCCCTTCACACACAACTTGTGCTTGGGCTGGCAGCCGATGGGGCTGCGGGTCAGAGTTACTTTGATCGTTTTTGCGTTCGCCATGACTTCAACCCAGAATCTCTTCCACGGTCTTACCGCGCTTGGCTGCAATATCTTCAGGCGCTTGAGTTGCCTGGAGACCCTTGATGGTGGAACGTACCACGTTCACCGGGTTGGTAGACCCGTAACACTTGGACAGTACGTTCTGAACACCCGCCACTTCCAGTACTGCGCGCATCGCACCGCCGGCGATGATACCAGTACCTTCGGACGCAGGCTGCATGTAGACCTTGGAGCCGCCATGCTGAGCCTTGACCGGGTATTGCAGGGTAGTACCGTCAAGCGGAACTTCTACCATGTTCTTGCGTGCAGCTTCCATGGCCTTCTGGATGGCAACCGGCACTTCACGCGCCTTGCCACGACCGAAACCAACGCGACCTTTACCATCACCCACTACAGTCAGTGCGGTGAAGGCGAAAATACGGCCACCTTTAACAACCTTGGCGACACGATTGACCTGAACCAGCTTTTCCTGGAGCTCAGGCGCCTTCTGTTCGTTAACGCTCATCTTCTCCACCTCTTAGAATTGCAAGCCAGCTTCACGGGCTGCGTCGGCCAGAGCCTGAATACGGCCGTGATAACGGTAACCGGAGCGGTCAAAAGCAACCTGCTCTACACCTGCTGCCTTGGCACGCTCAGCGATCAGCTGACCGACCTTTTTGGCAGCGTCCACGTTACCGGTTGCACCCTGGCGCAGTTCCTTATCCAACGTGGAGGCAGAAGCCAGCACCTTGCTGCCGTCTGCAGTTGTGACCTGGGCGTACATGTGACGCGGTGTGCGGTGAACGCACAGACGATTGGTACCCAGTTCACGGATCTTCATGCGCACTTTGCGTGCGCGACGCAATCTTTCAGTATTCGCGCTCATAGTCCCGCCTTATTTCTTCTTGGCTTCTTTGCGTCTGACCTGCTCATCCGCATAACGAACACCCTTGCCCTTATAAGGCTCGGGCGGACGGAACGCGCGGACTTCCGCAGCGACCTGGCCAACCTGTTGCTTGTCGATACCGCGAATCACAACTTCCGTATTGGACGGAGTTTCTGCGGTAATCCCCTCGGGCAGCTCATACTCGACCGGGTGTGAGAAACCCAGAGTCAGATTGAGCTTCTTACCTTGCGCCTGGGCACGGTAACCTACGCCCGTCAGCTGGAGTTTACGTTCCCAGCCTGTGGAAACACCGGTCACCATGTTGTTGACCAGTGCACGAGTAGTACCAGCAAGAGCGCGGGACTTTGTAGCACCATCGCGGGCCGCAAAGCGCAGAACGTTCTCTTCCTGCTTTACTTCAACCGCTTGGTGAATGGTGATTTGAAGCGCTCCCTTGGAACCCTTCACACTAATTTCCTGTCCGTTCAGCTTAACCTCAACACCGGAAGGCAGCACGACAGGATTATTGGCAACCCTGGACATGTGTATCTCCTAGAATACGGTGCAGATGACTTCGCCACCCACGCCAGCAGCTCGTGCGGCGCGGTCTGTCATAACGCCCTTGGACGTTGAGACAATCGCGACTCCCAGACCACCGGATACTTTCGGCAGTTCCCCAGCGCCGTTGTACTGGCGCAGACTCGGACGGCTGACCCGCTTGATCTCCTCAATAACCGGCTTGCCACCGAAATATTTCAGAGTAATCGTCAGCTCGGGCTTCGCGTCGGCTGAAACGGAGAAATCGTCGACGTAGCCTTCGTCCTTCAGGACCTGGGCTACGGAGATCTTCATCTTTGAAGACGGCATCGTAACGTCTGCTTTTGATGCCATCTGTGCATTACGGATACGGGTAAACATATCCGCAAGCGTGTCTTGCATACTCATTGGTATGAGGCTCCTGATCTTTTTAGTTGTGCAGCGGCTTGCCGCACCGCTTACCAACAGGCACCTGACCGAAGCCAGGGTACCTATCTTACCAGCTTGCCTTGGTCAGGCCCGGAACGTCACCGCGCATGCCGTATTCACGGAGTTTGATCCGTGACAGCTCAAACTTGCGCAGAACGCCGTGGGGACGACCAGTCACCTGGCAACGATTACGAAGACGCGAAGGAGAAGCATCGCGAGGAAGCTGCTGAAGCTTCATCTGTGCGTCCCAACGGTCATCATCGCTGGTATTCGGGTTCTTGATAATCGCCTTGAGCTCGGCACGCTTCGCTGCAAACTTCGCAACGGTCTTTTCGCGCTTGAGCTCACGGTTTTTCATGGAAACCTTAGCCATTACACTCGTTCCTTATTTCTTGAACGGAAAGCCAAAGGCTTTCAACAGTTCGCGACCTTCATCGTCGGTACCGGCAGTGGTGGTAATGGTGATATCCAGACCACGGATCTTGTCGACTTTGTCGTACTCGATCTCGGGGAAAATGATCTGCTCACGCACACCCATGCTGTAGTTACCGCGACCGTCGAACGACTTGGGATTCAGACCGCGGAAGTCACGAATGCGGGGAACCGCAATGTGAACCAGACGATCAAAGAAGTCCCACATACGCTCGCCGCGCAGGGTAACCTTACAACCGATAGGCCAACCTTCACGGATTTTGAAACCCGCGACGGATTTACGAGCCTTGGTAACAACCGCTTTCTGACCTGCCAGGCGCTCGAGATCCGCCACAGCATTCTCAATCAGCTTCTTGTCACCAACCGCTTCGCCGACACCCATGTTAAGGGTGATCTTTTCGATACGCGGCACCTGCATGATGTTCTTGTAGCTGAACTCTTTCTGCAGGGCGGGTACCACTTCCTTACTGTACTGCTCTTTCATGTTAAGCATCGTAACCACCACCGCTTACTGGTTATCGACAGCTTCATTCGTGGACTTGAAGATCCGCACTTTCGCGCCGTCTTCCTTGATCTGGAAGCCTACACGATCGGCTTTGCCGGTCTGCGGATTAAAAATAGCCACGTTGGAAGCCTGGATAGGTGCTTCTTTTTCGACGATGCCACCTGGGGAGCCCAGCATCGGGTTCGGCTTGGTGTGCTTCTTGATCATATTGATCCCAGAAACCACCATGCGGCCATCGTCCTGAACCTTCAGGACTTTACCACGTTTGCCTTTATCTTTCCCCGTGGTGACGATTACTTCGTCATCTCGTTTGATCTTTTTCATAACCGGCCTCTGGTCCTTTAAAGTACTTCGGGTGCCAGTGAGATAATCTTCATGAACTTTTCATTACGCAGTTCACGGGTAACCGGTCCGAAGATACGGGTACCAATCGGTGCGTCCTGATTGTTCAGAAGTACCGCCGCGTTTCCGTCGAAACGGATCAGCGAACCGTCGGGACGGCGAACACCCTTGCGGGTGCGTACCACGACAGCTTTCAGGACCTGGCCTTTCTTCACTTTACCGCGGGGGATGGCTTCCTTGACGGTCACCTTGATGATATCCCCTACGCTGGCATAACGCCGATGTGAACCGCCCAGGACCTTGATGCACATCACCTGACGCGCACCGCTGTTATCCGCGACTTCAAGCATTGTTTGAGTCTGAATCATGGTTGTTCTCCGGGCGAATTACACCTTGGATGCACGTTCAGTGACTTCCACCAGGGCCCAGCTCTTGGTCTTGGAGACCGGACGGGTTTCCTGAATGGTCACAGTGTCACCGATGTTGCACTGATTGCTCTCATCGTGAGCGTGGATCTTGGTTGAACGCTTCATGTACTTACCGTACAGCGGGTGTTTCACCTGACGCTCGACCAGCACCACGATGGACTTCTCCATCTTGTTGCTCACGACCTTGCCGCTCAGAGTTCTGGCAGTTTGGGTAGCTTCGGTCATGTCACTGTCCTGCCTTTTCGTTCAATACTGTTTTCACGCGAGCGATGTCGCGCTTCACCTTGCCGAGAAGGTGAGACTGATTCAGCTGACCTGTCGCCTTACGCATGCGCAGGTTGAACTGCTCCTTCAGGAGGTCGATCAGCTCTTTGTTCAGCTCCTCGACTGACTTTTCACGCAGCTCTGTTGCTTTCATCACATCACCGTCCTCGTTACAAAGGTGGTCTGTACCGGCAGTTTGGCCGCCGCGAGAGTGAATGCGTCACGAGCGATTTCCTCGGAAACACCTTCCATCTCGTAGAGCATACGGCCAGGCTGGATTTCAGCCACCCAATACTCGACAGAACCCTTACCTTTACCCATTCGAACTTCAAGCGGCTTACCGGTGATCGGCTTGTCCGGGAATACCCGGATCCAGATCTTACCGCCCCGCTTGATGCGACGAGTCATGGTACGACGCGCTGCCTCAATCTGGCGCGCAGTTATACGCCCACGGCTCGTAGCCTTCAATCCGTATTCACCGAAGCTCACCTTGTTGGCGCGGTGAGCAAGACCGGTGTTACGGCCTTTCATTACCTTGCGGAATTTGGTGCGTTTTGGTTGCAGCATAAGAGTGCCCCTTTACTTAGAACCTTTCTTCCCAGAGGCTTTCTTGTCAGCACGGACCTGCTCCATACCACCAAGAATCTCACCTTTGAAGATCCATACCTTGACGCCGATTACGCCGTAAGTGGTATGCGCTTCGTAGGTTGCGTAATCAATATCTGCACGCAGTGTGTGCAGCGGAACACGACCTTCGCGATACCACTCGGAACGCGCGATTTCAGCACCCCCGAGACGACCGCCAACCTGGATCTTGATACCCTTGGCACCCTGGCGCATGGCGTTCTGGACCGCACGCTTCATAGCGCGACGGAACATCACACGACGCTCCAGCTGGCCGGCAACGTTTTGCGCTACCAGGCGGGCATCGAGGTCCGGCTTGCGGACTTCTTCGATGTTGATGTGCACAGGCACACCCATCATGTCGCTGACTTCGCGACGCAGACGATCAACATCTTCACCCTTCTTACCGATAACAATACCGGGACGGGCAGTATGGATCGTGATACGGGCGTTCTGAGCAGGGCGCTCGATCACAATCTTGCTGACAGACGCCTTAACCAGACGCTTGTCGAGGAACTCGCGAACCTGAATATCATTCAGCAGGTTCTTGGAGTATTCCTTTTTGTCGGCATACCAGACTGAGTTGTGCTCTTTGATCACACCCAGGCGAATGCCGGTTGGATTTACTTTATGACCCATCTGAGCATCTCCTACTTGTCGGCGACCTTGACGGTGATATGGCAGGTGCGCTTGAAAATACGGTCAGCGCGCCCCTTGGCTCGAGCTTTGATTCGCTTGAGCGTCGGACCCTCATCCACCATCACGGTGGAAACCCGCAGTTCGTCAACGTCCAGACCTTCGTTATGCTCAGCGTTGGCGATGGCGGACTCAAGAGCTTTCTTGATCACGACCGCCGCCTTCTTCGGGCTGAAAGTCAGAATGTTCAGGGCATCCTCAACAGCCTTGCCACGTACTTGGTCAGCGACAAGACGTGCTTTCTGAGCTGAGAGGTTAGCGCCCTTATACTTGGCTGCTACTTCCATTTTGATTACCTCAGAATCAGCGTTTAGCTTTCTTGTCGGCCGCATGACCACGATAAGTACGCGTTGCCGCGAACTCACCCAGCTTATGTCCAACCATATCTTCGGTGACATAAACCGGCACGTGCTGCTTGCCGTTGTGGACTGCAATGGTCAGGCCTACCATCTCCGGAAAGACTGTCGACCGGCGGGACCAGGTTTTGATCGGCCGCTTGTCGTTAGCTTCCAGAGCTGCCTCGACCTTCTTCAACAGATGCAGGTCTATAAAAGGACCTTTCTTCAAAGAACGTGGCACAGCAATTACCTCTATGTAGTCGTTTACTTGGCCGAACGACGACGTACTATCATTTTGTCAGTACGCTTGTTCTTACGAGTCTTATGCCCTTTGGTCGGAACACCCCACGGAGTAACCGGGTGACGCCCGCCAGAGGTACGCCCTTCACCACCACCATGTGGGTGGTCAACTGGGTTCATAGCAACACCACGTACTGTTGGCCGTTTGCCGCGCCAACGTGATGCACCCGCTTTACCAAGCTGCTTGAGGCTGTGTTCGCTGTTGGACACTTCACCCAACGTTGCGCGACAGTCAACAAGCACCTTACGCATTTCACCTGAGCGCAGGCGGATGGTGGCATAAGCACCTTCCCGGGCAACCAGCTGTACGGATGCGCCCGCAGAGCGAGCCAGCTGTGCACCTTTGCCAGGCTTGAGTTCGACGCAGTGGATCACAGAACCGACCGGGATATTCCGGAGCGGCAGCGTGCTACCCACCTTGATTGGCGCGTCGATACCGGAGCGCACAGGATCACCGATCTGCATACCCTTGGGAGCGATGATGTAACGACGCTCGCCATCGGCATACTTCAACAGTGCAATGTGCGCAGAGCGGTTCGGATCGTATTCCAGGCGCTCAATAGTCGCCGGGATACCATCTTTGGTCCGCTTGAAATCGATGACACGGTAGTGCTTCTTGTGGCCACCACCCGTGTGACGGGTTGTGATGCGGCCTACATTGTTACGACCACCCGTCTTGTTCTTTCTTTCTACCAACGGCTCGTAGGGGCGCCCAGTGTGCAGATCCGGGTTGTAAAGCTTTACAACGTGACGGCGTCCGGCAGATGTTGGTTTGGTTTTGACGATCGGCATATTACGACCCCTTTACCTTATTCCACATCCAGAAAATCGATGTCCTGACCTTCTGCCAGCTTTACGTAAGCCTTACGAATGTCATTACGCTTGCCGAACCCGCGGATAGTGCGCTTGAGCTTACCCTTACGGTTCAGAACCTGAACACCTTCTACGGTGACGTTGAACAGCTGCTCAACGGCTTTCTTGATCTCGGGCTTGGTGGCATCAGGTGCTACACGAAACACCACCTGGCCACGCTCTGCTGCCAGAGACGCTTTTTCCGATACGTGCGGCCCAAGCAGGACCTTGTAAATACGTTCCTGATTCATCCCAGCATCTCCTCGATCTTCTTCAGAGCGGGAACGGTCACAACGACCTTCTCGAAGGCAACCAGGCTAACCGGATCCAGACCAGCAATATCACGCACGTCAACGTGCGGAATGTTGCGTGAGGCCAGATGCAGGTTCTGTTCGACGTTGTCGGACAGAATCAGCGCATTGGTCACACCGATATCCTTCAGCTTGGCGTTGAATGCCTTGGTCTTCGGGCTGTCAACGTTCATGTCGTCAACAACAACCAGACGCTCTTGGCGAACCAGCTCGGAAAAAATGGAGCGCATCGCTGCGCGGTACATTTTGCGGTTTACCTTCTGCTCAAAGCCGCGAGGCTTGGCTGCAAAGGTAACGCCACCGGAGCGCCAGATCGGACTACGGATAGTACCGGCACGGGCACGACCGGTGCCCTTCTGACGCCATGGCTTCTTACCGCCACCGCTTACTTCGGAACGCGTTTTCTGAGCCTTGGTACCCTGGCGGGCGCCTGCCATGTAGGCAGTCACTACCTGGTGAACCAGCGACTCGTTAAAATCTTTGGCGAATGCAGCGTCGGAAACAGAAATTCCCTTGCCGCTACCTGTAATAGTCAATTCCATCGCACCGCTCCTCAGGCTTTAACTGCAGGCTTGATGACAACATCGCCGCCAGTTGCGCCGGGAACGGCACCACTTACCAGCAGCAGGTTGCGCTCGGCGTCGACACGGACAATTTTCAGGTTCTGCACAGTTACCTGAGCATTACCCATCTGGCCCGCCATCTTTTTGCCCTTGAATACCTTGCCCGGAGTCTGGTTCTGACCAATGGAACCCGGAGCACGGTGAGACAGAGAGTTACCGTGAGTGGCATCCTGCATGGAGAAGTTCCAGCGCTTAACACCGCCCTGGAAGCCCTTACCCTTGGACTGGCCGATGGCATCTACCACCTGACCGTCTTCGAATACAGAAGCCGTAATCTCGCCACCGGCGGCCAGATCCTCACCTTCGCCATCGGCAAGACGGAATTCCCACATACCACGACCGGCTTCAACACCCGCCTTGGCAAAGTGGCCCGCTTCGCTCTTGGTAACACGAGAGGAACGACGAGTACCAACAGTCACCTGAACGGCGCGGTAGCCATCGCTTTCAAGAGTTTTCAGTTGGGTAATGCGGTTGGGCTCAACCTCAATTACCGTTACGGGCAGCGCCTGCCCATCTTCCGTAAAAATACGGGTCATACCGGCCTTACGACCGACAACACCAATTGCCATGTTTCACCTCTTAAGTGTACGGGGCTCTCACCCTCTATGGCCTTATGACAGTTACACAGACTAATACCGGGCGGTATTAGCCGAGGCTGATCTGAACGTCTACACCTGCTGCCAGGTCCAGTTTCATCAGAGCATCTACTGTCTTTTCCGTCGGCTCAACGATGTCGAGCAAACGCTTATGCGTACGAATTTCATACTGATCGCGCGCGTCCTTGTTGACGTGCGGAGAGATCAATACGGTGTACTTTTCCTTCCGCGTCGGCAGAGGGATAGGGCCACGCACCTGAGCGCCGGTCCGCTTGGCGGTATCGACGATCTCCTGCGTGGACTGGTCGATCAGGCGATAATCAAACGCCTTCAACCGGATTCGAATTTTTTGGCTTTGCATGATGCACCAAACTCCACTCGTAGCAGCTACTAGTTAGCCGACCTTCAAAAAAAGGAGCCGCATTGTATGCATAATACCCAACCCTGTCAACAGCAATACTGGTTGACCGGGTCAGGCTGGCTTTGCGGCTGAAACAGAAAAAGGGGCTGAAGAATCAGCCCCTTTTTCCTGATCAAACGAGAAGATTACTCGATGATCTTGGAGACCACGCCGGCACCAACGGTACGGCCGCCTTCACGAATCGCGAAGCGCAGGCCATCTTCCATGGCGATCGGAGCAATCAGGGTAACACTCATCTTGACGTTGTCACCCGGCATAACCATTTCCACACCTTCCGGCAGTTCGCAA
>NZ_JBSXNQ010000039.1:0-3476 GCF_056857715.1 Marinobacter sp. L-13
GTCTTCGCCGTCCATGTAATTTATACCAAGACTGGCCAACTGTAAGGTAAATCGCTTTTGAGCCCTTGATGTCGGACTGCAGCTCATCAATCAGCTTTATGCTTTCAGAGGTGACTGAGCCCAGCACCAGTTTTGCATCGAAGAGAAAAACCAGCCGGCCGGGGTTGTCCTGCGCTGATGTAGGCAAGGACGACACCCTCTACGGATTGAAACCCGATGGCAGAGGCAGAATCCTTCGCGGGGATGTAGCAGTATCGAACGCGGGCTTCGTATCAGCAACCCGCTCGACCTCTCCGGCCTTATCAACCAGTGTTGAAAACAGGTATTTCCGGGAGTCAGCGGATTTCATGGAGATGGCGAGATTGACGCAAGGTTGCCGGAGCTTCCGACCGAAAGCATGATCTGCCCCGGGTTGTTACCGGTACCGGCGTTGGAGATCGCACCATAACCGGCTCCGTCCAGGGCCCGGACGTTCATAACTCCAATGTTTCCAATGTACTCGACACCGAAATAGGTCGCCTGCGCGGTCTGCTGTTGGTTATCGCTATAGGTCAGGATGGGGAAACCCGGCTGTCGTTGCCAAGGTCAGTATCAAATTTCGATGCGTAAACGTCCCTGTCGGGTTCCCCGTTTGCCACGTTCGCAGTCGGCCGGCTCGGGTCGGTAGAGTTTGAAATCAACCCATCGTTAATTGGCATCCAGTAAACATCGTAGCTACCGAACGAAGTCTCGCCGGTGGCAGCGTCTTCTTTGCTGCTGTCCAGATCGAAGTTTCCGAAGTATGTGGGCTGAAACTTGCCCTGGGTGATTATGTCCAGTCTCACTCCCGATGCCGTGGTAACCTCAACAGCCATGGCGGCGGGTACGCCGTTTACAGCGATCAGCGCTCCCAGGCATCCCTAACCAATGCACTTTGGTATTGTTTTCATTATTCCTCCGACGTCTCTGATTTGAGATTTTTTGTAGGTATCGTCGACCAAGCCAATCCAGCGACAAGTAGTTATAGCAGAGATGGCAGAAAAGCGACAAGCATCTACCAGATAAAGGAAAGTTGAGCGGGGCTTGGTCATAACAGTCGGCACGGGGCACGGTAGAGTTTTTCACCCCCGAGCCTCATTGCTGCCGGGATTTCCACTGGCGAAACTGTTTCCATTCCAGCCATTTCTGAAATTCCCTGTATTCTTGTGAGTCTGGATCCATCCGCCTGAAGGCTTCGAAGCTTCTGTAGGTGTCAGAGTCCGGGGCCGCCTTCCCTCCGGCGCGTTGACTGGTCGCACAATCCGAGCAACGACCCGACAGGATAGAATATCCCTCCCGGGCGCTGTCATCGGGACTGCTGGCAAACAGGCCTGGTCCATCAGGCAGGCGGTCTTCTCCCGGCATCGTCGTCGTGTCAGCGGGTCGGACCACATTAAGTCCGCAGCCCGACAGAGCCACTACCAGCACGGGAATTATCCATAACCGCAGTTTGTGCATATTTTATTCCTGTCCGTTATTCAGGTCAGACCCGTTGGTTAAAAGGCGACCCGGATACCGGCATAGAGCTGGCTGATATCGTTGGCATCGCCCCATCCTTCAGCGGTCTTGACCGACGAAGGCAGGTCAAGCGAATACAGGTGATACGAGGAGAACAAGCGGACCGCGCTCGACCAGTCGTACACGTATGCCAGACCAATCTGGCTTCCCTTGGTTCCCTCAACAATCAGATCTTTGGTCTCGCCATAGTTGACTGCAAAGTGATGGGCGCCAGTCAAGTAGCCTACCTGACCGAATAGGTTGGTCGCATCAAAGCCTTCTTGATTAGCCTGCCCCGCATTGGCCATTGCGTCGGTTTTATCATTACCGTAGGAGACGGTAAAGTTCAGGCCACCGTCCAGCAACAAAGACGCCGAAGCACTAAGGACTTGCTTGGCTTTGAATTCCGAACCGGGGGTGAGTGGCTGACCATTGGTGGGCGAGGCCTCAATATTCAGATCATTAGTATCAACCCAGCTCAGCCCCGTGGCCAGTTTGGCTCCCGGCAAATCTACGTGGTAGCGGGCCGCCAGTTCATAGGCATTGCCGTTGTCGAGACTGGTCGACAGCACCAGACCGCCGATCGACGGGCTGTCGTAGCGGATACGCTCTTGTCGACCAACGGCATTGAAGACGCTGTTGGTTTGACCAATTTTGTAAAGTTGGTTGCCGTTATCATCGACAAAACTGATGCCGGAAGAATAAAGGGTATACCAGGCACCGCCACCGTAGTAGAGCGTTCCGGAGTAATCCATCATGTTGGCGTAGTAGCCAGCACCATCGCCTTTGCCGAAGCTCACCTTACCAAAGTCACCCTCGAGATAGATGTCAATTTTCCGGGTATCCAGGTTAACGTCACCCCCCCCGGAATTTTTGCCGATATCGAACTCCGTGGATCCGAACTGAACAACTGACATTTCATAGATAAAACCGACGTTCATGCCGTTGGCCATCTTCTCATTGCCAGTGAACCGGAAACGTGAGTTGGAACCGATGTTGTCGACACTCGCGTAATCAGTCTCATTCCCGTTATCCGCGACGGTGAACGCACGATCCAGCTGGCCTGACACCTTGAATTCCATGGCGTGACCCGGCGAAGATAACCCCGCCATCACCAGTGCGAGCGCTGAACTCAGTGCCGCTTTTTTATTTGTCATTAGCATCATCAACCCCTAATTATTATTGATTTATTACTGAACGTGTCATGCGTACTACGTCCACTATCTTAAAGTGCTGTGCCCTCCTGTCCCGAAACTCAAGTGGCTTCAGGTCTTGCGTCAGCGCTGGGCACAGCAACAATATTGACCACACTGATCGTAGCACAAGCCCGACGACTGAGAAGTCAATTAACATTAGACTTTAGTGCAACCGGGAGCCTCTTCAGGCACTTTCAGGAAGGCAATCAGCACCGCACGTTCAGTCCTGAATCGTGCCTTGAACTGTTCCCTGGATATCTCGGCTTCGCCCCCGTGCCACAAAATGGCTGGGCCAGATCGTCTGGTCGCTGAGGTCTGGCCGGTCAGCGACCAGACCGGTCGTGTGCTTTGGTGTGTGGCAGGCGGCACACCCCGTGTTGCTAACGAGTCTGGCGCCTTGCTGCACTTCCGGGTTTTCCATGGCGCGACGGGCGGGAACTGCAAGGCTGCTGGCGTAGAAGGTGATAAAGCCTGCCACTTTGTCGCTGACTTCGGGGTCGCCGCCATTAGCAAACTCCTGAATCCGTGAGTTCAACCGGCTGAAACTGTATCCAAAGCCTGCAATAACAAAGCCTTGGGCGATATAATAGCACCTGACATCCATTCACCCAGTCAGTGCATTTAGCTCATGCGTACTTTCACTCTCCAGCAATCCCGAACCGAAGTCTATACACCCCACGGCGGACTGGCCCTGGTGGGCCACTGCCTGAACCGGCACACGTCGCTGATCAAAACCGCTCGCACAGTCGTCAAGCGGCACGGTAT
>NZ_JBSXNQ010000040.1:0-2026 GCF_056857715.1 Marinobacter sp. L-13
CTGAGGCTCACAGTGAATACACGAAAGAGCGCGGTAGACCGGCCCTGGAAGCGCAGCTTCCTGGGCTTCACCCTCAGCCGGAAAGGGCAGCGATTGAAAGTGGCTGACAAAGCCATCACCAAGCTGAAAACCCAGATCCGGCTACTGAGCCGCCGAACACGGGGCCACTCACTGGCCCGGGTGATCGCAGATCTGAAAGAGACCCTGCTTGGTTGGAAAGCGTACTTCGACGCAGCCGAAGTACTGAGCCCGCTGCGGGACCTGGACAAGTGGATACGGCGGAGAATGAGAAGTTACGTGTGGAAGCAATGGGGCCGAAGGGGGTATCGTGAGCTGAGAAAGCGGGGTGTCCCGGTCAGATTGGCCTGGAACACCGCGAAATCAGCCCACGGCCCGTGGCGGCTGAGTCATTCGCCGGCCCTGCGGGAAGCCTTACCGGCCCGGTTGTTCCGGACCTATGGACTGCCGGAACTGGCAGTGCGGTAACGGGTTGAATCAAGTCACTGAATCGCCGTGGTACGTGATCCGTATGCCCGGTGATGTGGGAGGAGGGGCATCGCGAGGTGCCTCCCTATCCCGATTAAAAACCTAGGGAAGTCCTAAATGGGCCGAAAGTTCATTTCTCAAAAGAAACAAACAAAAGAAGAGCTTTTTGACTCTCTGGTCAAGAATGCAATAGATTTTTTGGATTCATCGCTTGATGATTTGGAAAAGAGGCCTAAGAACTCTATTGTTGATTTTTATACATCAATTGAGTTGTTTCTTAAGGCTCGTTTGATGGATGAGCATTGGACTCTTATTCTTAGTAAACCCGAAACTGCAAATATTGACAGTTTTAGAGTTGGGGACTTTCATTCCGTTTTCCTAGAAGACGCAATCAAAAGACTTAAGTCCATCGTCAGTGAACATCTTGATCAGGCCACAATTGATAACTTCAAAGCGTTAGGTGAGCACCGTAATCAAATAGTTCATTTTGCTCATTCTGATTACGCTGATTTGTCTGCGACGAAGGCCGGTGTGGTAGTAGAGCAGTGGGCATCTTGGCATCATCTGCACACCTTGTTAACAGAAAAATGGAAAGATGTTTTTCAACTATATCAAGAAGAGTTTAAGCGTATCCACAAACGGATGATGGGGCAAAAGGACTTTATCTTAGCTAGGTACAAAGAACTAAAACCCAAAATAGAGATAGAAGAAAAATCAGGGAAAACGGTTATTGATTGTCAACATTGCAAAATGCCAGCAGCGGTTGTCAAAGAAGAGCATAAGTGGGGTTCTGATTATAGTTGTATTGTTTGTGGGGTTTCAGATACCGCAGTGGTATCAACAAGCGAAAGTATCGAGTGTCCGAATTGTCATAAAGATTTCGAATTTTTTAATAAAAACATAGATGCCTGCCCACACTGTGAAACAGCTATTACGACGGAGATGCTCATTGATTTATGTGAAGCCAAGTACACTGAGGGAGATGGCTGGTGGGAAGAGGGACAACCACATATAGCAGGATGCCATAGATGCCAATACGAAAGACCCTCTGTATTTTTTATTGACGGCCTGTGGAGTTGCGTATCTTGTTTTGATAGAGGGTGGCAGGCAATATCTTGCCCTCATTGCAACGAATTCGTAACTGGCGATATGGAAACGATTAAGTATTTCGCTTGTTATAAATGCGAAGATGAGGCTAGAGAGCGATTCAAAGCAGACGGTTTTTAACAATGCATTCAGCGGACAAGCCGCTGAATGCGGCATTATGCATTATGGAGATCGAGTGAAATTTAAAGATTTTTCAAACGCAGATGAACCAGCTTTAGAAATATTCAAGGTATGTCTAGCCCGGATTTCTCATAGTGCTACAACAACCTTGCCAGACCAAGCCTGGTAGTGGCAGATCCGAGTGGTCATGGTCGAAGTTGGCGATTATTTAGCCAGTTTCCGGCATTCAGGCACAACTCCCCCTTTCCCCCATTGGTATCGGGCCGGGGGAGCCCGATTATCTACTGGGGCACCAAGCGCTGAACCAGTGCTG
>NZ_JBSXNQ010000041.1:0-74964 GCF_056857715.1 Marinobacter sp. L-13
GCCTTGTGGATACTGAGCCTGCCACTCGGTGACCAGGTTGCGGCCATCGGTGCGGTCGCCTTCGACACTGGATCGCGCATCCGGGCTGTTGAACCTGGCATCATTTGGCAGGAAGTGGCGACGGCCGCCGCCCATGACCACGTCAATCCCATCGGTATCCACGCCAGCGTAACGTTGTTCCAGAAGTTGCTCGAAACTGACCAGCTGATCGGCAATGTCCTTGCAACCGGCCTGAACCGCTTCAGCAGGCATATCCGAAATGTCTTCCCAGTTGCGATCTGCCGATTTGGCATAGGCAGCGGCGGGTGTGGCGTGGGTAATGCGTGCGGTGGAGACCACACCAGTGGATAAACCCTTGATTTCCGCAAGCTCCAGAGCGGTTACTACTTCATTGCCTGCAACCGTGCTGCAATCACCCCGCTGGACATCCTCGTCCACGCCCAGCACGCCCGCATCGGTTTTCAAACCAGACATCATGGCGGTCATGGTGCCCGCTGAATCCGGAACCTGGGCATCGGTGTTATAGGTTTTCACGAGTGTCGTGAAGGGGAAACTCTCAAAGCTCAGCAGATTTTCCTCGCCCGGACTGCCCTGCCTCTGGCCTTCCAGAATGCGCGCAGCGGTAAGGGTGGACACCCCCATGCCATCGCCCACAAACAGAATGACGTTTTTCGCCTTATCCGAGGACTTCAGGGAGAGCTTCTGCTGAAGCTGTGCCGCGGCGTTAATAAACCAGGTATTGCCCTTTTGTGAGGTCGGTAGTATCTCTGCGACGACACTGGCGGACAATGCCAGCCCGATCGCCACGGAAATTAACGCTCTTTCCAGATTCATAGCGCATATCCTTTCAACGGTGTTGTTGTCTGCCACTCCGGTACAACCTGTTCATCGAACAGAATTCCGGATCGACTCCGCTAAAAAGATAGGGGCTGGTTATGACGTTAATCCTACATTTGTGTTACTCAGGCATTAAGGTTGTCTGGCCGCAAAAGATTCGACTCACTCTCCTCCCCGGACGCTGATGACCAGGACCCGCCAGCGCAAACAGAGGCGCGCCGGCGGAAATTAGAGAGTTATCGGAGAGTTATCGGAGAGTTATTGAGTAGCCTCCTCTACCCTGTCACCCGCTTCCTCAGCGGCATCTCCCATCTCCTCAGCTGCGTTTTCCGCTCCTTCCTGTAACTCTCCCATGACGCTTTCGTTCTGGCCAGTAGCATCCTCGTAGGTTTCCTCGACTGAATCGCCAGCCTCTTCCATCATGTTTCCGGCGTTGTCCGCAGCCTGCTCGACATCCACGCCTTCGTTGTCCTCCGAACCGCAGGCAGCAAGGCCCAGTGTCAGAACCACCAAAAGCGCACCCAGCGTGAGCTTGTTCATACCATATCCCTCTGTTGATAAATATTTACAACGCGAAACAGGGTACGGCGAGGCCCGGCCCAAAGGCAATTACCCGGCGATTACCCTTTGGTTAGCCTGTGCTGCCTGCCAGCAGCCGGCCATTAATGGTGATGACATGATCGAGCGGGAGCATGGTGCCTCGTCCGAGCAGCAGGAAATCCTGCCCTGCGCGACTGCAAAGCTCACGAATAACATCGTGCACCGTGCATATCTGGCCGGCGCTGTCCCGGTAAACCACCTCGGTCAGTTGCCCTGAGCCCAGATACTCCTGAAGCATACCCTGAACTGAGTACGAAGCCGTAGCGGAGGGAGTGGAGGGAAAATTTGGCATAGCTGATTCTTCACTACCGTCGAATTCTTGTTTTCCCCGAAGTCTGGCTCAGAAAACGGGATTTCGCCAAAAGAATGATATTTGTCATTTTGCGCCAAGCTACCCCGCTCTGCCGGACGGTCGTTGCATTGCCAGATTGTCCGACATAAATTGACATTACGCGCACCGAACGGGAGAACACAATGAACGCCAAGACCCACGACAACCCGGAATCGCATAATGTCGTTTCCCCCGCCGAATCCGGCTCCACTGGCAACTGGAAGGATCCGAAACGCTATATGTGGTTACTCGGCCCTGTCCTGCCGGGCATCGGGCTCGCGGCCCTGACCGGTTACGCCCTGGCCCCCAAAAAACTGAAAGCCCTGGCCTGGACCGGCCCTGCTCTGGTGCACGGCATCATTCCGGCGCTGGACAGGGCCATTGGTGAGGACCAGAGCAACCCGCCGGAATCCGCAGTGGAGACCCTGGAACGGGACAAGTACTACGACCGGATCGTGAAGGCCTTTATTCCGACCCAGTACGCCATGACCCTCATGGGCGCCTGGCTGGCCAGCCGCAAGGATACGCCCCTGGACGATAAAATCGGCCTGACGCTTACCGTTGGTGCCATCAATGGCGTAGGCATCAACACGGCCCATGAGCTGGGTCACAAATCGAACAGACTGAACAAGCTGTTGGCGATGGCGGCTCTGGCGCCCACCGGGTATACCCACTTCGTTGTCGAACACAACTTCGGCCACCATAAGCGGGTGGCCACACCGGAGGATCCGGCCAGCAGCCGCATGGGCGAGAGTTTCTGGAAGTTCCTTCCCCGTACGGTGCTGGGTGGCATCAAATCCTCCATCAGGATTGAGAAGGCGCGGCTTGCCCGCAAAGGCAAGGGCTTCTGGAGCCTGGATAATGAGTTGTTGCAGGGCTGGGCCATGAGCGCCGGGTTCTTTGGCGCGACAACCTTGGTTTGCGGCCCACGGGCAGTACCATTCCTGGCGGCCCAGGCGGTGTATGGCGCAAGCCTGCTGGAGAGTGTGAATTACATTGAGCACTATGGCCTGCTCCGTCAGAAGGACAAGAACGGCAAGTACGAGCGTACCCAGCCGGAGCACAGCTGGAACAGCAATCATATTGTGACCAACCTGTTCCTGTACCAGTTGCAGCGGCATTCGGATCATCATGCCCACCCACAACGCAGCTTCCAGGCCCTGAGGCATTTCGAGAAGGCGCCGCAGTTGCCGGGTGGTTATGCGTCGATGCTGTTGCCGGCTTACCTGCCGCAATGGTGGTATGAAACCATGGATAAGCGGGTGATTGACCACTACGAGGGGGATCTGAGTAAAATCAATTGGGATCCGGATCGGAAGGAGGAGCTGATGGCCAAGTATTCGGATTATGCTGCGGAGGTAGCGGCTGAAGCGAAGGCTCGTCGCGAACCCGGGAATTCCGAGGCCGCCTGAAGTCTTGCCCCCAAGCCTTGACGTTATAGAGCATGCAGCCAACCGGAGTCTTCCTTCCGGGAGACGCCGTGAACCCATCCATGGGGGCTTGATCGCAGCATCCTTGCTGCTCACACTCCCGGAAGGAAGACCCCGGTCGGCTGCCCATAATTCTGATGAATTCGCCAGCTTCTTTTAGCCCCTAGAGCCCGTGTTTCCCGAGGAAATTTAGAAGTCACTTGCCTTTAAAAACAGCTTCGCGCCGTTCCAGGAAAGACTGGATTCCCTCTTTTACGTCCTCGCTGGCCATGACCGGCTGCAGATCCGGGAACAAACGCTGTTTCGCAGCCTCCTGTCCCTCGCTGACAGCGATCTTCGAGGATTTCAGACTGCCTTGCACACCCAACGGTGCAGCCTTGGCAATTTTTTCAGCGATTTCCAACGCGACGTTGAACTGCTCGCCGGGTTCCACCAGTTCCTGAATCAACCCCCACTGATACGCCTGATCGGCGGTCCACTCATCGCCAGTCAGAAGGTAACGCTGGGCATTGCCCCAGCCGATTTCACGCTGGAGGCGGATGGTGGCACCACCGCAGGCAAAGATGCCGCGTTTGACTTCCAGTTGGGCAAAGCGAGTGCCTTTGGCCGCGACGCGCACGTCGGTGTTGAGCATCATCTCAACGCCGCAGGTGAAGCAGATGCCCTGGGCGGCGAAGACCACGGGTTTGGTCAGCGCCTGACCGGTAATGTGGAAGGGATCCAGTTCGCCCTCACCCGGTTCAATGCCCTTGCCGTTGGCAAACACACCCGCCCAGTCGTCCAGTTGCAGGCCGCTGGTGAAGTGGTCGCCCTCGGCGTACATCAGCCCGACCCGTAGCTCCGGGTCGTTTTCCAGCTGGTGGTAGGCCGCCGCAATCTGGTGGTACATCTCGCGGTTCATGGCGTTCATTTTTTCCGGGCGGTTCAGCCCGATCAGCAAGATGTGATTTTTCTTCTCAACATTTACCAGAGCCATCAGAACCACTCCGATTTCATGTTCAGACAGGTATCGTCCTGATTGCGCAGCAGCACCAGATCCTGAGCCACGGTTGGCAATTCCCAGTGGAAGAAGTACTGGGCCGCCTGCAGTTTGCCCTGGTAGAAATTGCGTTCATCATCGGTATTCGCGGAACCCAGGGCATGGGAGGCCGCATTGGCCTGACGCAGCCACATCCAGGCCACCATAATGTGCCCGAACAGGTGCAGGTAGCAGGAGGCATTGGCCAGGGTTTTGTCGGGATCGCCTTCCATCAGGGATTTACCCAGGCTTTGGGTAACCTTCACTGCCTGCTGCAGGGTTTCACTCAGGGACAGGGCCCATTGCTGGCAACGATCGGTGGTGGCTGCCTGAAGATCTACCTGCATCTCCTGCATGAGCAGCTGCAAACCGTGGCTCTGATCCTGCCAGATCTTACGGCCCAGCAGGTCCATGGCCTGGATACCATTGGTGCCTTCGTGAATCGGGTTAAGGCGGTTGTCACGCCAGCACTGCTCTACCGGATACTCCCGGGTGTAACCTGCGCCACCGTATACCTGAATGGCCAGGTCATTAGCCTTGGGGCCGTATTCGGAAGGCCATGCTTTGATCACCGGAGTGAGCAGGTCCAGCAGCTTTCCGGCTTCCTGGCGTTTCTGTTCATCGGGATGGGTGTGCTGGTCATCCATCAACCGGGCGCCGTAGAGGCACAAAGCCAAACCACCCTCACTGTAGGCTTTCTGGGCCAGCAGCATGCGCCGGACATCGGCGTGATCAATGATCGGCACCTGTGGGGATTCCGGGTTCTTCTCGCTGGCCCTACGGCCCTGCAGGCGATCTTTGGCGTATTCGAGGCTGTGCATGTAGCCGCGATAACCGATCACAGCGGCGCCGAAACCCACGCCAACCCGCGCTTCGTTCATCATCTGGAACATATACTTCAGGCCCTGGTGGGGCTCGCCAACCAGATAGCCGTGACAGGGAGCATCATCACCGAAGCTCAGGGCGGTGGAGGTGGTGCCACGGTAGCCCAGCTTGTGAATCAGACCAGCGAGGCTGACGCCGTTGCGTTCAGTGGGATTGCCTTCACCATCCACCAGAAACTTGGGCACGATGAACAGGGAGATACCTTTCACGCCCGCCGGCGCACCTTTGATCTTGGCCAGCACCATGTGAACGATGTTGTCAGTGATGGACTGCTCGCCACCGGAGATATAAATCTTCGCGCCCTTGATCAGGTAGTGACCTTCATCTGTGGGCGACGCCGATGTCCGGATATCCGCGAGGGAGGACCCGGCGTGGGGCTCGGTCAGGGCCATGGTGCCGCTGAAACGACCGCTGAGCATGTTCGGAAGGAAGGTGGTTTTCTGCTGTTCGTTGCCAAAAACCCGGATGAGGTTGGCGGCAGCTGTGGTCAGAAACGGGTAACCGGCGGTGCCGGGGTTGGCAGCTGTGAAGAAACCGTTGCAGGCGGCCATGACCGATTCAGGCAACTGCATGCCACCCAGTTCATAGTCGTAACGTCCTGCGATAAAGCCGGCCTGCGCATAGGCGTCGAAGGCTTCCTTCACTTGCGGCAGCATCTCGACCTGGCCGTTGACGAACTTTGGTTCGTCCTTGTCGGCGGCGCTGTTATGGGTGGCAAACTTTTCCCGTGCCATCTTGTCGGCGGTTTCAATGACGGCATCGAAGGTGTCGCGGTTGTGTTCGCTGAAGCGCTCGCGGGTGGTGAGGTTTTCGGTATCGAGAACTTCGTAGAGCTGGAACGCCAGGTCGCGGCGGTCGATCAGGGTGTCGGTCATGCTTGGTCTCCTGTTTGATGTCGTTAGCCTCTCACAACTGGTTTTTCCTGGAAACCGGCGTTTATGACATAATTATGGTCAACATTGCCACTGATGACCTAATTTGGAGTTTGCATGCGAACGGTCTCTGTTATCGGTTTTGATGGCGCTTTAGCCAGCGCCATCACTGGCATTATTGATCTTTTCCGTCTTGCCGGCGTTACCTGGGCGCGGATTAACGATGAAGCGCCGACACCCCGGTTCACAACCCGGCTTCTGACGAAGGACGGAGCGCCCTGCCGCTGCATTAACGGACTGACCATTCAGCCAGACGGAGCCTGGAACGATTTGTTACCGGGTGGCGACGACAGCGATCTGGTGGTGATACCGACTATTGGTGGTCCTATCGAAGTCGTTCTGGCGGGGAATTCGGAGCTTATTGAATGGCTGAGCGCATTTCGGTCTTCAGACGCCGGGCAGGTGCGGGTAGCCAGTAACTGTACCGGGGCGTTCATGCTGGCCGAGGCGGGGCTGCTGGATGGTCGTCAGGCGACGACGCATTGGGGCTTCAGCCATCAGTTCCGCCAGCGCTTTCCGGCGGTGAACCTTCAGCCGGACAAGCTGGTAACGGTGGACGGCGACATCGCCTGTGCCGGGGGCGGCATGGCCTGGTGGGATCTGGGGATCTATCTGGTCGAACGTTACGCGGGGGCTCAGGTGGCGCGGGAGCTGGCGAAGGCGTTTGTGATTGATGCGGGGCGGACCAGTCAGGCGCCTTATAGTGCCTTGCAGGCTCGCCGTTACCATTCTGATGCCGCCATTCTGAAGCTGCAGGACTGGCTGGACAGTCATTACCGGGACCCTGTTACCCTGCAACGCCTGGCTTCACTCAGCGGACTCACCGAGCGTTCTCTGATTCGCCGATTCAAGGCAGCCACTGGCGACACGCCCACCGGGTATCTACAACTTCTCAGGATTGAGGTGGCACGTCAGCATTTGGAGAAATCGCGGCTACCGATTGATGAAATCACTCAGTTGGTGGGCTACGAAGACGTGAGTTCCTTCACGCGTCTGTTCCGCAAACATACCGGGCTTTCACCGGGTGCCTACCGCTCTCGCTTTGTCAGGTAATGTCTGGTCGGTCCTGACTGGCCCGGGTTATGCATTGGTTTCCAGTGAAGGCCAATGTTCGGCCTGAAACGTAAAGAATACCGACAGGTGTCACTATGGGGAGGTCCGCCATGAATGCACCGATCAGACAAAGCCAGGCAGAGATTCTGAGCAGGCTGTACGACATGAAGCGCAAGCAGATCGAGCAGGCACTGCAGCAGGGAAACAGCCTTCGAAGTCAGGTACTTGAAGCTGAAGCCGAGGCGATTTCAAATGCCTTGAAAGCCTCCCGCTAACCAAACCCTTCTATCCGGAGCCATACTTCTTCAAACGCCGGCTCCAGCGCTGCTTCGCATACCGGCGGAGGTTCGAGACATTATCGGTTTCATCCATGATTTCCGTGCCCAAAAGTGTCTCCAGTATGTCCTCCAGCGTCACTATTCCCAGCCAGGTTCCCAATTCGTCATAGACGACGGCCAGGTGTTGCCGCTCTCGCAGCATGTCCGAAAACAGGAATTCGATGTTGGTGTTGCCTTTCACTCGCTTGATCTTGCGCATGTGGTCGAGCAGGTCGACATCGGAATCGAGGTTGATCAGGTCTGCCCGATGCAGGTACCCGAGCGCCTCGCCTTCCTCATCGATTACAGGGTATCGGGAGAACGGTGATTTGCTGACCTGCTCCCGGAACTGGTCGTAAGTGATTCCCGGATCAACGTATTTGCAGACCGTCCTTGGTGTCATCACAGAACTGACCTTGATCTCGTGGAATCGCAGGACGTTGTGAATCATGCGCCGTTCGTCTTCGTCCAGGGCCTGCTGATCCTTGCCGATCTCCGCCAGGGCGCTGATCTCCGCACGGATATCAACGTCGGCCTCACCAGACCCAATTCGACGGGTGACCTGTTTGGACAACCAGATGAACGGCAGCAGCGCCTTGATCATGAATCCCAGAATAGCTGGCAGCCGTGGCGCAATACTCCGCCAGTATTTGGCGCCAATGGTTTTGGGAATAATTTCCGAGAATATCAGGATAGCCAGGGTCATTACCGCAGAGGCAATTCCGAGCCACGCTTCCCCAAAAACCACCGTCACCTGGGCGCCAACGCCGGTGGCGCCCACGGTGTGGGCAACCGTGTTCAGTGTAAGGATTGCAGACAGGGGATCGTCCACATCGTCTTTCAGTTTTCGCAACCGGGCGAAAAGCTTCGGCTTCTCTTTTTTCAGTGAGGCGATGTAGCTCGGAGTCACCGAAAGCAGGGCCGCCTCTAGAATGGAGCATAAAAAGGAGAAGCCAATCGAGAGCACTGCGAAGGCAATTAGTAATGTCATAATTTGGCTGCGACTTCCGTTCCCTGCCGGATGGCCCGTTTGGCGTCCAGTTCTTCGGCGACGTCTGCACCGCCGATCAGATGCGCGGTCACCCCAGAGTCCGATAACTCGTCGAAAAGTTCCCGATAAGGTTCCTGGCCTGCACAAATAATCACATTGTCCACGGCCAACACCCGGCTCTCCGTGACCTTGCCATCTTTGTCGGTCAGGGAGATATGCAGCCCCTGGTCGTCAATCCGCTCATAGCGACAGCCCCTCAGCATCTCGACTTCACGGTGCTTCAGGCTGTTGCGGTGCACCCAACCCGACGTCTTGCCCAGACCGCCGCCGACCTTGCCGGTTTTTCGCTGCATCAGGTAAATCTTTCGGGGCGACGGTGTTGGCTGGCGCTCGGCCAAGCCTCCGGGGCCATCAAAATCCGGATGAACGCCCCACTCTGCCTGCCAGTCGGCAACGCTGACCTGCTCGCCTTCGGGATGATGGCTGAAGTCATGGGTCAGGAATTCGCTGACATCAAAACCGATGCCGCCGGCGCCGATAACCGCCACATTCTTGCCAACGGGTTTGTTATGGCGAAGTACATCGAGGTAGCCGAGCACCTTGGGATGATCAATGCCTTCAATGGACGGAGTTCTCGGCTTCACGCCGGTGGCGATGACGACATCGTCGAAACCCTGCGCCTTAAGTGACTCGGCATCCACACGAGTGCCGAGCTTGAGGTCAATCTCCAGCAGCTCGATCTGGCGCTGGAAATAGCGAAGGGTTTCGTAAAACTCTTCCTTGCCCGGGATGCGCTTGGCGTAGTTGAACTGGCCGCCGATCTGGTCATCCGCTTCGAACAGGGTCACTTTGTGGCCCCGTTTCGCAGCGGTTGTCGCCGCCGCCAGTCCCGCCGGCCCGGCACCTACAACGGCAACCCAACGAACAACAGGCGCTACCGTCAATACCAGCTCGGTTTCGTGACAGGCTCGGGGGTTCACCAGGCAAGAAGCCCGCTTGGCCTGGAACGCATGGTCCAGACAGGCCTGGTTACAGGCAATGCAGGTGTTGATTTCGTCGCTACGGCCCTGCTCGGCCTTGCGAACAAACTCGCTATCCGCCAACAGAGGCCGGGCCATGGACACCATGTCCGCCTTGCCCGCCGCCAGAATCTCTTCGCCTTTCTCCGGGGTGTTGATTCGATTGGTCGTGCACACCGGGATATCCACTTCGCCATAGAACTTGGCGGTGACATCGGCAAAGCCGCCACGGGGCACCGAGGTAACAATGGTGGGCACCCGGGCTTCATGCCAGCCAATCCCGGTATTGATGATGGTGGCTCCTGCCCGCTCAATGGCCTTGCCCAGTGTCACAATCTGTTCCCAGGTCTGGCCACCCTCGACCAGGTCCAGCATGGACAGCCGGTAGATAATGATGAATTCAGGCCCAACAGCTTCGCGCATACGGCGGACAATCTCCACGGGCAGGCGCATACGGTTCTCGTAAGGGCCACCCCACTTGTCCGTTCTCTTGTTGGTCCGCTCACACAAAAACTGGTTGATGAAATAGCCTTCGGAGCCCATCACCTCAACGCCATCATAACCCGCAAATTTGGCGAGCTTCGCGGCACTGACGAAATCGTTGATCTGCCTTTCAACCCCTTTCGAGGAAAGGGCGCGGGCCTTGAACGGGCTTATCGGGGCCTTGGTTGCCGATGCCGAGACAATCAACGGCTGATAGCCATAACGCCCTGCGTGCAGGATCTGCATACAGATCTTACCGCCTGCCTCATGCACCGCACCGGTCACATGACGATGCAAAAGAGCCGTTGCCCGATTGTTCATGGTTGAGGCAAGCGGGGCCAGCTGCCCAACCAGATTGGGCGAGAAACCGCCCGTCACCATGAGCCCCACGCCACCTTCTGCGCGCTCGGCAAAGTACCGCGCGAACTTGTGGATGTTCCAGAACCTGTCTTCCAGGCCCGTGTGCATGGACCCCATCAGCACTCGGTTCTTAAGTTCAGTGAAGCCGAGATCCAGGGGTTTCAGAAGGTTGGGATAGATGTCGCTCATGGGACTCTCTCAGTAAATATTTATCGCGAGTATACACTTGATCAATGGCAAGTTGACTTGACCTTCCAGACGGGGCACGTATCATCGGCAATCAAGTTTCATTGACGGAGCAACCATGACCGCAAGGTCCTTCGGCTGCACAAGAGTTACCCGCCCACCTGTGACCGCTGACATAGCGCGGCACCGGGGACGTTTACCGTACTTCCCGGACCCGCCTGTTTTCTGCTGATCCACCCCACCTTCCATGCCGTAAGGGCATCGGTGCTCAATGTGCAGGGTGGCCGGCCGGAGACTAGACTCAGGCAAACATGCCTTCAATACTCACGTAAAAGAAAACCAATAACGAGGTTGCGATGTCGCTACCGCTGGTTGTTTTACTGCCTTTTCTGGGTGCTTTAGCCGCACCGCTGTTCGCCCAGGGCGGCAGAACGGCGATTGCCGTTGCATCTTCTGTACCCGCGTTGATCGCACTCGCTGCCCTTTTCCCCCATTGGGAAACCCTTGCTGACGGCGGCGTTGTGCTGCACAGCTACGAATGGCTCCCCGCGCTCGGCCTCTCCTTCAGTTTTCGTCTGGACGGGCTGTCCCTGCTGTTCGCTCTGCTGATCCTGATCATCGGGCTGCTGATCATTCTTTACGCCCGCTATTACCTGAAAGCCCATGAAAACGTCGGCAAGTTCTACGCCCTGCTGCTGTGCTTCAAGGGATCGATGCTCGGCATCGTGCTCTCAAGCAACCTCCTCCTGATGATGATTTTCTGGGAACTGACCAGCCTGACCTCGTTCCTGCTGATCAGTTTCTGGACCCATAAACAGGACGCCCGCCGTGGCGCCCGGATGGCACTCGCGGTAACCGGCGGCGGCGGCCTTGCACTGCTCGCCGGCATCCTGATCATCGGCAACATTGTTGGCAGCTTCGAGCTTGATGACGTGCTGGCAGCCGGAGACCAGATAAAGGCTCATGCCATGTATCCGGTCGCCCTGACCCTGGTTCTGCTGGGCGCGTTCACCAAATCGGCCCAGTTCCCGTTCCATTTCTGGCTGCCTCACGCCATGCAGGCACCGACACCGGTATCTGCCTACCTGCACTCGGCTACCATGGTCAAAGCCGGCATCTTTCTCATGGCCCGGCTGTATCCGGCCCTGGCAGGTACTGAACAGTGGTTCTACATGGTCAGCTTTACCGGCATGGCCACCATGCTGCTGGGCGCCTACACCGCCATGTTCAAGCACGATCTGAAAGGCCTGCTGGCCTATTCAACGGTGAGTCAACTGGGCCTTATTACCCTGCTGTTCGGCATGGGCACCCAGCTTGCGGCCGTTGCGGCGATTTTCCACGTGATCAACCACGCCACGTTCAAAGCCTCCCTGTTTATGGCCGCCGGTATCATCGACCATGAAACCGGCACCCGGGATATGCGCCGCATTAACGGGCTCTGGCGTTTCATGCCGCACACGGCCACCCTGGCCATGGTTGCTGCCGCATCGAACGCCGGGGTGCCGCTGCTGAACGGCTTTCTGAGCAAGGAAATGTTCTTCGCCGAATCACTGGCGCTGAACCTGCCGGGGCTCTGGGCCTGGCTGCCACCAATCGTGGCGACCCTGGCGGGCGTCTTCACGGTGGCTTACTCCGCACGTTTTATCCACGACGTTTTCTTCAACGGCAAGCCGGTTGATCTTCCGATCTACCCTCCACACGAGCCTCCCCGTTACATGAAGATCCCGGCGGAGATTCTCGTGTTTGCGCTCGTCATGATCGGCATCTTTCCGGCCATCTCGGTCGGCCCGCTGCTTTACATGGCGGCATCCGCCACATTTGGCGGCAATGTGCCGGATTACCAACTCGCGGCGTTCCACGGTTTCAACCTCCCGCTGATGATGAGTTTTTTCGCTTTTGCCGGCGGTTTGCTCATGTACAGCCAACGCCAGCGCTTTTTCGATTTTCACGCACGGTTCCGGGAAATCGATGAAAAGGCCGTATTCGAGAGCGTTGTTCTGCGGATTGTAGACTTTGCCAACAGCGTGACTTCACGGCTGGAGAACGGCTCGCTACAGCGCTACGCTCTGCTGCTGTTTGTCAGTGTGATCGCTGTTGCAGCAATGCCATTGCTTGATCTGGGGGTCTTTGTCGGTGAGAACGGCCTGAGCCCGGTGGATGCGCCAACGGCGATTGCGGCCGCTGTGCTGATACTCTGCGCTTTTGCAACGGCAGGACTGCACCGACAGCGTTTCTATGCACTGGTACTGTTGAGCGTTGTAGGACTGGTCGTAGCTTTGGCCTTCGCCCGCTTTTCGGCACCGGACCTGGCCATGACCCAGCTCTCTGTGGAGGTGGTGACGATTGTTCTGTTGATGCTGGCCATCTACTACATGCATCCCTGGACGCCAGTCGAAACACCTCTCAAACGTCGTCTCCGCGATGTGGCCATTGCAGCGGGCGCGGGTATTGGCATGACACTGGTGACGCTTGCCATGCTGACCCAGCCATTCAGCTCAATCTCCGAGTTCTTCCTGGAGAACAGCAAGCCGGGCGGAGGCGGCACTAACGTGGTCAACGTCATTCTCGTGGACTTCCGGGGCTTCGATACCCTGGGCGAGATCACGGTCCTGGCCATTGCCGCCCTGGGCATCTACGCCATGCTCAAAGACACCGTATTGACGCCACCGCCCAGCGATGGCGCCGGCCACGCATGGGCCCGGGATGCGCACCCGCTGATGTTGAGCCTGATTGCCCGGCCAATGTTACCGCTTGCCCTGATGGTGTCCGCATTCATTTTCCTGCGCGGCCATAACCTGCCGGGCGGCGGTTTTATCGCCGGTCTTATTACCTCGATTGCGCTGATTCTCCAATACATTGCCAGCGGCATGGAGTGGACAGAGGATCGAATCCGTCTGCGCTACCACAACGTCATCGGGCTGGGCCTGCTGTTCGCAACGGTTGCCGGGCTTGGCAGTTTCGCCTTCGGCTACCCGTTCCTCACATCCACCTTCGATTACATAACCTGGCCAGTGGTGGGCAAATTCGAGGTTGCCTCGGCGCTGATCTTTGATCTGGGCGTCTACCTGGCGGTCATCGGCGCCACCCTGCTATCACTGGTGACTGTCGGCCGGATGTCGCCTCACTCCGCGATAAGAAGCAAACAGGAGGGTGCGTAATGGAGCTTGTTTTCGCATTGGTTATCGGCGCACTGACATCTTCCGGGGTGTATCTGATCCTGCGTGCCCGCACCTTCCCGGTGGTCGTTGGCCTGACGCTGCTGTCTTACGGCGTCAACCTGTTTCTGTTCTCCAGTGGTCGCCTGGCGACTGGCCAGCAGCCGATCATCGGCACCGCTGCCAGTTATGCTGACCCCCTGCCACAAGCGCTGGTGCTTACAGCGATTGTGATTGGCTTCGCAATGACGGCGTTCGTTGTCGTGCTGTCCCTGCGCAACCTGGCAGACAACGAGGATGACCACGTGGACGGCAAGCAACCCTACAAATCGCCCGCACCGGAGGAGGAATCGGAGGTGACCGGTAAATGAACCACTGGCTTACCGCTCCTGTTCTTATTCCCCTGCTTGGCGGCATTCTTCAGGCGTTTATGGGCTACGCGCCTATCAGCCTGCGGCGCACGCTGGCGCTGGCCACCACTGTTCTGATGCTGGTATCCGCCATCGTGCTTCTGTTAATGGCAAACGATGGCAGTTACCGGATCTACGCATTCGGCAACTGGCAGCCTCCGTTCGGGATCGTGCTGGTTCTGGATCGACTGGCCGCACTGATGCTGATCATGACGGCCATTCTGGCCCTGTTCTGTCACCTCTTTTCGATCGGCGGTGCCGACGAAGGGAACCGTCAGTTCCATGGCCTGTTCCTGTTCCAGCTGATGGGACTGAATATTGCCTTCCTCACAGGCGATCTGTTCAACCTGTTTGTCGCCTTCGAGGTTCTGCTCATCGCCTCGTACGGCCTGCTGATGCATGGTGGCGGGACAGCCAGAACGGTTCCTGGTCTGCACTATGTCGTGCTGAACCTGATCGGTTCTGCTGTGTTCCTGATCAGCGTCGGTATGATTTACAGCGTCACCGGCACACTGAACATGGCGGATCTGGCGGTCAAGGTTTCGCAAGTCTCCGGAGAGGGCCTGAGCATCGTCAAGGCCGGAGGTATGATGTTACTGGTGGTCTTCGGCCTCAAAGCGGCCATTCTGCCCCTCTGCTTCTGGCTGCCACGGGCCTATTCAAAAGCGACGGCGCCTGTTGCCGCACTGTTCGCGGTGATGACCAAGGTTGGCATTTACGCCATTTTGCGTGTCTATCTGCTGATTTTCGGTGACGATGCGGGCGAACTGGCCAATCTCGGCATGGACTGGCTGTTCCCGATTGCCCTGGCTACTCTGGCCATGGGCGTTATCGGCGCACTGGGCTCCGGTACTTTGAAGACACTGGTCGCCTGGCAGGTCATCATTTCGGTAGGCACTCTGCTGGCTCCGATTGCACTTGGCTCGGAAGCCGGCCTGTCTGCCGCCCTTTTCTACCTGCTAAGCACGACCTGGACGGTGGGCGGCCTGTTCCTTGTTTCCGAGCTGGTCGCGAACCAGCGCGGTTCGGCCAAAGACCGCATTATTACGGCGCCCAAAATGCAGAGCCGCACCTTTCTCAGTGTCCTGTTCCTGGTTGGTGCCGTGGCTGCGGCCGGTCTGCCGCCGCTGAGTGGCTTCTTTGGCAAGGTGCTGATTTTGCAATCTGCTGAATCCGGAACCGAGATGGCCTGGTTGTGGTCAGTACTGCTAACCGGCAGCTTTCTTACTGTCATTGCCTACAGCCGCGCCGGTAGTATCGTGTTCTGGCGCACGGTGGATGGCCACCTGAACAAACCGGAGCCTCTCAACGGCCGGGTTTCTGTGGCAGCCGGAGCTCTCACTGCCCTGGCAATCGTCATGGTTGTGCTCGCGGGCCCCATTATGGCCTACACCGATGCAACGGCGGCGCAGCTGCACAACAGCGACGCCTATATCGAAATCTTGCAGACCCCCATGGTCGGGAAGGACAGCTAATGCTTGATCGCCTCAGTTTTCCTCAGCCCTGGCTAAGCCTGACCCTTTTCGTTACCTGGCAGTTTCTGAGTGACGGCCTTAGCGGCGGCAGTGTCGTTCTCGGCCTTATCCTTGCCTGGGGCATACCACAGATGACCCGGGGATTCTGGCCTGACCGCCCCGCTGTACTCAGGGGTTGGCGGGCGCCAGCATACGCCTTGCGAGTTCTCTGGGATATTATTGTCGCCAGCGTTGAAGTGGCAAAGCTCATTCTCAGCCCCAGAAAGCCGCGCCCGATGTTCATCTGTTACCCTCTGGAGCTGGATCACCCTCTGGCGATCAGCATACTGGTCAGCACTATTTCGCTGACGCCTGGAACGGTCGGTGCCGATGTCAGTGACGACAACAAGCTGATTCTCATCCATTCACTGGACGCCGAGGATGAGCAGGAAATCATCGACACGATTCGAGCCCGTTATGAGAAGCCACTGCTGGAGATGTTCCGATGATTCTTATTGCGCTCTACATCACCATCGCCATGGTCACGCTGGCAGCCTTACTGAACGTCTATCGCGTGATCAAGGGGCCCGATGCGCCCGATAGGGTTTTGGCGCTCGACACTCTCTACGTCAATGCCATCGCGCTCATCGTTCTGCTCGGTATAACGCTACAAACACGCATGTACCTCGAGTCCGCCCTGCTCATTGCAGTAATGGGCTTCGTCGGAACCGTCGCAATGGCAAAATACCTCAAGCGCGGCAGCGTCATTGAGTAACCCGGAGGAAACCTGATGAGCACCTTCGCCGAATACGCCATTTCCGCTTTGCTGCTGGTTGGTGGCGCCTTCACCCTGATCGGGGCCATTGGCCTGGCCCGCCTACCGGACTTTTATACCCGCTTGCATGGCCCGACCAAAGCAACTACAGTCGGCGTGGGCGCCATTGTTGTCAGCTCCGTGATTTATTTCAGCACCCTGGGCAGGGGCATTGGCGTGGAAGAGATCCTGATCACCGCCTTTCTGTTCATGACAGCGCCGGTCAGCGCCAATTTCCTGGCCAAGGCCGCCATGCACCTGGAGGTTAAAACCACAGAGAACACCCGCGGCCAGACCTGGGATCAATGAGGCATATATTCCATGGGTTATTGCGTCGATTGTCGCTGAACAGCGTATGATCCTGGTGCAGGGCCGTAACCTGACAACTGCAAAACGCTAAGAACCGGGTCCTAACGGAGTACCCTTTAATGATGTTATTGGCTGTACTATCGGGGTTTTTACTGGCCTTTGCCGTGCCGGCGCTCCGCCGTATGGCTGGTCAGCGCATTGGATGGCTTCTGGCGCTTCTGCCCGCCTCGCTTACCGTATACTTTGCCAGCCTCATCCCATCGATCAGCGATGGCCAAACGCTTCTGCTAAAAAACCAGTGGATGCCGGGCCTCGGTATAAGCCTCGATTTCATGGTCGACGGTCTTTCTCTGGTTTTTGCCCTGCTTATCAGTGGCATCGGCACGTTCATCCTGATTTATGCCGGTTCCTATCTGAAAGGCCACAGGGATCTGGGCCGGTTCTACGTCATCATGCTGTCGTTCATGGCGTCGATGCTGGGGCTGGTGTTATCCGACAACCTCATCGCGTTCTTCGTGTTCTGGGAGTTAACCAGCATCACCTCCTACATGCTGATTGGCTTCAACCACGAGGACGAGGAAGCCCGAAAGTGTGCACTCCAGGGGCTTTTCATAACCGCCGGGGGCGGACTCGTCCTGATGGCCGGCCTGATATTGCTCGGCTTTATTACCGGAAGCTACTCGTTCACCGAGATCCTTGCGTCCGATCTGCGGATTCATGAACACGGCTTTTACACCGCGGCGACGGTTTGCATTCTCATCGGGGCTTTCACCAAATCAGCCCAGGTGCCGTTTCATTTCTGGCTGCCCAATGCCATGGCAGCCCCTACGCCCGTCTCCGCTTACCTGCATTCGGCAACAATGGTCAAAGCAGGCATCTACCTGATGGCCCGCCTCAACCCGTCCATGGGCGGGGACGCGTTGTGGAGCAGTTCATTAATGCTATTCGGTGCTGCAACAATGCTTACCGGCGCCTATCTGGCGTTCAGCAGCACCGACATCAAGAAGGTGCTGGCCTACTCCACGGTCATGGCCCTGGGTACCCTTACCATGCTGATCGGCGTGGGCACTGAGCTGGCCATCACCGCTTTCATCTGTTTCCTGCTTGCCCACTCCCTGTATAAGGGGTCCTTGTTTATGCTCGCCGGTGCTTTGGACCACGAGACCGGCACCAAGGACATCACAAAGATGGGGGGGCTGAGGCAAAGCATGCCCCTGACCGCGGCAATCACCTGCCTGGCCGCACTTTCACTGGCCGGCCTACCGCCCCTGTTCGGTTTCGTCGCCAAAGAACTGATGCTTGATTCGCTGCTCAAGGCCCCCCTTTGGTCCACTGGACTGCTGGTCATGGCGGTGGCTTCCGCCATTCTGGTGGTAGCCGTGGCCGGTCTGGTTGCGATCAAACCGTTTTTCGGGGAAGTTCGCAGAACGCCGAAACAACCCCACGAAGCCCCATTTGCCATGCTCGTTGGTCCCGCCGTGCTGTCCCTGTTGGCGCTGATTTTCGGCGTGGTGCCTTTTGTGCCTGCCAGCGTTGTATTGGATGCGGCGGTTTCCAACGTCTACGGCAGTTCAGTCCAGACCGCTCTGGCACTTTGGCACGGGGTGAATGTCCCGCTAATGCTCTCCGGCGCCAGTCTGCTGATCGGGTCGCTGCTGTTCTACAAATGGGGGCGACTGCAGCCGAACCTCTACGCGATCAACACGGCCGGCAGCCGCGTCGGCCCGGAGGCCGGCTATTTCCGCTTCATGCTTGGCATCACCCAGGTGGCCGACTGGCAAACCCGTCTGCTTCAGAATGGCGTGCTGGGGATCTACCTGCTGATTCTTGTGCTCGTCACCTTCGGCCTGACCGGTTATACCTTGCTGACCCGGCATGGATTCGAGCTGGACTTTGATTTCAGCGACGGCTATTTCTACGAATTTGGCATCGCCCTGTTGCTGGTGGCATCGACCCTCTTTGCCTGCGCCACCAAGTCCCGGCTTGGCTCGGTTGCCTCTGTTGGGGTGACCGGCTTTGGCGTCGCTCTCACTTTCATTCACTTCAGCGCGCCGGACCTGGGCATAACCCAGCTGTTGGTCGAGACCCTTACGGTCATTCTGCTGGTGTTGGTGCTGTTCAAACTGCCCTCTTTCGTCAACCTGTCATCGCCGTGGGAGCGTTACCGGGACCTGGCGGTAGCCGTGTTTGCCGGCATTGTGATGACTCAGCTCATCCTGGCCGCCATGGACATCCGTTTCTTCGACAGTATTTCCAGCTACTACATCGAAAACAGCTCGGAACTGGCCTACGGCAAGAACATCGTCAACGTAATCCTGGTGGACTTCCGACAGCTGGACACCCTGGGCGAAATCTTTGTTCTCGGCCTTGCCGCCATTGGCGTCTACTCCATGATCAAACTGAGAGCGGAGGACCAGAAACGACCATGAGATCCAGCTCCCTGATCCTCAACACGGCAGCGCTGGCCATCGTGCCGCTGCAATTGATGTTTTCGGTTTTCCTGTTGTTACGGGGCCACGACGAACCCGGCGGCGGCTTCATTGGTGGGCTGGTGGCGGCGAGCGCCTTCGTGCTCTACGCCTTTTCCTTCGGCGCCCGGTCAACCCTACGGCTCCTGCGGGTCAGTCCCCGAGACATCCTGGCCGCCGGACTGCTGTTTGCCCTGGCGTCCACCATTCCCGCTCTGCTATCCGGCCAGCCGTTGCTCACGGCCCATTGGTGGCAGTTTCCGCTGCCCGGGGAAACCTATCTGAAGCTGTCGACGGTTCTGATTTTTGACATCGGCGTCTACCTCACGGTGCTGGGTACGCTGATGACCTTTGTAATCAGTCTGATGGAGGTCAGAGAATGAGCCAGGCATTTGCTCATGCGCATCCGTTTATCTCGAGGAGGCTATGATATGGCAACCCTGATGGCTTACGTGATCGGATTGCTGTTCACTGCAAGCATCTACATGATGCTCCGGCGGTCCATCGTAAAACTGGTGATTGGCCTGATCATTCTCAGCAACGCGGCTAACCTGCTGATTTTCGTGGTGGCTGGCCTGACCCGGGGAGCGCCACCTCTGATTCCCGAAGGTGCCCAGCAAATCTCCGGGGCGGTGGCGGACCCGCTGCCCCAGGCCCTCATCCTCACCGCAATCGTCATCGCGTTCAGTGTTCTGGCCTTTGCGGTAGTACTGATCCGGCGCGCCTACGAGGTGGTTGGCACCGATGACCTGGACCAGATGAAGGATACCGATACTTGAACCTGGCACCCGTCCTTCCAATACTGATTCCGCTTTGTGCCGGAGCGCTGTCGCTGGCGTGCTGGCGCTCCATCCGGCTGCAGCGGCTGATCGCCGTGATCGCCACCGGCCTACTGTTGGCGGTGAGTATCTGGCTGCTCATGCTCACGATGGAACACGGCTTCCTGGTGGTGGAAATGGGCAGCTGGCCCGCACCGTTCAGCATTGTTTTTGTGGCGGATGTGCTCAGTGCCATCATGATCGTGCTCACGGGCCTCATCGGGCTGGCCATTGCCATCTACTCCCTGGCCTCCATTCCCAACGGGCACCAGAGGTTTGGCTACTTCCCCCTGATGCACCTGCTGCTGGCGGGCGTCGGAGGGGCCTTCCTGACCGGCGACATTTTCAATCTGTTCGTCTGGTTCGAGGTAATGCTACTGGCGTCGTTCGCGCTACTGACCCTGGGTGGGGAGCGTGCGCAGATGGAGGGTGCCATCAAGTATGTCACCCTGAACCTGTTCTCCTCGGCCATGTTCCTGTCAGCCGTAGGCCTGCTCTATGGTATGGTCGGCACCCTGAACATGGCCGACATCGCCCAGAAGGTGAACAGCGTCGAGGACCCCGGCATGGTGACCGTGGTCTCGATGATGTTCATGATCTCTTTCGGAATCAAGGCGGCGGCGTTCCCACTGTTTTTCTGGCTGCCGGCCTCCTATCACACGCCACAGGTGGCCGTTTCCGCGTTGTTCGCCGGGTTATTGACCAAGGTGGGCGTATACGCACTTTACCGAGTGTTCACGCTAATTTTCACCCAGGAGGTCGGCTACACCCACACAATCCTGCTATGGGCCGCCACGCTGACCATGATTACCGGGGTTCTGGGCGCCGCCGCGCAGTTCGAGTTCCGGCGAATACTGTCGTTCCATATCATCAGCCAGATCGGCTACATGATCCTGGGGCTTGCGCTGTTCACGCCTCTGGCCCTTATTGGCGGGGTGTTTTACATCATGCACCACATCATTGTTAAGACGAATCTCTTCCTGGTCAGCGGTATTACCTACCGCCTGCTGGGCAGCTATGAGCTGAAAGACCTTGGCGGCGTCTACCGCCAGCGCCCCTACCTGGCGCTCCTGTTCCTGATTCCCGCCCTGTCGCTGGCTGGCATTCCGCCGCTATCCGGCTTTTTCGCCAAATTCATCGTCGTCCGGGCGAGTCTTGAGGCCAGCGAGTACCTGGTTGCGGGCGTTGCGCTCCTGGTGGGCTTGCTGACACTGTATTCGATGATCAAGATCTGGGCGGAAGTATTCTGGAAAAAGCTGCCGGAGCATGTCACCGATGACAGCAGGCTCAATGGCGAGGTGAAGGACAAGGGCAGCTGGGCCCTGTACGTGCCTGTGGTGGGCCTGGCGGTATGCACATTGATCATTGGCCTGTACGGCCAGCCGATCTACATTCTGGCGGAAACGGCAGCAGACCAGCTGATGAATCCCCAGCTGTATATTGAGGCGGTGCTTGGGGGGCAGTCACAGTGATTGGTCTGTTCTGGAATCTGCTGCTGGCCCTGGCGTGGGTCACCCTCACCGGCAGCGTGACAGCGATGAACCTCCTGGCCGGTCTGCTGTTCGGATACGCGGCGTTAATGGTACTACAGAACCAGGTGCCTGTTCTGAAGGGCTACTCCCGCCGGATCCCCCGGCTGACCGCCTTTCTGGTCTATTTCCTCAAAGAGCTGGTGAAGTCCAACCTCAAGGTGGCCTACGACGTCGCCACACCCGTCTGGCATATGAGGCCGGGCGTGATTGCATTCCCGCTGAGAGCCGAAACCGACATGGAGATCCTGTTTATAAGCAGCGTCATCTCGCTCACACCCGGCACACTGAGCCTCGATGTCTCGGACGATCGGAAGGTTCTGTTCATACATGCCATGTTTCTGCATGATGAAGAGGAGCTGAGGAGTGATCTCAGGGAACTGGAACGCCGCGTACTGAAGGTTATGCGCTAGGGAGTCGCCATGCTTGCTGTTTCGATCAACGTTGTCTATTTCATGCTGTCCCTCGCCCTGCTGTTTGCGTTCATTCGCCTCACCCGGGGGCCGTCATTGCCGGACCGCGTGGTGGCGCTTGAGCTGATTAGCTCTATTGTGGTCGGCTACGTGGGCGTGCACGCTATTGAAACCGGCGTCGCCAGTCTCCTGGACGTTGCCATTGTGATTGCGCTGACAGCCTTCCTGGCGGCCATCGGCTTCGCGCGGTTTGTTGAGCGCGGAGGAGTCAAAGATGATTGAAGTGCTGGTTTCAATCCTGTTGCTCATGGGTGCTGCGTTTATGGTCCTTGCCTCCGTTGGGGTTCTGAGACTGCCTGACTTGCCCACCCGGATGCATGCCACCACCAAGGCCAGTGCCCTGGGTGCCATGCTGACCATGGCGGGAGTGGCGTTCCATTTTGGCGACAGCACCGTGGTAGCCAGGGCTGTTGCCATTGTGGTGTTCATCTTCCTGACAGCGCCGATTGCCGCCCATGTGATCGGGCGTGCCGGGTACTTTACCGGCGTCAAGCTGTGGGAGGGCACCGTCAAGGACGAGCTCCGGGAACGCTACGACGTCCGCCTCAACCGGCTCGAAAGTGGCCCGGAGGCGGATGAGCAGCCAGCGTCACCGGAACACAAATCCAGCAATCCCGATTGAAAATTTGTCATCGAAAGTGCACCCAATTCCCGTATAGTAGCGACCCACACTTTTTACGGAGCTCAGCCCATGCTGAAAGTAAACGAATATTTCGACGGCAAAGCCAAATCCATCGCCTTCCAGACATCCACTCTGCCGGCCACGGTCGGAGTGATCAGCCCGGGCGAGTATGAGTTCGGTACCAGCAAGAAAGAAACCATGACTGTGATCAGCGGCGCCCTCACGGTCCTGCTCCCCGGCATGGAAGAGTGGATAACCTACGGTGCCGGCGAGAGTTTTGATGTAGCGGGCCAGGCCAGCTTCAAGGCAAAGACCGACATCGACACCGCTTACCTCTGCACCTACGAGTAAGACTGAAGCCCTAAAAGGCATGTCCGCAGAGCGAAACGGAATTTGTATCTAAGCCACCGTTCGCTCTGCATTTTTTCACTATTACCGGTTCCTGTTTCAGTCAATCTGTGTCAGATTTATTCCTGTTCTCGCGATAGCACCAACAACTGGGAAAGAGGAAACACGTAATGGCACAGACACGCATTCTCCCCCCGGCTGAAAATGCCTATGAGTACCCGCTGCTGATCAAGCAACTCCTGCTCTCGGGCCCCAGGTACAATCCGGACCAGGAAATTGTCTACTCCAACCGCAGCAAGTACACCTACACCGATCTGGTTGAGCGCATCCATCGCCTGGCAAACGCGTTGACCGATGCCGGTGTAAAACCGGGCGATACCGTTGCGGTGATGGACTGGGATACGCCACGCTATCTGGAGTGTTTCTTTGCCATTCCGATGATTGGTGCCATTCTGCACACGGTCAATATCCGGTTGTCTCCGGACCAGATTGTTTACACCATGAACCACGCCGAAGACGATGTGGTTCTGGTGCACGACGACTTCCTCCCGATCATTGAAGCCGTCAAGGGCGAGATCAAAACGGTCAAGACCTGGATTCAGCTCACCGACAGCGATACCGCGAAACAGGCACCTGTTGAAACCGCCGGCGAGTATGAGGACCTTCTCGCCAGGGCCAATGACAAGTTCGACTTCCCCGATTTCGACGAAAACAGCGTGGCAACCACCTTCTACACCACCGGTACCACCGGCAATCCCAAGGGCGTTTACTTCAGCCACCGCCAGCTGGTCCTGCACACGCTGGCCATGACTGGCACGGTAGCGTCGTTCGATGAGATGCCTCTGATGCGCTCCTCGTCGGTGTATATGCCGGTAACGCCGATGTTCCACGTGCACGCCTGGGGCGTGCCCTATGCCGCTACCATGATGGGCATCAAGCAGGTGTACCCGGGCCGCTATGAGCCGGAGCTGCTCGTCGACCTCATTAAAGAGCATAAAGTGACCTTCTCCCACTGCGTGCCCACCATCATGCAGATGATGATGGCGACGGAGTCCATCAAGACAGCCGATCTGAGCAACTGGCATGTGCTGATCGGCGGCAGCGCACTGACCAAAGGCCTGTGCGACGCCGGGGCCAAGCTCGGTATCAAGATGTACACCGCCTACGGCATGTCTGAGACCTGCCCGCTGCTCTGCGCGTCGCACCTGAAGCCCGAAGATCTGGAGCTGCCTCTTGAGCAGCAAACTGCAATACGGGTAAAAACCGGCATTGCAACGCCCATGGTTGAGCTGGAGATCGTGGACCCCGAGGGCAATCCGGTACCCCACGATGGCGAGGCCAAGGGCGAAATCGTGGCTCGCGCGCCCTGGCTGACCCAGGGTTACTTCAAGGAGCCCGAGAAAGGCGAACAGCTCTGGGAAGGTGGCTGGCTACACACCGGCGACGTAGCTTCCATGGAGCCGGACAACACCATCACCATCAAGGATCGCATCAAGGACGTGATCAAAACCGGTGGTGAGTGGCTGTCGTCACTGGACCTGGAAAACCTGATCAGCCAGCACCCCGCCGTGGCAGGCGCTGCCGTGGTTGGCGTGCCCGATGAAAAATGGGGCGAACGCCCTCACGCACTGGTCACCCTTAAGCCGGGAGAGCAAGCCAGTGCCGGGGATATCCAGAACCACCTGAAGCAATTCGTGGAAAGCGGCGAGATCAATAAATGGGCAATCCCCGAGCATATTGATTTCGTGGAAGATATTCCGAAGACCAGTGTTGGCAAGATCAACAAGAAACTGATTCGGGATCAGTTGCAGTAATCAGTGAGGCGTTTGGGAAGGGGCCAGATGACACACCTCATCTGGCCCCTTTTTTATAGGCCGGAAAACGTAAAATCCACCTCAGGCTTGCGGCCGTCAATAATGTCCGCAAGGGCCGCGGCGGAACCACAGGAATGGGTCCATCCAAGGGTGCCGTGTCCGGTATTCAGGTAGAGGTTGGCGAAGTGGCTTTTTCCGATGTACGGCACGTTGGAGGGCGTCGCAGGCCGTAAACCGGTCCAGAACTCCGCCTGATCCCAGTAACCTGCTTCGGGCATGACTTCCGCTGTGCGGCGCACGATAGCGCGGCAGCGGGTATAGTTCAGTTTCCGGCTGTAGCCGTTCAGTTCGGCCGTGCCCGCCACGCGCATGCGATCACCCAAGCGGGAATAAACCAGCTTGTACTCGTCGTCAGTGAGGCTGACGTTGAACGCCGCCTCCTCGTTCTTCACCGGTACCGTAATCGAATAGCCTTTGGCCGGATAGATGTTGAGGAAAATACCGAGCTGACTGGCGAGCGCCGCACTGAAGCTGCCCATGCTCAGCACGTAGGCATCCGCGCGCAGCGTCTCATGATGGCCGTCCCGGAGCGTCTGGATACCGAGTACCCGCTCGCCGGCGCGTTCGAAGCCCAGGATTTCAGTGCCGTACCGGAACTCTACGCCGGCCTCCGCGCAGCGTTTTGCAAGATTCTGAGTAAACATCCGGGCATCGCCGGATTCATCCTCGGAGGTATAGGTGGCACCGGCGATCCGGTTGCGGATCGGTTTGAGCGCTGGTTCCAGTTCAACCGACCGGTCAGCATCAATAACCTGCCGATCACAACCCAGATCCTGCATGATCCGGGTAGGCTCCATGGCACCGTCAAACTCGGCGGGATTGGTGTAGAAATGCAGGATACCCTTCTCGAGGTGGTCGTACTCTATGCCGGCTTCCTTGCGCAGAGCCTGCAACTGGCTTCGGCTATAGGTGCCAAGGTTCACTATCTGGCGGATATTGTGAGCGGCCCTGGCCGAGGTGCATTGGCCCAGGAAAGAAAGCGCCCAGCGCCACTGAGCAGGATCCAGCGTTGGCCGGAACAGCAGGGGCGCGTCGGGCTGGAACAGCCATTTCATGACTTTCAGAGGGGCGGACGGGTTGGCCCAAGGCTCCGCATGGGAAACGGAGATCTGACCTCCGTTGGCATAACTGGTTTCCAGGCCGGCCTGGTTCTGGCGATCAACCACAGTTACCTGGTGCCCCTGCTTCTGCAGATACCAGGCCGTGGTAGTGCCCACAACGCCTGCGCCCAAAACCAGTATATGCATGCTTGCCTCCGGTCGAACAGAATCCGCCATCCAACAGCATAATTGCAGGGATTTCTGGGCAGATTCCGGTTGGTATGAAACTCGGGATTTGTTAACGCGGGCTCTATTGTAACGTGAGCGTGGGGGATTTGCGTGTTATACCATCAGCCACCGGCGCGCTTAACCGTCCACCCCTTCTGCTCAAGCAGCGGAACCAGAAGATCCCGCTGGTCGCCCTGGATTTCGACCACACCATCTTTTACCGTGCCACCGGTGCCGCATTTGGCTTTCAACACCTTGGCATAGGCTTTCAGTTCTTTGTCGTCCAGTGGAATGCCGGTAATCAGGGTGACACCCTTACCCTTGCGACCCTTGGTCTCCCGGCTCACTCTGACAATGCCATCCCCGGCAGGCCGTGATGATGTACCGCAGGTACATTCATTCAGGGGGTTACGGCAATCCGGGCACATACGCCCCTGCTCGGTCGAAAAAACCAGACCGCCCTCAGATCGCTTCTTCATTCTGTCTCCGTGCTATTCCTGTCTTGTAACGCCTTCAATCTAGACCAGGAGGATACTTGGTAAACATTTCGGCCACGACCTCGTCGATCAGTTCTCTTCGGGTCTCGGGTGACTGGTTTTCATTGAGATAGCGCCGACTGGCGGCGCGCCAGACAACTTCTTTCGACTTGCTGTCTGCCAGCTCTACAACCAGCTTTCCCTCTTCAATTTCACGTACCGGTGGCGGCGCAGACAGGGCCCAGCCGAAATTCCCGCTACCAAAACCAAATCCGAGTCCCAGCCCCGTCTGCTCAAGACGCTCCTCGGGCACGATCTGCCAGCTCACCAGCAAGTCGGCCTCTGCTTCAGGGACCTGTTTCAGCGCTTTGCGATTCAGCTCTCGCTCAACGGCACTGCGCACCCGAGTGCCGTCAAGTGAGGTAAACGATGACGAGCCGTTACCACTGGCAAACGCCCAGGATGAATAATTTCCAAAAACCACAGACGAGTTGTAGTCGGTCACTACATTGCTGGCGCAACCGGTCATGGCCAATGCAACAACCGCTAACATCAGAAAACGCATCATGATTTCGGCCCTCAATTAAGAATATTCCTATGCAGACAGTATACGCATAGCCAACGCGTGACGATGCCCCCGGGATCCATCACCTTTCAAAACTGTAATCCAGCTTCTGGGCATCACAGAAAGCCCCGAACTCGGCCTGGAGGTCTTCCGGAACCAGTATCCGGGCACGAACGGATACCCCATAATCGACAGACTCCACCGATGCGCCGTTAACATCGCACCAATGACGCAGGGGCTGCTCATCGGCAAAGGAGAGGGAAACCAGCACGTCCGTCATGGGTTTCTGCACCACGCGGTCAACCGCTGACAGAACGCTCTCTGCTGCCCCGGCATAGGCCCGCACCAGTCCGCCGGCGCCCAGCTTGATCCCGCCAAAGTACCGGATCACCATCACCAGGACATCGCCCATGTCCTTGTGCTGAATCACATTCAGAATCGGCTTGCCTGCCGTTCCGGAGGGTTCGCCATCGTCGTTCATGGCTGCCTCGGCGGCAGAACCAGGGCGACCGATCTGGTAGGCCCAGCAGATATGGCGGGCGTCCGGATGATCCTGATGCGCCTGTTCCAGCCAGTCCTTTACCTTCTCCCGGGAACCCACTGGGGCCACCCGTGCAATGAACCGGCTTTTCTTCACTTCCGTTTCACGCTCAAGGTATCCTGCGGGAACGGGGTAATCTTTTTTCATCCGAAAGTCAGCCCCCTCCGAAAAACACCGGCAGACGAACCGTCACCCTTAAGCCACCACGCTCACCGGCCTCCGCTGCTATTAAACCATCGTGGGCGGCAACGATGTCTCTGGCAATGGCCAGCCCCAGTCCCCAGCCCTTGCCTCCGCGGGACTTATCGGCCCGGAAGAACGGCTCGAAAAGCTGGCCGATCAGCTCATCCGGAACCCCCGGCCCTTCGTCATCAACCGTCAGAGTCAACCAGTCATCGGCCACTGTCACGGCCAAATGAACAGCCCTGCCAGGCGGTGTGTGATCGAGGGCATTCTGAAGGATATTATCGATGGCTCTCTGCAAAAGCCCTTCATCACCCAGCACCGACGCCCGTGAACTTTCCGGTGAAACAACGAGTTTACAGTCCACACCCTGGTGTTCGGCGTAATCCGCGGCATCCTTGAGGACCTGATTGACTACATGCACCAGCCGGAGGGGCTCTCGCTCGATATCGCCCCCAGCTTCGGTAACCCGGTATAACGTCAGTATCTGCCCGGTCATGGTTTCAAGCCGTTCATTCTGGCGCAAAATGCTTGCCATCAGCTCTTCGTCCGCACCGGCCTCGTTTGCCAGCTCAATGGCGATACGCTGGCGGGTGAGCGGCGTTCGGAGATCGTGGGAAATATCCCGAAGCAGGTGCTTCTGGCGTTCCAGAAGACTGCAGAGCTGTTCGGTCATGGCATTAAAGGCGGTCGCCAGCTGCCCCACCTCATCCCTGCGTTGTGCGATCTTTTCGCTGACCCTGAGCGAATTATCCCCGCCCGCAATCGCCCGGGCCGTGCTCTCCATATGCCGCAGCGGCCTCGATACCAGGCGGGCAATCCACCAGCACGCCAGGGAAATCATCAGCAAAGCCAGCCCCAACTCTATAGCCCGGAAGAACCTCGGGTTGAGCCAGCCGGCGCCCTGCACCCGGGGCCAGGCCACCAAACGGTAACCGCCACCAACATCCAGTACCGCCGGTTTTTGCGGATACCAGCCGGATTTCATGCGGTCGCGAATGAAAGAGGGCAGCTTGCCATCATTCTCATCCTGTTCGAGCAGCACCAGAAACAGTTCAAGGCGCTCGCCCTCGTCCCGAAGAAAGCGCCAGGCACCGCCTCGATCGCCGGCCTCACGGATTGCGATGGCCTCTTCGGCCAGATCCCTGAGACCGGCCTGGCGCTCGATCGCTTCCCGTTCCCGGTCCAGAAGCATTCTGGTCGCCAGGTTGCTGGCCGCCACGGTGACCGCCATGGCCAGCCAGATCGACAGGAAGATCCGCCAGAACAGAGGGAACATGGGCCGCTGTTTCATTCTGGCACCCGATAGCTGTACCCCAGCCCCCTAACGGTTTCGATACGGGGCGGGTCGTCGTTGCCCAGTTTTTTGCGAAGGTTACTGATGTGCATATCAAGGGTGCGGTCGTAAGCTTCAAGGCGCCGGCCCAGCGCCCATTGCATGAGATCGGTTTTGCGGACCACGCTGCCTGCGTGTGCCAGAAGAACCTGCAGAACCTCGTACTCGGTGGCGGTCAACTCCATCGCCACATCATTCTGGTAAATTCGGCGATGGCCCGGCTCGACACGTAGGTCGCCATAGGTCCGGGCCGCATTGACTTCGGTTTTCTGGTCCCAGGCAATCCGCCGCAAAAGCGCCTGCAGCCGGGCCACCAGCTCGCGCGGATTACAGGGTTTGGGAATATAGTCATCGGCACCAACCTCGAAACCGACGATCCGATCCGTCTCGTCGCCCCGGGCGGTCAGCAGTACCACGGGCAGATGGGTCTCTGCCCTGAGTTCCCGCAACACCTCGAGGCCACTGATATCCGGCAGCATGATGTCCAGCACGACAATATCGCAGTCCTGACCCAGCGCCAGCGCGAGGCCGTCCCGGCCATTGGCAGCTTCCCGAATGGTAAATCCCTGATTGGTCAGGTAACGGGCAAGCAATTCCCGCAATTCATCATCGTCCTCGACCAGTAACACCCTGTTCTGCATGTCGCTTCTCCACCTGTCGTGCCGACCACAGTTGCTGCTGAAGTCTAACACGCTACCCGCAAACCACTGATTCGGGCCAGGTCACTTTGCAGAACCTTTACACTGACCCCGGGGTGATCAAAAGCTGTCTTCTGACGTATGGTATCGAGTACATAAAGGAGTTTTCCCTCACCATGTCAGAACCCGGACCAGCGACTCTCACACTGGAAACCTGCACCAGCATCAATGATATTCCCGCCCCTGAGTGGGAGCGGCTGGCTGGGCATAGCAATCCATTTCTTCGTTACGAGTTTTTCCAGGCACTGGAAGCGTCCAGATGCACATCCCCGGAGACCGGGTGGTCGCCACGTCACCTCGTGTTCCGAAAGGCTGGCAGAATCGTCGGCCTTGCGCCGGCTTTTCTGAAGAGCCACTCCATGGGGGAATATGTGTTTGACTGGGCCTGGGCCGATGCATACCAGCGGCATGGGCTGGCGTACTATCCAAAATTACTGATCGCCATTCCCTTCACGCCATCCGCAGGCCCAAGGCTGCTGCTGGATCCGGACATTCGACAACAGCTGGTACCGGAACAGGTTCATCACCTGTTGGACAGGCTGACCGATGAACTGGGAGCCCACTCCTGGCACCTGCTGTTTCCCGGCAAAGAGGATCAGGAGCTGCTTCAACACGAGCAGGCCTTACATCGCATCGGATGCCAGTTCCACTGGCATAACCATGATTACCGTAATTTCGAGGACTTTCTGGCGGCGCTGACTTCCCGCAAGCGCAAGTCCATCCGCAAGGAACGTCGCCAGGTTGCGGACCAGGGAATTTCCTTTACACGCTTTCATGGCCGGGATATTCCGGAGCACGTGCTTTCCGCGTTCTATGTGTTTTACCAGGCGACTTATCTGAAACGGGGCCAACGACCTTACCTCAACAAGCGATTCTTTGAGCTGCTTCTGGAACAGCTACCCGAACACGTACATCTGGTGATGGCAGTGCGCGAGGGCGAAATGATTGCCGGTGCCCTGTTTCTGGCGGGCACAACCACCCTCTACGGGCGTTACTGGGGTTGCCTTGACGAATACAACCACCTGCACTTTGAAACCTGCTACTACCAGGGCATCGAACTGGCAATGGACCTCGGCCTCAGCCATATTGATGCCGGCGCCCAGGGCGAACACAAACTGGTACGTGGCTTTGAGCCGGTAATCACCCACTCCTGGCATGGCGTTCTGCACCCCGGCTTCCGCGAAGCCATAGAAAACTTCACCCGAGAAGAGGCAGACCACGTGCGTGCTTATTTCAGCGATGCGGAATCCGCCCTGCCCTTCCGACAGCAGACGCCGGATTAACTTCTATACTGATAGACCCAAACCGGATTTACGCGGGGGTCAGACACTATGGATACGGACCCATTGTGGAGCATGTTATCGGCAGGCGGCCTGCCGCTTCTGCTTTCAGCGGCCGCCCTGGGCCTGGCCGTGATTGCCCTGTTCATCGGATCGGGCGCTCGCCGGCATAGCGAGGACCAGTTGACCGCATTACGGGAACGTTCCGATACGCTGTGGCGGGAAGTTGACGACATACGGGTGGCACAATTCAATCGTCCGGGTGAGTCCGGCAATGGCGCTTCAGGCTCCCCAGTTGAAGAAGCCCGCTATCAGAAAGAAGTGGAAGCCTACGCCAGGATCTGGCCCCAGGTATGGAATCTTCATGAACGCCTGGGCATGTTCCTGAGGGCGGTTGAAGGCGGCGAAGCGGCCGGCGAACTCAGACTGGAAGCTCGCAATGCGGCCCTGGAGGCCCGAGAGCTGCTTAACCGGAACCGCCCCTTCTGCACAGAGTCCGTCGATGAACTGGTTACCCGGCTGATTGATGCCGAGATCAAGGCGCACCTTGCGGCCTGCCAGTATCTGGACCTGCTAAAAGATGTCCCTAGCGACTCATCCAATCACGATCGCCGGGTCTTGCAGGACAAATGCCACAGCCTGCACGAGGGCGAGGCCCGGGAGCTGATGAACCAGCTGGTCTCGTCCATTCGGCACCGTGCAATTCGCAGTAACTAGGGAGCGCCTGTTCAGCTGTTGGCGATACGGAAACCGACTTTCATTACGACCTGATAATGGCCCACCTTGCCATCAACGATATGGCCGCGGGTTTCGGTTACCTCAAACCACTCCATGTTGCGAACGCTTTTACCACATTCCTCAAGTGCATTCTCAATGGCGTCTTCAATGCTTTTCTTGGAAGACCCGACAATTTCCACTTTTTTGTACACGTGATGGTCAGACATTAAAGCCTCCTGGGAATTGCGATTTGTATGTCTGAGCCTAGAAGACAAGCGTCCTCACGGCAAACCACAACCCGGCACAAGCCTCATCCGCCAACCCACGGCTGGCGTATCTGTCCCCTATAATCCAGGTAGTCGTGCGGAACTTTCTGTCACTCAGAGGGTCCCGTCTACCCCACGCTTTGGACTGAGTTCATGAAACGATTTTTCAGATACACCGGCTGGTTCTTCGGCGCCGTGCTCCTGCTGCTGGCTGGCCCGATTCTGCTTGCCACCAGTGGCAGCCTGCAGGGAGCCGAGAGCTGGCAAACAGCCACCCGGGAAAGCGCCCGGATTGCCCCTCTGCCAGAACAGGCCGAGGAAGCCATCGTTCAGGTATATGGCGCCCGGGCCTGGAGTTGGCGAGGTTACTTTGCCGTCCATACCTGGATAGCCACCAAGGAAAAAGGGGCCAGCCATTATCGGGTTCATGAAGTGACCGGCTGGCGCAGCTACGTGGTCAATTCCCGGCCCGGTGAGCCCGACAGACACTGGTACGGTGCAAAGCCGAACCTCTATGCCGATATCCGCGGCGAAGAAGCCGAAAAGCTGATTCCCGACATCTACCAGGCAGTGGCGTCCTACCCCTACCCGACCGAATACGAAGCCTGGCCCGGCCCCAACAGCAACACTTTCGTGGCCTGGGTAATCAGGGAGGTTGAGGGCCTCGATGTGGCTCTGCCGAACCACGCGATCGGCAAGGACTACCTCGGCGACCGTATTATCGCAGAGGTTCCGGGTGGCGCGGGTTATCAGGTCTCGCTGGGCGGGTATTTTGGCGTATTGGCAGGCATTCGCGAGGGACTGGAATTGAACCTTCTAGGCCTCTCTTTCGGTATTAACCCGTTGGCGCTAGGAGTAAAACTACCTGGCATAGGAGAGCTGGCCCTGAGAAATACCAATCCAATGACCAAGCCCTCCATGGAGTAAACAGACGGCCCGGCCGGGGGCAAGGCTCCCAAAAAACGCTGTAAATACGTCCGTGTACGCTTGGCTCCGCCATCCCTGGCTCCGCACATTTTTGGGAGCCTTGCCCCCGGCCGGACCTGCCTCGGAGTCGATCCCTACAAGCTGGCAAACTCCAGATACCGGCTCGCCGCCTGCTTCTTCTCGTCCTGGCTGTTCAGCATCTCCAAGCGCATCTTGTCGATCAGCTTCAGGTAATCGACGATGGGAGATTCCGGCTTACCGGAATCCTTTGACTCTTCGATAAATGCCTTCTGCTTCTCGCGGATTTCATTGAGCTTCTCAAGCGCGGAGCGGATCGCTTCCACCCGGGCATCAACCAGACCGTTACCACCGCGATCCGGCGAGCCACTGTCGCGACTCAGTACCGTCTCGGCGGCCGGCGCGTCGGCGGTGTTCTGCTCGGCAAGATCAATTTCTTCCAGGGTGCGAACCTCGCCGTCGGTCGTCAGATAGATTCCCGAACCCTTGATCTGGCCCAGCGGCACACCCTGATTGTTGGCCAGCGTGAAGCGGTCTTCGACATTGTCCACATAAAGCGCCTGAACGCCGACTTCCTCCAGGGATTTCAAAGCCTGGGAGCCTTCCGCGGTTTGCACCCACACGGACAGCGATTTAAAGATCTCATCACTGGCGTCAATCCAGCGGTTACCGTCGTCATCAAAACGGGCCAGCTCCCCAAAGCCGGAGCCGCTCCGGGGACCAAACAGTTCGGAGCCGTCGTCCACTTTGCCGTTGCCATTTCGGTCCAGCACCAGGTAGCCGCTACCGCTGCCCAGGGTGGCAAACTGCCCGGTTTCACCGTTACCGTTCAGGTCGAACTCGAAGAGGGTATCGGTCAGGCGGGCTGTGGCAGAGCCAAAGTTGATCACCAGAGGGTCGGTGAGTGGCCGTTCCTGAATCTGCACCAGTTCCGAGTACTCGTAGGTCCGGGACTGGGACTGTCGCAGTGACAGGGTGAATTCGATGGTCTCGCCATTGTCCAATGCGATGGTGCCAGTGGATGCAAAGCTTCTGGATTCGCTCTCCGAGTAAAACATATAGCGTCCGGCAGAAACCGAGAGACTGCCCCGACCCTCGACACCCGCATCACCACCGAGCGCGGCACGGCTAACGCTCAGTGCCTGCTGGCCCATCAGAAACAACTCTGAGGTTTTCTCGGCAAGCTGCGCACTGGTAAAGACGCTCTGCTGACCGCCATTCGTCACGGTGCTGCTGCCGCTGAACGCGAGCTGCTCCTGGCTGCTGTAACGATAGGCAGCCTGGCGCATGAGCGTTAACTCTGAGCCAACCGCGTTCTCATTGGCCTGCGGCGCAGCGGCAGATTGCCGGTTGATGCGGAGCTGCGTGCTGTCGAAAGCCGATACCTGGCGGGAACTGTCCTGGAAAAGCGAAATCTGGCTGGAGGAAATCATGGCTCTGGGCACCTGTAATTACTACACAGGTATATCGGCCGCAGCCTCCCGGACTTGAGCACTTTTTAATCACTTCAGATTCGAGAGGTTAGGCCAGAAACCGCACGATTCCGGCAGCCGCAATCCCGGCGGCAATGGCCGGGAGAGGTTTACGCAACGCCAGCATGGTAACCGCCGTCGTGGTCAGGGCCGCCAGCGCACCAGCGTCCCCCGTCACTGCCATGGGCACAATGATGGCAATCAGGACCGAGCTGGCCATGGTGTTGATAAAGCTCTCGATACGAGGATTGATCTTCACGAACGACATGATGAACACGCCGCCAAAACGGGTTACCAGTGTAACGGCGGTCATGATCGCAATCAGGAACAGAATACCGGCTGTGGTGGTCTCAACGGTCATGGGTGCTGTCCTCCGCGTCAGAAGCAGGCGCAGGCTTTCGCTCGAGCCAGAAAAACCCGATCGCACCACCGGCGAGCGCGCCCACGACGACGTGGGTATTCGCCGGCAACCATTTCCAGGCCGCCAATGAAGCCAGCGCTGTAACGGTCCAGGCCACGAGCACTCTCGGGGATTTCTTGCCGCCCAGCGCCATGGCCAGGAGGAAACAGCCGAGAACCATGTCCAGGCCCAGGGATTTGGGATCCTGCAGAAGGCCACCAAAATAGACGCCCAGACCGGTCCCGATGATCCAGGCCAGCCAAAGAGCCAACCCGCCACCAAGGATAACCTCCAGGTTTCGTCGGCCACTCTGGTATTCCTGGGCCGAAACCGCCCAGTTGGCATCGGTCAGCAACAGCAAGAGACCATAGCGCTTGCCCGGCGAGACATCTTTCAGCATCGGGTACAGCGAAGCGCCCATGAGCAGATGGCGGGAATTGATGGCAAAGACCACCGCGATCATCGGCAGTACAGATACCTCGGTGCCCCACATATCGACGGCAGCAAACTGGGAGGCGCCGGCAAACACCGTCGCACTCATCAGCACCGCCTGAAGCGGCTCAAGGCCTTTCTGGGTAGCTGCCAATCCAAAGGCAGCGCCAAACGCCACCACGAATAACGAGATGGGAAGCAGCCGGAAAAACTCCACCCGTACCCGGGCCGGCTGTAGCTGATAAGAATAGGAAGCGACAGACATCCGGGGAAACTAGGTCAGTTTCCCCGATCCGCGTATAGGTAGTTTCCGCAGAATGGGGCACATCTGCGACTAATGGACCAGATCCGCGCAACGCATGACGGCATTTAACCTCATGATTGCCTCAAATGTTTACCGGGGAGGCACTTGAAACCGGGGATGAGCCTTGTATCGGATAGTTCACTTTCGCATATTGACGTTAACGTCAATTGCCGCTAGTTTGTTTTTCGTCCAGCCCCAAAAGGGCACTTTCGGTGGGCCACCCCCAGCGGATATACCGGACACCTGAAATCGGAACGCCGGCCACAAGCCGGCAGACAAGAACAAGATACCCGCTCATGCCGAGATCCGGCCGGTGGGAGAGGATTTCGCAATGCTATTCAGCCATCCCGAGTTCGATAACCACGAACATCTTTCCTTTTTCTGCGATCCCGAAACCGGCCTGAAGGCCATCGTTGCCATACATAACACTTCCCGCGGCCCCGCATTGGGAGGCTGCCGAATGTTTCCCTATGCCTCCGATGAAGAGGCGGTTCGCGATGTCTTGCGGCTTTCGCGGGGTATGACCTACAAATCGGCCCTCGCCAACCTGGATCTGGGTGGCGGCAAGTCCGTGATTATTGGCGACCCGCGCAAACAGAAAACCGAAGCGATGATGGAGGCCATGGGCCGCCATCTGGAAAGTCTTGGCGGGCAGTACATTGCGGCAGAAGACTCGGGCACCAGCGTCCCCGACCTCAAGGTCATGGGCCGACACACCAGCCACGTTGCGGGAATTGCCTCGCGCACCGGCTTCGACGGCAACCCAAGCAACGGCGACCCGTCACCGGCGACAGCCTACGGCACCTTTATCGGCCTCAAAGCAGCGGTAAAACACAAACTTGGGCGGGACGACCTCAACGGTTTGAAGGTAGCCATTCAGGGCATCGGTAATGTCGGTTTCCGGTTGGCCAGACACCTGAAGGACGCCGGCGCTGATCTCTGGGTCTATGACATCCATGACGACAATATGCGGCGGGCCGTGGATCAGCTGGGAGCCAAGCCAGCGGCTGCCGAAGACATATTGTCACTGCCTGTGGACGTGGTAGCGCCCTGTGCCATGGGGGCAGTACTGAACGATGACAGCATTCCCCAACTGAAGGCCCGGATCGTCGCCGGCGCCGCCAACAATCTGCTGGAACACCCTGAGCACGATGCCATGCTGCAGGACCGGGGCGTTCTCTATGCACCGGACTTTGCCATCAATGCAGGTGGCATCATCGATGTGTTCTACGAGCGCGCCGGCGCCACACCGGAAACCGTTCGCGCCCACGTCGATACCATCGGCGATACCCTGACCGAAATCTTCAACCGTTCCGACCGCTCGGGGCGCCCCACCGGGGAGATTGCCAACGAGCTTGCCGAGGAACGGTTCAAAAAGCACATCGCTGGCGCCGGACAGGCGTCCGAGCGATTGGCCCGCACCGGCTGAGCTGACACCGGCGCACCCCCAGGAAGCTGCGGATAGCTGCGGCTTCCCTCTTAAACCCTGATACAAAAACAAATACTTCGGGAGATAGTTATGTCCGTCACCTCTTCAGATTCCGCCGCCTATTCCGGGGCGCTTGAAGGTTCAAACGCCCAACGCGGGCTCTGGTCATCACGTCTGGCCTTTATTCTCGCCGCTACCGGCTCTGCCGTGGGCCTGGGCAATATCTGGAAATTTCCTTATGTCACCGGTGAGAACGGTGGCGGCGCCTTCGTTCTGGTGTATCTTCTGTGCATCGCGGTCGTCGGGATTCCTATCATGATGGCGGAAGTCATGATCGGTCGTCGCGGTGGCAGGAGCCCTGTCAAGAGTCTGAGCCTGATCGCCGAGCATGACCGACTCAAGCCGGCCTGGAAGCTGGTCGGTGCCATCGGCATTCTGGCGGGTTTTCTGATTCTGTCGTTCTACTCGGTCATCGGCGGCTGGGCCATTTCCTACGTAGGCACAACCGCCAGCGGCCAGCTTGCCGGGCAGTCTGCCGATGCCGTAGGCGCGATATTCTCGGGCCTTCTAAGCGATCCCACCAAACTGCTGGCCTGGCATACCCTGTTCATGGCTATGGTGATGGTTGTGGTAGTGCGAGGCGTTCGCTCGGGGCTTGAGCGGGCTGTCAGCATTCTCATGCCGGCCCTGTTCGTACTGCTGCTGATCGTGGTCGGCTATGCAATGACAACCGGGCACTTCGGGCAAGCCGCCGCATTCCTGTTCCAGCCCGATTTCTCCAAGCTCACAACATCCGGAATACTGGTAGCCCTGGGCCACGCATTCTTTACCCTGAGCCTGGGTATGGCGGTGATGATGGCCTACGGCTCCTACCTGCCCAAGAATATTTCCATCGCCAAGACCTCCATAACTGTATCGGTCATCGACACCGGCGTGGCGCTGCTTGCAGGCCTGGCCATCTTCCCGATTGTGTTCGCGAACGGCCTTGAGCCGGGAGCGGGGCCGGGGCTGATCTTCCAGACGCTGCCGCTGGCCTTCGGTCAGATGCCCATGGGCTCCCTGTTCGGCACTCTGTTCTTTGTACTTCTGATCTTTGCCGCCTGGACGTCGGGGATTTCGCTGTTGGAGCCGATTGTGGAATGGCTGGAAGAGCGTAAAGGCATGAACCGCACCGTCAGCACACTCGGCGCCGGTTTTGTCTGCTGGGGACTGGGCATTGCCTCGATTCTGTCCCTGAACCTCTGGTCCGACTTCGCACCGCTTGGCTTTGTCCCCATGCTGGAAGGCAAGACCATTTTCGACCTGCTGGACTTCTTCACCGCCAACATAATGCTGCCCCTGGGCGGACTGCTGGTGGCCCTGTTTGCGGGCTGGGTGATGTCACGTCAGGCCATGGAGCGTGAACTGGCACTGTCACCGGCCATGTTTAACCTGTGGCTGATCACCGTGCGTTTCATCACTCCGGTTGCCGTGGCAGTGGTGTTTATCTACAACCTGATGTAAGCCGCCGCTACAACTGATCGAGGGAGGCCTTCAGGGTCTCCCCGATCCTCGCGTTCAGTTTCAGGTCCACCAGATCTTCAGCCCGCGTCCGCCCCAGGTTCAGGGTGGCAATGGGCTTGTTCCATTCGTTGGCGTACCGGCAGAAACGGAACCCGGAATACACCATCAACGACGAACCGATTATCAAGAGGCCATCACTGGCCTTCAGCGTATCCAGGGCCGAATACACCCGGTCTTTTGGAACATAGTCACCAAAGAACACCACATCCGGCTTCAGAATCCCTTCGCACTTCGGACAATCCGCCAGCCGGAAATCCTCGAAATCCACATCCAGATCGGCATCGCCATCCGGCGCTGTCTCGGCGGTGTATTTCTGGAACCCCGGGTTCAGATCGGCGCAACGGTCGTGCACCTCATCCCGCGGGCACCGGTAGCCGCAACTCATGCACACCACCTGATCGGCCCGCCCGTGCAGGTCCGTCACCCCCCGGGTGCCTGCCTTCTGGTGCAACCGATCCACGTTCTGGGTAACCACCAGACTGCTGTGGTTGAGCAGTTCCAGGTCAGAGATGTAATGGTGGGAAGGATTGGGCCTGGCATTACGCATGACCGGCCAGCCAATCAGGCTCCGGCCCCAGTAGCGCTGGCGGGTGTAGACGTCTTCCATGAACGCCTTGTGCTGAACCGGCTGCTTGCGCTTCCAGGCGCCATCGCCGTCCCGGTAGTCCGGGATGCCCGAATCGGTACTGACCCCTGCGCCAGTCAGGATCAGCAAGCGAGGATGGCGCTGGATAAACTCCGCCAGCAACGCCCCGGCCTCCTCCGGCTCATGCAACACCGGCGGCTGCTCCGGCTCGGGCAGGCGCTGGCTGGAGCTGAAAGGTCGGCTGCGGTGCGTGGTTAAAGACATACAGGCTCCGGTTTCTCAGCCCGGCTTACGGGCCACATACACGGTGTTGAACGATTCCCTGTTCTGAAATGGATTGAAGAAGGATACGACATGGCAGGCCACATCGGTGAACACCTCGTTGAGAACGGCCATGAACTCGTCATCTTCGCCCTCGTTCGACCACATGGCAAACACCCCTCGGGGCTTCAGTTGCCGCGCCATCAGCCGCAGGTTGTTGGCGGTGTAGAAGCTGGCACTGGAATCGTGCAGCAGCGCCCGGGGGGAATGGTCGATATCCAGAAGAATGGCATCGAATGGCTTGCCGGGGTTCTTCGGATCGAAACCACCCTCTGCCGGATCGGCAATTGCCAGGTCGAAGAAACTGCCATGGACGTAGCGGTTCCGGGGATCGGCATTCAGATCTTTACCAAGAGGCACCAGCTCCTGCTGATGCCATCCGATAACGGGTTTCAGATACTCAACCACCAGCAGTTCGGCAACACGCTCGTGCCTGAGCGCCGCCACCGCGGTGTAACCCAGGCCCAGGCCACCAACAACTACCCGGAGATCATCGCCCTCGGTTTCGCCCAGCCCGATATCAGAGAGAGCCACTTCGGCATCCACGAACATGCTGGACATCAGGAATTCCTCGCCCAGCTTCACCTCGTAGATATCCCTGTCGCCAATCGCCGGAATCCGGCGTCTGCGAAGCGTGATCTCACCAATCACCGAAGGCTGGCTGTCAATCTGTTCGAAAAGCAGTCCCATCTGTTCAGACCTTGCGAGTGGATTCATCAAGACAGGAACGCAGAATACTCCGCATCTTCTCCGAGCCCAGCTCGTTCATCAGTTCAATGTTTCTCTGCGGGATCCCATCCACATCAGGATAACTGTCAATCGCCGCTTCCAGACTGGCTTCCCGCAAGAGGTGCAGCATGGGAAATGGCGAACGATTGGTGTAGTTCTCCGCCGCATCGGGCTCGGTGCCCGCAAACTGGTAATCCGGGTGGAAACTGGCGATTTGGTAAACGCCTTCCATATCCAGATACGCCAGCAAACCATCAGCCGCATCAAGGAATTCATTGTAGGGCCCGAAGTCCTGCAATACACCCGGATGGATCAAAAGCGTGGTTTCAATCTCCGGCTCATCTTCCAGACGCTGAAGCTCCGAGTGCAAGGCCTGTAACAGCTCGTCTTCCGTTTCGGCTTCCGACACCACAAACCGAACCCGGTTCCGGACCAGTTCCCGTTTTGCGAACGGGCACAGGTTATAGCCGACGACAACGTCTTCGACCCATTTTCGGGTTGCTGCAATAATTTCGGTCTCGCCCATGTTCTTTTCCTCAGTTATTCGAAGGCCACTCATAGGCACGAGCGGATGGGCGGGTAGGCCTTTCCAAAACTGTGCGGAGCCAGGGGTGAAGAGCGAAAAGCTCTTCACGGGCAGGCCATGGACGGCCTGCCCAGGACCCTCTGCGCGACGCAGGAGCAATAAGCGCAGAGGGGCGGAGCCCAAGCGCCCCATGGATGGGCCGCAAGGAGCGTGTTTTGGAAAGCCAGTCCCACATGACCGCCTGCACCCAACCCTGAGCCTTAGAAGTACCCCTGGCTCCGAAGATAATCATCATAAGAGCCACTGAAATCAGTCACCCCATCAGCCTTAAGCTCAATAATTCGAGTCGCAAGGGAAGAAACAAACTCCCGATCATGGCTGACGAAAATCAGTGTACCCGGATAGTTCTCCAGCGCCAGGTTCAATGCCTCGATGGACTCCATATCCAGGTGGTTCGTGGGCTCATCCATCAGCATCACATTGGGCTTCTGCAGAATCAGCTTGCCGAACAGCATCCTGCCCTGCTCTCCGCCCGAGATCACCCGCACCGATTTCCCGATATCGTCACCGGAGAACAGCATGCGGCCCAGGGTGCCGCGCACCAGCTGCTCGCCACCCTTGGTCCACTGGGCCATCCAGTCGGTCAGGGTTTCATCCTCGGCAAAGTCCGCCGTGTGGTCCTGGGCGAAGTAGCCCACTTCCGCGCTGTCGGTCCACTTCACCTCGCCACTGTCGGGCGTGTAGGCCCCTGACATGCATTGCAGAAGCGTGGTTTTGCCGATGCCGTTGGGACCGATGATGGCGATTCGCTCGCCGGCTTCGACCTGCAGGTTCAGATTCTTGAACAGGGGCTTATCATCAAAGCCCTTGGTCATGTTCTTGAGAGTCACCGCCTGGCGGTGAAGTTTCTTGCCCTGTTCAAAACGGATAAACGGGCTCACCCGACTTGAGGGCTTCACCTCTTCCAGCTGGATCTTGTCGATCTGGCGGGCACGGGAGGTAGCCTGCTTGGCCTTGGAGGCGTTGGCCGAAAAGCGGCTGACAAACTGCTGCAGTTCGGCAATCTGCGCCTTTTTCTTGGCGTTGTCCGACAGCATACGCTCGCGAGCCTGGGTGGCGGCGGTCATGTATTCGTCGTAGTTGCCCGGGAACAGGCGCAGTTCGCCATAGTCCAGATCCGCCATGTGGGTGCACACGCTGTTCAGGAAGTGGCGGTCGTGGGAAATGATAATCATGGTGCTGTTGCGGGCCACCAGTATGTTTTCCAGCCAGCGGATGGTGTTGATGTCCAGGTGGTTGGTGGGCTCGTCCAACAGCAACACATCAGGATCGGAGAACAGCGCCTGGGCCAGCAACACCCGCAGCTTCCAGCCCGGTGCCAGCGCGCTCATTGGGCCGTTGTGTTGCTCCAGCGGAATATCCAGGCCAAGCAACAGCTCGCCGGCGCGGGCATCGGCGGTATAGCCGTCCATTTCAGCGAACTGGACTTCCAGGTCCGCGACCGCCATCCCGTCTTCTTCGCTCATCTCGGGCAGGGAATAGATCCGATCACGCTCTTTCTTGACGTTCCAGAGTTCCTCATGGCCCATGATCACGGTATCGATCACCGAGCAATCCTCATAGGCAAACTGGTCCTGGCGCAGTTTACCCAGACGGACATTGGGCTCCAGCATGACCTGGCCGGCGGAGGGCTCGAGATCGCCACCCAGGATTTTCATCAGTGTGGACTTGCCACAGCCATTGGCCCCGATCAGGCCATAGCGATTACCGTTACCAAATTTGGCGGAGACGTTTTCAAACAGGGGTTTAGCCCCGAATTGCATGGTGATATTGGCGGTGGAGATCAAGAAAAAAACCTGTCGATGTGGGGCCGGGCATGCGCCGGCGAAAAGAAAGCCGGCATTGTACAGGTTTGCCCGGTGGACTGTGAGGCCGCAGAAACACGGATAAAAAGGGCTTGCCTCTGACGAGCTCTGCGGGCAGCATTCCGGTTCTGATGTATACATTCATCCGACACAAGGACATTGATCATGGCACAGGCTACAGCGCGTCACATTCTGGTAGACAGCGAAGCGAAATGCGAAGAACTGAAAAAGGCGATTGAAGGCGGACAGGACTTTGCCGAAGTGGCAAAGCAGCACTCCTCCTGCCCCTCCGGTCGCAACGGCGGAGATCTTGGCTCCTTTGGCCCGGGCCAGATGGTTCCCGAGTTCGACAAAGCGGTTTTCAACGGTGAACTGAACACCGTTATCGGTCCGGTCAAGACCCAGTTTGGTTATCACCTGCTGGAAGTGACCAGCCGCAGCTAATGATTCCTGGTTCCATACCGGGACTGCAAACCACTGGCCGGCGGCTACCGCTGCTGGCCGGTGCCGCTTCTCTGCTCATCGCGCCTTTTCTGTTTGTCGGCGGGCCTGACTGGGCCTCGGGGCCACTTCTCAAATCGGCCTGGAACCTTGGCCACATCCTTCTGTTTGCACTACTCACTCTGGCGGTCAGACCCTGGCAGTGGCTAAGTGGCTGGCGTCTATGGCTCGCGGTTACCGTCGTCTTGCTGGTGCTCGGAATTGGTATCGAGTTGATCCAGGGCGGACACAATCGCGACATGGATGGGCGGGACCTCCTGCGCAACCTGATTGGCAGTTGGCTGGTTATCGCATGGCGCCCCTTGCTTACATCAGAGCGGCGAAACTCTCTCGGCGAAGGCCTGGTGGCCGCATCCGTTGCGCTGCTACTGTGTCTTGAGCTGGGAGCTACCGGCATGGTGGCTGCCCGGCAATGGCAGGTACACCAACAACTTCCTCTGCTATACGATTTCACCCATCAGGATCCCGGCGCATTCTGGACCGGCAGGCTCACGGTCTCTGCCGACCACTCGCTGAATAATGCGCAGAGCCTGAAACTTGATCTGGGCACTGAAACCTACTCGGGGGTCTCACTCAACAATCTCCCGGCCGATTGGCATGATTACGAAACACTGAGCATCACCCTGTTCAATCCCTCAACCGCTCCCCTGACGCTGACGCTTCGAATCAATGACGTAGCCCATGACCGCAGCGATCATGCCTACAACGACCGCTACAACACCCGCCTGACACTGGGTCCTGGTTCCAATACCTTCACCCTGAAACTGGCCGACATCGAAAACGCTCCCGATGGCCGGTCCATGGATATGTCCCAAGTCAGAAGAATGGGGCTTTTTGCGGTTCGCCTGCCCGAGCCACGCACTGTTTGTCTGTTGGATCTGAGACTGGACTAACCGAGCGTCCAGGGATTATCGGTTATCGGTTCGGCGCCAGCGTCGGTGACCAGAATCGTTTCGCTACACCCAATGCCCCATTGCCCGGGAATACGCAAACAGATGGGCAGGTGGAAAACCATGCCCGGTCGAAATTCCACATTGCCACCCCTGGCGATGAAGCCCGAGCCCTCCACCCAGGATGGCGGGAACTGCGCGCCAACCGTGTAGCCAAATACCCCGGAGAAAAACACCTTTCCGGCCAATGGCTGGAGCGACTTTTCGGCGTTCTGGGCGGCCTGGTCGAAAGTGACTCCCGGGCGGATCGACGTCAGAAGGGTATCCACAATCCGACGGCAGCTGTCATGGACCCGACGCATTTCAGCCGATGGCTCGCCACCAGCAACCACGGTCTGCATCATGGGTGCGGTGTAGCGGTTCCAGGCTGAGCCAAATTCCAGAAAAACAGGGTCGCCTTTCTGCACCACCGTACGTTTGTGATTGCAGTGGATCACGCTGCTGCGACGGCCGGTAACAACAATTGGCTGCATGCTCATGAATTCACTGCCGGCCGCCAGCAGCGCCCTGGCGCCTTCGGCGGCAATGCCATTATCAGTGACGCCCGGCTGGACCGCGGCCACGGCCGCCCTGAAACCTTCGGCTGTTATCCGGGCGCTTTCACGCAGGCACCGGATTTCGGCATCGGACTTGACGATCCGGATCTGCTTCAACAGACCGCCGTTGTTCAGAAATCTTACTCCGGGCATCCGTGCTTGCAGGCCTTCCAGCACGCCCTGGCGCAGAGAGCCATGCCAGGCATCAATACCCACGGTCTCCACGCCGTCGTTCAGGGCCTGAACCAGTGGTTCCAATACCTCGCCGATGCCTTCCCACCGGTATCCGCTGACCCGGGCGACCCGGGTTGTCATCATCGCAGGCCCCATTTCGATGGACGGCACCTGCAAGAGCAGGTCCTCCTGGGTAACCACCAGGGCCACGTGAACGGATACTTCAAAGGTGCTATAACCGGTCAGGTAGAAAATATCCGAAGGATCGGTCAACAGCAGGGCGCCAAAATCCTCCCGGGCCATCCCATCCCGGACACGAGCAAGTCGCTCGTCGAACTCCTGCTCCGGAAACGGACACTCCAGCCCCCTCAGTTGTGAGGACAAGGCTTCCTGATAGGCATTGAAATCCATAACGACACTCCTCACTCGCATATACTAGGGAGATTGGACCCTATTCTGGCTTTGCACAAACCCCGAGCAAGAAATTATTCCAGCATCACATTGACTCAGAACGGCAACCGAGGGGATTCACTGACCGCCTGGTGATTCCGGACTGAAGAACCGCGACATCTGCTTGCCTATGCTTTCCACCGGCTCGGTAATCGCCTGCTGGATGCTGTTGGTTACAACTTTCGAGAAAGCCGAGCCGGCAGAGCTCTCCAGGAACTCCAGGTAGAGATCCATCTCCTGGCCACCGATGTTCTGGTAGGTATACAGATAGCTGTCGTAAACCTGCTGACCCACCACGCCCCTGAGCATGCTGCGCTGGCTTTCAATGCGTTGGCGCAGCTGCTCGTAATTGGCCGAATCACTGCTGAACGCCGCCATTGCCGTTGCCAGGCCGAGCTGCACTGCGATCGTTGTATCCACCGCGCTTTCTGTGGCCCGCGCAGCCCGATCAAACCGATCGAACATTTCCGCTTTGCGCGTGCCCTTGTACCGGCTGTTCAATTCCATGGCACTGGACTGGATTTTCGGCCAGGCCGAGGGTTCCGAAGCTGCAATCTCGGCCGAAGAAATCTTTCTGGCCACAGGGGTTCCGTACCAGTCATGGACTGCCTGGAGCTGCGAATCCGTGAGTTTGGCTTGCAGATCTTTAATGATCTGCTGCTCGATATCCACGGAATTGAAACCGCTGCTCACGATGTTCCCGATGGTATTGGCCATCATTGGAGGAAGCTGACCATTCTGTTTGAGTCCTTCCCGGATTCCCTGGCTCATCATGGCCGGGTAACGGGCCACGATATCGTCAACAGGCGATACTTCCAGCACCTGGCGGGCATCCGGCGCTGCCTGGGCAGTACCAGTAACGAGAAGTGCTGTGATTAAAAGAGGTTTAATTATGGGAAATCGCGTCATTTACCTATCATCCCGAGTGAATCATTGATTCCCTTATGCCATGGGTTCGAGGCAGGCAGCAAGTAATCCCGCGGCCCTGGAGATGACGGTTTGGTAGGAATGCGAAAGAAACGTACCCGCAAGACCAAAAGTCGGCAACTGGCTCTGGAAACCTGGAAAAGCCGGGCAAGATGGTATGGGCTTCCAATGCTGGGGCTGCTGATGGGTCTCTGGGCAACGCTCCGCTTCAGCCTGTTGGCACCGGATCCTCCGGCAAACCCGGAGGACATCTGTGAAATCTTCCGGGAACACCCGGTGTGGTATGACTACGCCAACGACTCCAGGCAACGCTGGGGCACACCCATCGCCACCCAGTTAGCGTTTGTCTATTACGAGTCGTCATTCCGCAGCCATGCGCGTCCACCACGCACACTGCTCTGGGGCTTTATTCCCTGGACCAGGCCCACAACCGCATACGGTTATGCCCAGGCCCTCGACCCGGCCTGGCGGGAATACCTGCAGGCCAATGGCGAAGGCTGGTTCACCGTTCGCACCGACATGGAACACGCGCTGGATTTCGTGGGCTGGTACAACCAGCTAAGCCACCGGCAGCTTGGCATTCCCTTCTCGGCCCCCAGAAAGCTGTACCTTGCCTACCACGAAGGCCGGGGCGGATATGCCCGCAGAAGCTTCGAAGAGAAACCGGACGTGATGGATCTGGCCGCCCGGGTACAGACCCGGGCTTTCCGATACGACAATCAGCTGAAAACCTGCGAGCAGGAATTCCAGTGCTGGCGCTGGTACCAGTTCTGGCCGTTCTGCGGCTGACGCTCGTCAGAAAGCGGAAGAAATCTCCATCTGGGACTCCAGTGACTGCAGGCGCTCCACCAGATACTCCATAACGATACGGACCCGGGCCATTTGCTGGGTATCCTGGTTGACGTGCAGCCAGAGATCCACGCTCTCACCCTCCAGCGGGTCCGACAGGCGGCGGAGTTCACGAGTGCTCTCCCCCAGGTAGCAGGGCAAAACCGCCAGGCCGGCACCGGCTTTCGCCAGCGCGTGCATGGATTGCAGGCTGTTGCAGCGAATGAAAGAGGTAACGTTCTTCAACTGTTTTCTGTACCACCGGCCCGTCGCCAGATGGCTGAAGGTTTCATCCGGTATGATCCAGAGGCAACCTTCCGGACGGTTTTCCACGTCCATGTCACGATGCCGCCGGCAATAGCGGGCCGACCCGTAAACGGCGGATTCGATGGAGGCGATTCGCTCGCCTTCCAGAGTTGCCTGCGGCTTGTTCTCGGGCCGCAAGGTGAGATCCGCTTCCCGATGGCTGAGGTTCGCCACATCGTTATCAGTAAGCGTCTCCAGCTCGATATCCGGGAACTCCCGAACCAGCTCGGCCAGGATCGGGCTAAGCAGCGCGCTCATCATTGCGTCTTCAGCCGCCAGCCTGACTTTACCCACCGGCGCCGAATCCTGCCCGACCAGTTTGCGCTCGAGATTTTCCATCTCGATGGCCAGCCGATCCGCCTCCCGGAACGCGGTCTCCCCCACGGGGGTGAGCTGTAGTCCATCCCGGGTGCGTTCAAAAAACTGTACACCCATCGACTCTTCCATCTGGTCGAGTCGCCGTAAAACTGTGGTTTGGTGCACACCCAGTAATTCGCCGGCCTTGGCTAGCGTTCCACCTATTGCCAGCGCCCGTATATATCGAAGATAATCCCAATCCATAGTTACTGCATATTTGCAACGTGAGTACGGATTTTAACGTATTCAAACTGCAAATAAGAACCCTTAGAATCGCTTTTAAATTAAAGGTAGATCCCTAACTAACCTACCTACCAAAATCAATACACTCATTAAAAAGGAGGAAGGCGCTATGACTCAGAACCATATCGCAACCGTAAACCCGCTGCCGTCCAGTATCCTCCACAACAGTGCTGAGGTCAGGCGCCAGTATACCCGTGCTGCGGCAAAGCAGGCGGTACAGTTTTTCAGTCGCAAGATGCGGAGCTTCAACCGGAAAGCAGCAAACGTTGCTCCGGACATGAGCCAGATGCAGGGCGGCCACTAAAACGGCAGCCGAATCTGGCATGAGCGGGGAGATCGCTCAGGCTGAGAACAGAAAGAACATAAGGATTTGAAAACGCCGTTGGCTCCCAGGGAACCAACGGCGTTTTACGTTAGCGGATCAGAATTCCCAAACGACTTTTTTCTTCTGGCTGAACCAGTCGTCCATCTTCTGGTTGTAGAAATCTTCTATCACATTCCGCTTGATCTTCATGGTCGGCGTCAGCATGCCGTTTTCCATAGTCCAGGGCTCCCGAACCACCACGACAAAAGCTACCTTCTCGTGGGACTCGCACTCCGCGTTCACCGCCTCCAGTTCGGCCGCAAGTTCCTGCTCGAGCTCACCGCGATCCATTCCGGTCTCCAGTTCATCCCTGGCCTCTTCCGACAGCAGGACCATCAGGCAAGGCTGCGGCTGGTTGGCACCGGCCACACAGACCCCTTCGGCCTTTGGATGATTAAACCGGTTTTCGATGGGCACCGGTACCACGTATTTGCCTTTGGAGGTTTTGAACAGATCCTTTACCCGGCCTGTGATACGGAGGGTGCCGTCCCGGTCGATCTCGCCCATATCTCCGGTTTTCAGGAAGCCATCCTCGGTGAGGTCCTCCTTGGTTTTCTCCTCATTCTTGTAGTAACCCAGCATCTGGCCCGGGCTTTTCACCTGGACTTCTCCGCCCTCTCCGATGCGGTGCTCGACCCCTGGATTCGCCATACCTACCGAACCGGCGCGAGCCTGGCCTGGTCGGTTGGCGTGGGAATAGCCGAAGTTTTCCGACATCCCGTACACTTCCAGCAGCTCGAGCCCAAGGTTGCGATACCAGTTAACGATGTCCGCTGACAGCGGCGCTGCGCCGGTCAGGGCTGCCCGACAATAATCCAGCCCCAGCTGTTTCAAGACCTTCTTCTTCACAAGGCCGCTGATAATGGGGAGACTGAAGAGCAGCTTCTGCTTTTTGGGCGGCAGTTTGGCGTTTACACCAAGATAGAACTTCATCCACAGGCGCGGGACCGAGAAAAACAGCGTCGGCCTTGCCCGCTGCAGGTCCTCCTGGAAGGTATCCAGGGAATTCGCAAAATAGAGATGAAAGCCATAGTAGAGGGACTGCGTTTCGACAGCTGCCCGCTCAGCCACGTGAGCCAGGGGCAGGTAAGAAAGCATGCGCTCGTCAGAGGAAACCGGGAACAGCTGCTGCAGGCCATCAGCTACTGAAATCATGGTCCGGAAGCTGTGCATGACGCCCTTGGGGCGGCCGGTGCTGCCGGAGGTATAGACAATCGTGGCCAGGTTATCCGGATCCGGCAGCTTGGGCTGCGCAGGCGACTGTTCGGCCACAATCTCCGACCACTTGGGCGTATCGTCCCGTGGCGACAGGGGCAGGGAAATGAGCGGCAAGTCTGCCGGAATGTGCTTCTTGATGTCGTTCCAGCCGTCCGCGGTCCCGTCCAGTTTTCCGAGGAACAGGAGCTTTGCCTCACTGTGCTCGAGAACGTAGGCAGCAGTATCTCCGTTGAGCGTGGGATAAAGTGGCACCGAAACATGGCCTGCCGCCCAGATCGCCAGATCGGCCAGGATCCAGTGCGCGCTGTTTTTTCCGAGGATACTGATATTGCTGGATTCCGGAAGCTTCAGGCTGTCCAGGTAAGCCGCCATGCGGGATACCTGATCGGCTGCTTCTCTCCAGGTAATATCTTCCACCCGGCCATCCGGGTAAGGCTGAGTAAGGTAAACGTTGTCGGGGGTTTCCTCTGCCCAGTAATACAGGCAATGGAGTGAGGTCTGCTTCCGGGGGTCTACCGCCATAAACGGCTCCTTTTTGTTATTGTCCTTCGTGTTTAGGTCATGCCATTGCGATTCATACTAGCGTCATTTCAGACCTGCTCAATAGCAATTAGTGCCCGCGCCATTGGCAAATTAATCCTCGCCCGAGAACTGTTACTCAAAATTTTTCGTAACATTTGTCAAGTTTGAGCTAGTGTGAAGGGTGTACACCCTTCTTTTCGAGCAAATTGGATGTAGCCATGAGCAAACCAAAACGTTCGTTTTTAATCTTTCCGGCCTGGGGCATCATTCTTCTGGGTTCCGGTGCCTTTTTCTACAGCGCCTATGCGGGCATGCTGGGCACCTGACCCGGGAAAACCGTTTTAACGCCGAAACCGGGTTTCGAGGACAACGGCAGAGTTGGTCCTCTCAACTCCCTCAAGGTTGCCAATGTCATCCAGCACGGCGCTCAGTTCCTCCAGGGACTGGGCTTGCACAATGGCAATAAGGTCGTACTCCCCACTGACGGAAAACAGCTGCGATACCTGGCTGATTTGCTCCAGGGCAGCATTGGTTCTGCCGGTGAGCTTCTGGAACACCTTGATCGACACGTGAGCCTCCACCTGGCTCGCCGAAAACTCACCCCCCAACTGAACCGAGTAACCACGGATGACACCGCTGGCCTCCAGCCGCGCGATACGGTTCTGCACCGTCGACCGTGACACATGCATGGCTTTGGCGAGCTCGGTGACACTGGTCCGGGCATTCTGCCGCAGCAGCATTAGCAGTTTCTGGTCCCGTGAATTGATCATATTGCCAAACCTACTTTACAATTTGCATCCATTGTAGATCATTTCGATCATTCTGCAGCTGCATTATGGCGCTGACGGCTTTCATACTGGGCCCAAAACAATTCCCAGGAAGATCGCCATGATTATTCGACCGATTACCCCCAAAGATCTTGACGCCCTGATGCAGATCGCAGTGGAATCCGGCCCCGGCTTCACCTCGCTGATGCCGGATCGCGATGCCCTGAGCCGCAAGATCGATCATTCGGTTGAGAGCTTCGCACGGACTGTGACCACTCCCGGCGATGAGCATTATCTTTTTGTGCTTGAAGACAGTGCGACCGGCCAGATTATGGGGACCACCGGCATAGAAGCTGCTGCTGGCTTATCCCGCCCGCTCGAGCATTTCCGCCGTAACGCGGTTATCCATCACGAGGAAGATCCCCGGAAACGTCACGTCGAGGAAAGCCTTACCCGATGCCAGCATTACACCGGCTGCACCGAGGTATGCTCGCTGTATCTTCGGCCCGGATTTCGCCGGGCCAATGCGGGCAAGCTCCTGTCACGGGTTCGCTTTCTGTTCATGGCACTGCACCCGGAGCGTTTTGCGGACACCGTTATTGCAGAAATGCGCGGCGTTTCAGACCATGCCGGCCAATCCCCGTTCTGGGACTGGCTCAAACATCACGTAGCAGATCTTGATTTCATGTCTGCCACACAGCTGGCCTGCTGTGGCCAGAGCGGTTTTGTTGAACGCTTTATCCCCGCAACGCCATTGTTTACCCGGCAGATGACCGATGCAGCCCGGGCGGTTATCGGCCAGGTCCATGAAGATACGCGCCCTGCCCGGCACATGCTGGAGCGCGAAGGTTTTCGCCACCGGGGCTTAGTGGATCTTCTGGACGGGGGGCCAACACTGGAGTGCGCCAGATCGGACATCGCCAGCGTGCGCGATACCCTTCTTACCCGCGCAAGGCTACAGAAAGGCAACCGGAGTTCCTGGAATATTGCTGGAAACACCGCTGGATCCGCTATAGTTGCCAATGCTGGCTGTTCAGGCTTCAGGGCTACGGTAACCGAGCAGGTCCTGCCGAACCCCGATGCCAATAGCCTGTCAGTGCCAGAGCAACTGGCGAACGAACTGAACCTTGGCGGATATAGCCTGGCCTGCTATCTGCCACTGAGCCAGTCCAGGGAAGAGTCACAGGGGCGTCAACAGCCCTGCCAAAAACCGGTTACTGAGGAGATTCGCTATGCACACTGATCCGGACACCCTGTTTGCGAGACTCTGGGAGTCGTACCGCCAGGTAACCCCTTCGGCCGATCGCATACATAAAATCCTGGGCGCCGAAGAGGGGCAGGCCATCGTCAACGACCACATTGCGCTTCGCACCTTCAACCTGGACCCTGTTCGGCTGGACGCTCTGGCAGAGCATTTTCTCAGCCTCGGCTATGAAGAAGGTGGCGAATACCACTTCGAGGCCAAAAAGCTTTATGCCCGCCACTATGAGCACCCCTCCCGGGAACTGCCCAAGGTGTTTATTTCCGAGCTGCTTGTAGAGCAATGCTCGCCGGAGCTGCAATCGGTGGTTAAAAGTCTTGTCGGCCAGGTAAAGCCGGAGGCGGTTACTGCCGATGATTTTCTCTATTCGGGTCGCCATTGGGCGGTCGACTACGACACCTACCGCCAGCTGATGAAGGAAAGCGAATACGCCGCCTGGATGGCCGCCTGGGGCTACCGCGCAAACCATTTCACGGTCAGCATCAACCATTTGGAACAGTTCGGTTCGGTTCCGGAAATCAATCAGTTGCTGAAAGATCATGGCTATACGGTGAATTCATCCGGCGGTGAAGTAAAAGGCTCCCCGGAAGACTTGCTGGAGCAGTCCTCAACCATGGCCGACCGGGTGCCGGTTACCTTTACCGACGAGACGGTAACCATACCCAGTTGTTTCTACGAATTTGCCCTGCGTTATCCGAAACCGGATGGCCGGCTCTACTCGGGCTTCGTAGCGGCATCGGCCGACAAGATCTTCGAGAGCACGAACGCCGGCAGCTGAGTCTGCGTGCAAAGACTCGCGGTCACGACCACCCCTGTTCACCGATCAGGGGAACGAACCGGACTGCGCCGAGGTCCTCGGTCCGGAATTCGTTCTCTGTCAGCCGGGTAATACGTTCCAGCGACTGAACCGAATGCTCCGACCCCACCGGTATGACCAGGTGCCCGCCAACCGCCAGCTGATGCTTCAATGATTCCGGCACCGATGGCGCACCGGCAGCCACGATGATGCCATCGAAAGGCTGGTGCTCGGACCAACCTATTGTGCCATCGCCACAGCGAACCCGGACATTGTCAAAACCCTCGGCGGCCAGCGTTCGGGCTGCGCGATCGGCCAGTTCCTGAACCCGTTCGATGCTGAACACCTCGCTTGCAATACAGCCCAGAACGGCAGCCGCGTAACCCGAACCTGTCCCGATATCCAGAACCCTTTCTCCACCCTCCAGATCCAGGGCTTCCGTCATCAACGCCACGATGTAAGGCTGCGAAATGGTCTGCCCCGCGCCTATCGGAAGAGGACCATCATCGTAGGCGCAGTCCTTCATACGTTCTGGAATGAAGCGCTCACGCGGCACCCGACCCATGGCCTCCAGCACCAGCGGCGACCCGATTCCACGGGCTCGAAGCTGATAATCCACCATGGACGCTCTCTGCAACTCGAAGCCATTGTCCTGATTCATGACGCTCTTCCTTCCCCTGGTCTGGCTGCTTACCGGCCGTTACAAAGCAGTAACTTTTTTACAACGGCGCGCTTGAGATTATCTGTCTACTTTTTAGACATCGGTAATGACACATACAACCACCGAATGCCAAAAACAACAAACGGACAACGGGTCCACGAACCGGCCAACCCGTTGCCGAGGAGGAGAAATGTCGACATCCGTAAACCACCTCGACGAACGCACGCGGGACTCCGCAGAGCTGCTCGAAGAGATCATGCCCTCTGCCATTACCCTGGCCATGATGCTTCGTCACCGTAAAATGGCGGCCTGGCTACGCACCGAATTTGATGGATATCAGGATGTTGCTGCCGCACCGCCTTATCGTAGGCAGCTACACGGGCACATTGTTGCCAAATCCCCCCAGTATGGCTGGATCCCCGCTCCGGTCGATGATCAGCAAAAAGAGGAGTTCGGCTACATGGATCTGCTCGAGGGCGTGAAAGCTCTTGAGAAAACCTGTGTGAGTTGCAAAAAGGGCAACGGCAACCGGGTTTTGCTGGAAAAAGACGAGATGGCCGTGTTGCAGAAGCAGATCAACCTGACCGCCGAGCTGGCCATCAACCTGAGTCGCGACGTTTATTGCCGGCTCCTCAGGACCGTTCGGGCTGCAATCTACCTCTGGACCCAGGAACTGATGGCCGAGGGCATTGCCGGGGAGCACAACCACTACAGTCCGGACGAGCGCGCCAAAGTTGCGCACCTGGACGACCCCGAGAAGTTCTGGCGACGGGCCATGGACGAAGTCGACAGCCTGCCAATACCAGACGTGCGGGTGACCGGTTTCTTTGAACGGGTATTCGGGCGCGCAGGCTGAGCCTCGCGCCCTGGCTGCTACCAGAGCACGCTAACAATACCGACGCTGCTCACCAGCAGCAACACGGTTCCCAGCAGACGGAAGAACACCGGAGTCTCCGCCTGGAGAATACGGTCATGGGCGTAGAGCCCGATTACATGGCCGACGGCTGCGCATGGCAGCAGCCAGAGGTGATGGATAAGTTGCAGATCGATGCCGGCCCAGACGAAAGCGGCCATCTTGATCAGCACCAGAATGAACCAGAGCGCGAACAAGGTATCCCGCAGTTTTTCTTTGGGCAGGTGCTGGGCTGCCACGGCAATGATCAGGGGCGCACCGATCAGGGAAGTGCCACTGATGTATCCGCCCACCATGAGGAATATCGCGTCGACCGTTTTGCTGCCACTGCGAAAAGGTCGGTTGATGATGTAGGAAACAGAATAAAGCGCCACGATAACGAAAATGATGGCACTCAGGATGTCACTGGGCATGGTAATCAACCCGAATACACCAATCAGCTTGGGCACAATCATGATGGCGAGGATCCGCCACAAGTATTGCCAGTCGACAGTGCCCGAGCCCGCCTCACGTTGCTTGCCTGCCCCGGTGCGATTGTTCATCCAGATTGTCAGGGATGAAAACACCAGAAGGTGGACCGCAATGATCGGCAGAAAGACGAGCGGTTGATCAAGAACCAGCAACAGAAATGGCAGGGACAGAACGGCGCCACCGAATCCCAGCCCGGAGCGGACAAAACCACTCCAGACGAAAATCAGGGCAATCAGCAGATATTGGTAAATCGCGAGATCAGACATGGATTCCCGGTTGTCGTCAAAAGGGCCGTCGTTTATCCGGAACTGGTCTAAGCTCAGTTAGTTGCGAAGAAAAACAACATTCCCCGGAGGATGTGAATGGCCCTGTCATGGAAACAAAAGTTCCTGCTGTTGATTGTTGCAACGCTGATTGGTCTGGCGATTGCCACTCTGGCCTCCCTGAGCGGGCTCGGCAAGGTATCTGACGCTTATGAGGCCCGAAGCGAAGCAAGAGCCTATGAATCCGCGTCCCTGACCCTGCTGAACGACTGGCTGGCACTCGAGAGAACGAGTGAGAATCTGGAACCGAACCAGGTTGAGAACTATCAGGAGAGACTGGCGTCGCTCGCGGTCCAGTCGTCGGCGCTCAGTGAATCCGCCGGAACCCTGCCGGGTGACGCGGTAAAGACCACTGCACAACAAATCCAGGAGCAGGTTGCGGAGTATACCCGACTTCGCACCGAATGGCTGGCCCTGAATCAACAGCTAGGCCTCACTCCGTCCAGCGGTCTGAGAGCAACAATGTCCGAAGCCATAAACGACAGGCTTCGGCAAATCAGCATTTCCATCTTCAACGACGACATCAACACCATCGCCTCCACCTACCGCGACTACCTGTCTACCTTCGATGCGACCTACGCCGAGTCAACCCGTGAGGCCCTGGCGCGGATGCAGACCACCGTCACCGAGATGGACTGGCAGGAAATTGACATCGGCCAGGCTGTCCAGGCGTTCGCCAATGCCTTTTCCGATGCCGAATCGCTCATCGCCAACCTGTCTGCCATTGAGAACCAACTGTCAGCCACCGGCACCCGTATTCGCGATCTGATTGCCGAGCAGAACACCCTCCTCCGCCAGGACATTATTGTGGCAACCAGCCAGCAGGCCGAAGAGGCCCGCGCCGCCTCAACCTGGCTGATCATTGCAACCGCTGCTGCGGTGGTGATTATCCTTATCCTGACCCTGACGACCGCCTCAAGAACCCTGGTGAAACGACTCAATGAGACCGTAAACCTGCTCACCCGGGTCGCCGGCGGCGACCTCAGTCAGCGCCTTGAGCCAGGCAGGAATCCGAACGATGAATTCAATCGCCTGGGCGAAGCGGCCAACAAGATGCTGGACGATGTCTCGGACGTTATCGGGCAAGTCGTCGAGGGTAACCGCACGCTGTCATCGCTTCAGGTTGAACTGGATGCTCTGGTAGAACAAATGGGCAGAAACGGCGAGCAGGTTGAAGATGAGACCGAGCAGACCGCCACTGCAGTGCAGGAAATCTCACACACGGCGGTCGATATTGCCCAGTACACCCAGTCAGTCAATGACGCTGTTCAGAGCGCCAACGGTGCCGCCCATTCCGGTGCCGAGGTGGTCAGGCAAAGCGCCAAAACCATGACCGAACTGGCCGAAAGAATCCAGAAAACCCACGATCAGGTCAGCCAGCTGAGCAAAACCGGCGAGAAGGTCAATTCCATCGTTGGCGTAATCAACGGCCTGGCTGAACAGACTAACCTGCTGGCCTTGAATGCTGCGATTGAGGCGGCAAGAGCCGGCGAGGCCGGACGCGGTTTCTCGGTTGTTGCCGACGAAGTTCGGTCCCTCGCAGAGAAGACCGTATCGGCAACCAACGGGATTGCCGAGATCGTGGAATCCCTCAACCGTGAAACCCAGGCCATTTCCAGACTGATGAAAGAGGGCCTGACTTCCGCAGGTGAGGGAGAGGAAAGCTCGAGAGAGGCGGCGCACTCGATCGAACAGATCACCGGCTCGATACAACAACTGGCTGGCGACATGAATCAGGTGGTGTCCTCTGTTGAGGGGATATCAACGACCACCGAGGAAATCGCCCAGAAGGTGGAGCAGATCCACGGGCACACCCGGGAAACCTCGGATATCCGCCAGAAGCTCAACGCCCATATCGGACGACTATCATCCCAGGTAACCACCCTGACCCAGGCATCACAGGGCTTCCGTCTGTAACAGTGGGCCCTGGACAGGTTGCACGGCAGGGTTCCAGGCGTTAGCATGCTCGATGCTGTACATTTAAACAGTATCGAGCATGCCCATGAAAACTCGCGCCACGGCCCTGAATCCCCACAACCGGTTCCAGCCCATTGTCACTGACCGGGAGGCAGACCATGACTGGTATCACGACCCCGAAGACGACCTGAACCCCGATACGCTCGCTACGGAAGTCGTCCTTGAGACCGCAAAATCCATAATCAGTCGAAATACGTCACCGGACGTACCGTTCGACCAATCGATCAATCCATACCGTGGCTGCGAGCATGCCTGCATTTACTGTTTCGCCCGCCCTACCCACGCCTATTGGGACATGTCACCGGGGCTGGATTTCGAAACCCGGCTGATCGCCAAACCCAACGCCGCCGCCCGCCTGAGAGAAGAGCTCGACAGGCCCGGCTACCGGGTGTTGCCCATCGCCCTGGGCGTCAATACGGATGCCTACCAGCCACTGGAGCGGGACCAGAGGATTACCCGCCAGGTGCTGGAAGTTCTGGCCGAGTATCGCCACCCGGTGTCGATCATTACCAAGGGCGCGCTCATCCTCAGAGACCTTGATCTGCTCCGCGAAATGGCTTCTGATGGGCTCTGCTCTGTGCGGATCAGCCTCACCAGCCTGAGCAACGATCTGAAACGACGCATGGAGCCGAGGACAGCCGCACCGGGCACCCGCCTCAAGATGATCAGGCAGCTCTCGGAGGCCGGCATTCCGACCGGTATCATCCTCGGGCCGGTAATCCCCTTCATCAACGATCACGAAATCGAGTCAATTCTGGAAGCCGCGGCAGAGGCGGGCGCCACCCGTGCCAGCTGGATCATGCTGCGTTTACCCCATGAACTGGACGAGCTGTTCCAGGACTGGCTGCAGCGGCACTTCCCGCAAAGGGCCGAGCATGTGATGAACCGAATGAGCGACCTCAGGGGCGGCAAGAGTTATGACGCCACCTTCGGCCGCAGAATGACGGGCACGGGCCCTTACTCGGACCTGATTCGCCAGCGTTTCACCAAAAAAGCACGGCGTTTGGGGCTGAACCTCCATGCAGAAGAACCGCTGCGAGGTGATCTTTTCCGGCGGCCAGGTGGGGAACAAATGCCGCTGTGGTAGCATCAGACTATTGCACCTTACCACCGCGAATAAGGCCTCTCAGGGATGAGGTGGAGAACACCCATGCATGGAATCAGACGTTTTTCCCTCGCCACAACATTGTGCGCCCTGATGGGCACCCTCTGGCACCCCGTTTGCCTGGCAGCCGATGAAGCCATTGTTGCCAGGATTGAGGCCATGGAGGCCGGCTTCCCGGTTCAGGTGCTCGGAAGCCGGTTAATGGCCCACCAGGCACTGTCAGCCTTTTACGGGGCCAACGGATACCAGCCAGCATGGAAATCGGCTGAGCTTCGCCGGCAGTTGATTGATTCGGTTGAACAAGCCAGTCATGACGGTCTGAACCCGGCTGACTATCACGCGGATATTCTCTCGGGCCTGGCACTCAGACCCATGAACGATTTCTCTGAAGACCTGAGGGCCGATCTGGATCTGCTGTTCTCTGATGCTTTTCTAATGCTCAGCTCACACATGCTGGTCGGCAAGGTCAACCCGCAGACGGTTCACGCCGAATGGACCGCCAACAGGCGCCAGCGCCAGATGGAATCCGTTTTAAAGGATGCGTTGCAGCGCTCGGATATCACCGGCACGCTGGATTCGCTGCGTCCCGCCGATCCCGCTTACCGAAAGTTGATGGCTGCAAGGCAGGACCTGACCAGACTGCTGGGCCAGCCCTGGTTACCGCTGGCCTTGCGCCCGACCATTCGGCCCGGCGACAGGGATGAGCGGCTCAATGAGATCCGCCGACGACTTTCTCTATTGGGAGAGCTTGCAGAATTACCGGCAACAGTCACAGATCCGCGTGACTACGACGCAGAGCTGGAATCTGCGGTCGTGCGCTTCCAGGCCCGACATGGGCTTGAAGCCGATGGCCTTATCGGGAAGGACACCCTGACAGCACTGAACCTGATACCGGTGGAACGCCTGCGCCACATTGACGCCACGCTCGAACGATGGCGGTGGCTGCCGGAATCCCTCGGCGACACCTATGTCCTGGTCAATATCGCCGGATTTGAACTGAAAATGGTGGAAAACGGCGAAGAAGTACTGCGCAAACGAGTGATCGTCGGCCAGCCCTTCCGCCAAACGCCGGTGTTCTCCGATCGCATCCGGTATCTGGTGTTCAATCCCACCTGGACCGTACCGCGAACGCTGATGATTCAGGATCAATTGCCCCGGATTCTCCGCGATCCGGACTATCTCTCCCGACTCAATATCAGCGTTTACCGTGGCTGGGGCACTGACCGGGAAAGAGTGGACCCGCTGGAGGTTAACTGGCCGTCACTGAATCGGAACAACTTCCCGTACCAGTTGGTGCAGGAACCCGGCCCTCAGAATGCCCTGGGTCAGATCAAGTTCATGTTTCCGAACCAGTACGATGTTTACCTGCACGATACGCCGGGGCGCGGCCTGTTTTCCCGGGCCGAGCGTTCATTTAGCTCTGGCTGCATCCGGGTTGAGCAACCTTTTGATCTTGCAGAGCGACTTCTGGCGTCGGCGCCCGACTGGTCCCGGGAAAAGATTGACCGGGTGGTTTCCGAGGCACAACCCCAGACTGTCGTGCTCCCGGAGCCGGTGCCTGTGCACATCCAATACTGGACCTCCTGGGTAGATAACGAGGGCAGGCTGCAGTTCCGCAATGATTTATACAACCGCGATGCCCGCCTGATTGATCAGCTCCGTGGAACCGCCGAGGGGGATACGCGCTACAATACTCCGGTAGCCGGCTCGGGCCCGGCACAGGACAAGCTCTGAAACAGGATACGCGCATCAGTTGAGGAGATATCATGAAACAGACCCTGCTATTGGTTTTCGGGATACTCTTACTGCAGGGATGTCAGTCGCTGCCGCCCGCCGAAGACGAAATTGACGGAGACACCGTTTTCGTCAGCGCCAACCATTGTCTCAACGAATACCTGGATGATCTTGAGAAGGTTCATTACGGTCCGTGTCTCAAGGTCATTGCGATAAACGACAATGAGCCGGCTGTAAGAGAAGACGGATTCATTGAACTACCGGCAGCGACAGCGCTGACCATTGGCGTGAGCTGCGTTTATCGCCACGCCGACGGCTCGCCTATTCCGGCAACCATGGAAAACGTAGACTTTGACGTGAGCAAAAACACGTTCGCAAAAGCCGGCCAACGCTGGTATCTCCACGCTCACAAACAGGCCCGCAGAGTTGTCGGCTGTGAGCCCACCCTGTCGCGCTCGGTCTACCCCACGAATGACACAAATTAGTGCCGATGCGCGGTGGCACCGGGTTCTAACGCTTTCAGATGGCAGGACCCTGGCGTTCACGGACGTTGGCGACCCCCTCGGCTACCCGATTGTCTTTGGGCACGGTATGCCGGGCAGCCGTCTGGAAGGCCGCTTCTTTGATGAAAAAGCCAGGGAGCACGGGTTTCGCATCCTGACCCCCGACCGCCCCGGTATCGGCAACTCCGATTTCCAGCCAGGGCGCAAGCTGCTCGATTACCCGGCCGATATCGAGCAGCTTGCCGATTCCCTGGAATTGGCGCGCTTCAGTCACATCGGCTGGTCCAGCGGCGGTTCCCGGACCCTGGCCTGCTGTTACCGACTCGCGGATCGGGTTGATCTCGGGGTCTGCCTTTCCGGGCTCACCCATTTTGCGGAATATCCAGGCTCCGGCGGACTGGTTCAGGCCACACGATGGCCGGGCCCGCAACTGGTCAGGCTCAGTCCCCGATTGACCCGGCTGGCCGTCACATTGATTGCCTGGCTATCCAGGCGTCACCCGGGACTTTATCTCAAAGGTGCCGAGGAAATGGCCAGCAGGCATGACCGCCAGCTATTGAGGAAGCTATTGAGCGACGGCGAATTCCAGCGTGATCAGCTCATGTGTCTCAACAGTGGCGGACGAGCCATTACCACCGATTTACTGACCGAACTTGGAAACTGGGGGTTCAGTCTTCGCGATATCCGGACCCCGGTATTCATCTACCAGGGCGAGGAGGATCCATTCGTGCCCATGGACTACGCTCGCCACCTCGCCAAAAATCTACCAGTCGCAGAGCTGACCCCGATGCCCGGCCTCGGTCATCTGTACCCGCTTTGCCGGGACTTTCAGGATCAGCTTTTTCAACGTCTTACTCTGCAGCTGGACCGCCATCAAACAAAGGAGTCACAGACACCATCATGACCAACAAAATCGATATCCACTATTGCACCGGTTGCCGCTGGCTTCTGCGCTCGGCCTGGATGGCGCAGGAGCTGCTGACAACCTTCGAAGGCGAGATCAGTGAATTGAGCCTGCACCCCGGCACTGGCGGTATTTTCGAGGTGTGGGTCAATGGCAAGCGGGTCTGGTCCCGCAAGCAAGACGGCGGCTTCCCGGAAATTACCAAACTCAAGCAATTGGTTCGCGACCAGGTTGCACCGGAACGCTCCCTTGGCCATTCCGACAGCAAAACCGGCACCTCAGAATAATCATTCAAAAATACTGACAGGCTGTGTCGATATTCTTCGCTTTTAGAGAAGGCGCTGCGCCCCGATAGTATCCCTCGTCCAATTCAACAACATGAAAGGGTATCTATGAGCGACGTGATGCAATCCATCAAATTCAACACCATCGAGGTACCTAATCGATTCGCCCTGGCACCAATGACACGCACCAGTGCGGAGCCGGACGGCACCCCGAATGCCCTGATGGCAGACCATTACGAACGCTACGCGAGGGGCGGCTTTGGTCTGGTGATCACCGAGGGAACCTATACCGATGGCAAGGCAAGCCAGGGCTATGCCAACCAGCCCGGCATCATCAACGAAGCGCAGATAGATGGCTGGAAGACCATTGTCGAACGGGTACACGCCGCAGGCAGCAAGATCATCGTTCAGTTGATGCACGCCGGCGCGCAGTTCCAGGCCAACCGTTTCACCGACCAGCCACAGGCGCCCAGCGAAGTTACCCCAAAAGGCGCCCCGCTTGGTTTCTATGGCGACCAGACTGAGTGGCAAACGCCCAGCGCCATGACCAGGACCGACATTCAGGCGGCGGTTGAAGGTTTTGCACATTCCGCCGCCAATGCGAAAGCCGCCGGCTTCGATGGCATTGAGATTCACGGGGCCAACGGCTATCTGTTGAATCAGTTCCTGAGCACCTACTTTAACCAACGCGACGATGAGTACGGTGGTTCACTGGAAAACCGGCTGCGCCTGGTGGTTGAAGTGGTCCGTGCGATTCGCGAGGCCGTTGGCGAGGACTTCACCGTAGGCATCCGCCTGTCTCAGGGCACGGTCACTGATCCAGACCACCAGCTGCCGGAGGGTGAAGCCGGATTCCGTCAGATTGTGGAAGCGGTCCGCGATGCAGGTGCCGATTTCGTCCATACAACCGACGGTGACGTTAACCGGAAGCATTTTGTAGAGGGTGATGAGAGCCTGGCTGGCGTGGCCGCCAGCGTTGAAGGGATCGGTCTTATCCTCAATGGCAACATTGATGAAACCAACTGCCAGGATGTGGCCAACCAGTTCCCGGACACGTTGCTTGCGGTGGGCAAGAAGGCGCTCGCAAACCCGGACTTCGTGCAGCGCCTCAAAGACGGCAAAGAGATTGCAGACATCGATTTCGCGATGCTGCAACCGAAGGCCACCATTTCCAACGAGCTGGCCTGGCGCGAGCAGAACGCCGCCTGATCGCTTTTCTCTCCCGAGAAATGCAGCCGGAGGAACCCACAGCGGGGCCTCCGGCGTAGCTACTTCAAGCTGCTATGCTGACATTACAAGCCAACGGGAGACTGAATGACTTCTGACATCAGTATTGTCTGGCTGGGAACCATTGCCAGCCTGCTGGCGGGCCTTGCCAGTGGCGTGGGCGCCCTGGGTGTGTTTCTTGTCCGTACCCTCACCCATAAACTGCAGGACGGTATGCTGGCTTCAGCCGCAGGCGTGATGTTGGCGGCGTCATTTTTTTCTCTGTTACTACCTGGCCTCGAGTACGGCGAACAGATTACTGGCGAGACCTGGACCGCCGCGCTGATTGTCATTTTCGGCCTGCTCTCCGGTGCCGCTGCCCTCTACTTTGTGCACCAGAAGCTGCCGCATCAGCACTTCGAACTGGGCCGGGAAGGATCGGACGCTTCTTACATCCGCGGCATTTGGCTCTTTATTGTCGCTATAACCCTCCACAACTTCCCCGAAGGCATGGCGGTGGGCGTCGGTTTTGCCGGCGGCGATGTCAATAATGGCTATGTTCTTGCCACCGGTATCGGACTCCAGAACATTCCGGAGGGGCTGGCCGTCGCTTTTTCGCTATTGGCCATCAACTACTCGCGAATCAAGGCCTTCAGCATTGCCCTGATGACTGGATTGGCCGAGCCACTGGGTGGTCTCTTCGGAGCGACGCTTGTCTGGCTTGCCGAGCCAATAATGCCCTGGACCCTTGGCTTCGCAGCAGGCGCCATGCTGTTCATCATCAGCAATGAAATTATCCCCGAAACCCATCACCGGCAATGGAAAATCATGTCCACCTTCTGCCTGATGGGCGGTTTTGCCGTAATGATGTTCCTGGATGCTACGTTGGGCTAACCGCCCAGACACCCGCCAGGGCTTCCAGAGCCTCCGCGATCAGAGGCTCGCCCTGTCGGTCCTGGTGCCATACGAAACTGAGCGCGCAAGGCAACTGCAACCCCTCAACAATTTCCAGGCCGGTTTCCTGGCGCTCAGCCATCGCCAATGCATCCCGCGCGAGACTCAAACCCACACCTGCCCTGACCAGGTCCAGCATGCACGCCTCCTGATCGACCTGGGCTACGCCCCGCGGCATTGACCCCATGGGTTCCAGAGTGCCTTTAAGCAGCCGGTGATGAACGGAGTCTTCTGGAGTCACAATCCAGGGCATAACTGCCAAGTCGGACCACTGCGCCGACCGAAGCCTCGGCCCCCAACCCGCCGGCGCAACCACATAGTAGTGAAACCGGGTCAGCTCACGGTGCACCACGTCCGGCGCCAGTGCACCCGGCCCGACGCCTGGCGGCGCCAGAAAAAAACCGACATCTAGCCGGCCATCCCGCACCTGCTCCAACACGCTACCACTCATACCCTGACGCAGTTCGGTTTCCAGTTGTGGCGCCCGCTCCACCAGGCGGTGCAGAAACGCCCCGAGACGGATAAATTCGGGATCCACGATGGTACCAATCCGCAACCGCCCTCGAAGGGTGTTGTGCAATGCCCGGGCGCTCTGCTCAAACGCCGCCATGGCAGCGAGTGCTTTTTCAGCCGAAGGCAAGAGAGCCTGGCCATCGGGGGTCAACACCAGACCCTGGGGCTTGCGCAGGAACAGTTTGAGTTCCAGTTCGTCCTGCAGTTGCTTGAGCTTGAGGCTGACGGCGGGCTGAGTCAGATGGAGGCGAGTGGCGGCGCGGCTTACACTGCCCTCACGGGCGACAGTAACGAACGCCCGAAGGCTCTGAAGGGGGTACATAAGCGTCTCGTTTCAGGTTCTCGATATAAGATTACCTTATATCTGGCTTTTGAAAATCTCAATTGCTTTCCCCCTTTGCCACACCTAACCTGTATGGTCAGAAATTACCCAAAGCTCCTTAAGGGCCCTTAGCAGAATGCATTTCTGCCATTTCGAGCGGCCAATCGCGAAAAGACAGAGGCATCCATGACCAACGCAACCATCCAGCATTATATCAATGGCGAAATATCTCTCGGCACATCCAGCCAGTCCCAGGACGTGTTCAATCCGGCCACCGGACAGGTCACAGGCCGCGTAGTTCTGGCCGGCCGTGAGGACGTAGACGCCGCTGTTGCTGCCGCCGATGCTGCATTCCCCGCCTGGGCCGACACACCGCCCATTCGCCGGGCCAGGGTCATGTTCAAGTTTCTGGAACTGTTGAAGACCCACAAGGATGACCTGGCCCGCGCCATCACCGCGGAGCATGGCAAGGTATTTACGGACGCCCAGGGCGAAGTAGCCCGGGGCATCGACATCGTCGAGTTCGCCTGCGGCATTCCCCAGCTTCTGAAAGGCGATTACACCGAGCAGGTCAGCACGGGTATCGATAACTGGACCACCCGCCAGCCCCTGGGCGTGGTCGCCGGCGTTACCCCGTTCAACTTCCCGGCGATGGTGCCCATGTGGATGTTTCCGGTAGCCATCGCGGCAGGCAATACCTTTGTCCTGAAGCCCAGCCCCCTGGACCCGAGTGCTTCCCTGATGATCGCCGACCTGCTGAAACAGGCCGGACTGCCCGATGGCGTATTTAACGTGGTGCAGGGTGACAAGGACGCGGTGAACGCCCTGATCGAGCATCCGGATGTCCAGGCCCTGAGTTTTGTCGGATCCACTCCGATTGCCAACCTGCTGTACGAGAAAGGCGCCAAACACGGCAAGCGCATTCAGGCCCTCGGCGGCGCCAAGAACCACATGGTGGTGATGCCGGACGCCGATCTCGACAAAGCGGTCGATGCCCTGATCGGTGCCGCTTATGGTAGTGCCGGCGAGCGCTGCATGGCCATCAGTGTGGCGGTGCTTGTCGGGGATGTTGCGGACAAGATCGTGCCAAGACTGGCCGAGCGGGCCCGAAGCCTGAAAGTGAAAAACGGCGAACAGCTGGATGCCGAGATGGGCCCGATTGTTACCGCCGCCGCACACCAGCGCATTACCGGCTACATTGACAAGGGTATGGCAGAAGGTGCCGAGCTGGTCGTGGATGGCCGGGAGTTCGATGCCTCGAACACCGGCGATGGCTGCGCCGATGGTTTCTGGATGGGCGGTTCACTGTTTGATCACGTCACGCCCGATATGACGATCTATCGTGAAGAAATCTTCGGACCGGTTCTGGCCTGTGTCCGGGTACCCGATATCGCAACGGCGATTCGTCTGATCAACGACCACGAATTCGGCAACGGTGTCAGCTGCTTCACCGAGAGCGGCAGCGTGGCCCGGGAATTTGGCCGCCGAATCCAGGTCGGCATGGTCGGGATTAACGTACCCATTCCCGTACCCATGGCGTGGCACGGCTTTGGCGGCTGGAAGCGCTCGATGTTTGGCGACACCCACGCTTACGGCGAAGAGGGCGTGAAGTTCTACACGCGCCAGAAATCCATCATGCAGCGCTGGTCCGATTCCATTGATGCCGGTGCGGAATTTGTGATGCCGACCGCCAAGTAACTAGAAAACCAGCAGCGGAGAAAACGCCATGTCCGACAACAACAATGCGACGGGACATCAGGAGTTCGATTACATCATTATCGGCGCCGGCACTGCCGGCTGCCTGCTGGCCAACCGGCTGAGCGCAAACCCGGAGAATCGGGTGCTACTGATCGAGGCTGGCGGACGGGATAACTACCACTGGATTCATATCCCGGTGGGCTACCTGTACTGCATCGACAATCCGCGAACAGACTGGCGTTTCCGTACCGAGCCCGATCCTGGCCTGAACGGCCGATCCCTCATCTACCCCCGCGGCAAGACTCTGGGAGGCTGCTCCAGCATCAACGGAATGCTCTATATTCGTGGCCAGGCCCGGGATTACCAGCAGTGGGCCGAAATTACCGGCGAGGACGCCTGGAACTGGGACAACTGTCTTCCCGATTTCATGCGCCATGAAGATCACTACCGCCTTGATGAAGGCGGCGATGCCGATCCGGAGCACCGCAAGTACCACGGTCACGGCGGGGAATGGCGTGTGGAGCATCAGCGCCTGAAGTGGAAAGTGCTGGAGGACTTTGCCACTGCCTGCGTCGAGGCGGGCATACCCCGGACCCGGGATTTCAACCGCGGCGACAACGAGGGCGTGGATTACTTTGAGGTGAACCAGCGCTCCGGCTGGCGCTGGAATACGTCCAAAGCGTTCCTGAGGAACGCGGAAAAGCGTTCCAACCTGACCCTATGGCACTCAACCCATGTATTAGGGCTCGAGACAGAAAACGCCGGTTCCGGGCCTCGCTGTGTCGGCGTTCGGGTCGAGCGGTCTGGCGGCGATGACGTTATCGCCCGGGCAAAACGGGAAGTTATCCTGTCCGCTGGCGCCATTGGCTCCCCGCAATTGCTCCAACTCTCGGGCATTGGTCCCGCCGACCTCCTCAAGGAACACGGCATTGATGTAGTTGCCGACCTGCCCGGCGTTGGCGAGAACCTCCAGGATCACCTGCAGATCCGGTCTGTGTACAAGGTGAAAGGGGTCACAACGCTGAACACCATGGCTAACTCCCTGATCGGCAAGGCCAGGATCGGCCTGGAATACCTGCTTACACGCTCGGGGCCGATGAGTATGGCGCCCTCACAGCTGTGTCTGTTTACCCGCAGTTCCGAGGAATACGATTACGCCAACATCGAATACCATGTGCAGCCCCTTAGCCTGGACGCTTTCGGGCAGCCGCTTCACAATTTCCCGGCCATCACTGCCAGCGTTTGCAATCTGAACCCCACCAGCCGGGGTTCGGTGCGCATCCGCAGCAACGATCCAAAACAGGCACCGGCGATATCCCCCAATTACCTGAGCACGCCGGAAGACCGGAAAGTTGCTGCAGACTCTTTGCGGGTGACGCGCCGTATTGCCGAACAGCCTGCCTTCATGCAGTACGAGCCGGAGGAATTCAAACCAGGACTTGAGTACCAGACCGACGACGAGCTGGCGAAGCTGGCGGGCGACATCGGCACCACGATCTTTCACCCGGTGGGCACTACCCGTATGGGGCGAGCCGATGATGAACAGGCAGTAGTGGACCCACACCTGAGGGTCCGGGGTGTGGCGGGATTGCGCGTGGTGGATGCCGGGATAATGCCCACGATCACCAGCGGCAACACCAATTCGCCAACCCTGATGATTGCCGAGAAGGCCGCCAGGTGGATTCTGGCGGGTGATTGAGCATTGAACTGATTGCAGTTTCCAGGTTTTTACCGGCGGACAGGCTGCTAGAATCGGCAGCCTGTTTCAATTGCAAAGGACTGACCCACCATGACGCTTGCAACCTGGCTGACCGTGGTCACCATCTGCATTCTGGGCGCTATGTCCCCGGGACCCTCGCTGGCACTGGTGCTCAAGCAGACGCTCACCGGTGGTCGGCGCAACGGCATCATCACCGCTCTTAGCCATGGCATCGGTGTCGGCATCTATGCCTTTCTGAGCATCCTCGGGCTCGCCGCCATCATCACCGCCTCGCCAACGTCGTTTTCAATTCTGCAATGGGGCGGCGCCCTGTACCTGGCCTGGCTGGGCGTGAAAGGACTGATGGCAAAGCGGCAGGCGGATGACGAACTGCCCGAGCCGCCCACCACCAAAAGTGCGGCCCGTGACGGTTTTCTGATTGCCTTCTTCAACCCGAAAATCGCGGTATTCTTCCTGGCCCTGTTCAGTCAGGTGGTGGGCACCGACACCAGCCTGATGGCCAAGTTCGGCTATGCCGCAACCGCCCTTGTCATTGATACCAGCTGGTACCTGATCGTTGCCTGGCTGTTCTCCAACCCGAAATGGCTGACCCTGCTCAGACAGAAAGCCGTGTGGTTCGAGCGTATCTTCGGGGCCATTCTCATTGGCCTGGCCGGCCGTCTGGTTGTCGGCATTCTGAACGGGAAATAACCGGCTCAGCCCGCCAGCTGGACAATCTCATCGTACTCGCGCGTCTGGACCACCTGCTCGGCAGCAGGCTCTGAGGCCAGCCTACACGCCTCATTGACCATGGCATTGGCCACGGTTTGCGCCTCGATGCCGCGGTACTTATCCAGGGGACCGATCAGCAGACGGTTCACCAGTGGCATCGCTTTTATGCCCAGGGCCTCGGCGGTGCGCTGTTCTTTGCGATCGCCCAACAACAGACTCGGGTGATAGATGGACAGGTAGGGATAGTCGAGATCTCTCAGGGCGTCTTCAAGCTCGCCCTTTACCCGGTTATAGAAAATAGTCGACGACGACGAGGCTCCAATCGCAGACATCAGGATGAACGCTCGTACTCCACGGGAGCGACCCAGCTCACCCGCTTTCATCGGGTAGCCCAGATCCACCTTCCGGAACTGATCCTGTGAGCCCGCTTTTTTGATGGTGGTGCCCAGGCAGCAGATAATCACATCCACATCGAACAGTTCGGCGTGATCCTCCAAGCGATCGAAATCGACTTCATGCTGTGCCAGTTTGTCATGCAGCGTCGGCAGTTTGTGCCTCACCAGCGCCACCACCTGCGTAACCTCTTCTCTGCCCAGCAAACCCTGTAGCACTTTGCCACCAGTCAGGCCGGTAGCGCCCAGCAACATCACCCTCATAACCGTCTTTCCCCCATAACCGACTTACCATCCTACCAAAGACCCGCAACAAACGCTGACAGGATGGCGTAAGTCTCCCCGACCGCGGATACTAACGATAAAATCAGAGTTTTACTTTACGGGTAACGGAGACCTGCTTGAAATCGCTTTTGCTTATCCTCGTGACTGTCACCTTCCTGACCGGCTGCCAGGAATCCCCCACTGGTCGGAACCGGCTGGCTCTGGTACCCGATGCCGTTCTGGCTGATATGGGCCAGGAAAGCTTCGCGCAGATAAAGCAGCAAAATGCCGTAATCACAAGGCCTGACATCAACCGCTTAGTGCAGTGCATTACGGAGGCCCTGGTCAGCGCCGCCCACACCCGATATCCGGACGCTCCAATGCCCCAGTCCTGGGAGATTGCCGTCTTTGAAAATGCCACTCCCAACGCTTTTGCCCTCCCCGGAGGCAAGATCGGCGTGCATTCAGGGCTACTTGAACTGGCCGAAAACCAGGCCCAACTGGCCACGGTCATTGGTCATGAAATAGCCCATGTTCTTGCCGACCACGGCAATGAACGCCTGACCCAGGAACTGGGCCTGCAAGCAGGAATGCTGCTGGTGGGCCTGTTCACCGAAAGTGAAATTGCGGAGAACCAGATACAGCAGGCTCTGGGCATTGGCGCCCAACTGGGTATTACGCTGCCGTTCAGTCGTGCCCATGAGGAGGAGGCCGATTTGATGGGCCTGGAAATCATGGCCCGGGCCGGTTTTGAACCGGGCCAGAGTGTCAGGCTTTGGCAGAACATGGCGCAGGCTTCGGGCGCACAACCGCTGGAATTTCTGTCCACCCATCCGAATCACGACACCCGCATTGCCTCCCTGCAAAATCAGCTGGAGACTGCCCGCTCGGTTTTCGAAACGGTTCCTCCAGCCAACTGTCAGATCTGATCAAGTCGCACTCACCGTATAATTGACTATCATCAAGTCTAGCGGCGCGTTAAAACTGAGGCAGATTCCATGGTGGAACGCTTGCCACATCCGGATGGTTTCCGGCTGGTCCTGACACCCAACCGTTCCCTCAGCTGGCATGGCAATGTCCGGATCTGGGCCGCCCTGTTCGTGCTTTCAGCCCTTATCGCAACGGGCTTTACGCTTATGGGCGCCTGGGTGATTATTCCGTTTGCCGGGCTGGAGCTGATTGCGCTCGCTTGCGGCATCTACCTGACCTCGCGGGAGTGCCAGCGGCAGGAGGTGCTGTCCATCGACGATGAGGACATTCATCTGGAGAAAGGCAGAAAGCGCAAGCAGGCCGAGTGGACCCTTCCCACCCGTTATGCGCGGCTCAGGGTTGCCTCACCGCCGCACCCGTTCACACCGGCGAAGCTCTCTCTGACCCATCGGGATACCGAAGTATCAATTGGCGGCTTCCTGAACATCGAGGATACCGAAAAGCTCATTGGCATGCTTGAGAAGAACGGGTTGCTGATCGAACGCAAAGAGCCCGATCCGCAGATCGGGCTCTGGTTCTGATCATTCCGCCCATTCCTGATTGCTTACTCGTAACTTGCCGCGATTCTTTCGATCTCTCCAGCCTCACGGGCCTCGTCCAAAGCCTGCTGGAGATCCTCGATCACAGCCGGATCGGTGTTGTTACTGAATGCCAGATACATGGGCGTCTCCCGGAATACCAGCACCGGCTGCAGCCCGGTGATACCGTGCTCTTCCTCTGCCATCAGGGGGCCCACCAGGCCGTCGGTAACCCACAGGTCGGCCTGGCCGAGGGTAAGGCGACGAGTGTTCACATCACCTGAAACCCCCATCACCACGTTGAATCCCTGGTCAACCAGGTACTCGGACATCACGTCGCCCTTGTACCCGGCGATTCTCAGGTCTTTGGCTTCTTCCAGGGAGTCCAGAGAGATATCGGAGTCTGGCGCGGCGAACAACGTCCACTTGATTGATGCCAGAGGACCTACCCATTGAAACTGATCTTCCCGCTCGTCGGTGCGCGCGGTGCAGAACAGACCATGATTTTCGCGATCCTGTACCCAGTTGTAGGCGTAACTCCAGTCCCGCATTTTCATCACGTAGTCATAGTCGACCCGGGACAGCATCGCCTTGACCATATCCGCACAGATGCCGGTTATGTCGTCTTCATTGTGGGCGAACCCTTTTCCGGTTTCAGAGGCATTATAGGGAGGGTAGTTTTCCGTAAAGATATACAGGCGCTCGGCCGCAAGGACCGGGAGGCCAATGGCCGACAGGGTCAACGCGATGAGGCCGGTTTTAATGCCTGTGATTAACTTCGAGGAGACCGGTGCAGTTTCTGTGGGCATTCTCTAGTCCTTTTCGACGATTCAGCTGGAACGGAAGTCAGGCGGCCGCATTGAGTGGCCATAAACCAGGGACATGATTGCAAAAGCGACATACTGGCATTTAATGTCAGCCTTTCTGGTTGATTATGCCAGCAAAACCCATGATTGCGCTTCCTGCGGAAAAAGTCAGTGACAAAACGTATCTGGAAAACCTGCCATCTTTCTGTGGAGCTCAGGCGCCACCAGAGATAACGTCTCCGGCGTCACCGTCGGCAGTACTGACAATCCTGTCACTAATCACACGCAGGCAGCCGCTCTTGCAGACTACGTTGAGAGGCGTTCTGGAGACCACATCCCCGTCGGCCGTAACGGTCTTAGGTTTGCCGGTGTGTACCAGGCAGCGTTGGCTCCTGATATGGACCAGCGTGCTGGTGCGCCGAGGAGTCTGCCGGTTCAGGCGAACCATCAGAAACGTGAACAAAAGCTGAAGAATGGGGCGTGGCCGGACCGCGACAATAGCCAGCTGGCCATCGCTGACGGATGCCTCGGGAATCTCGTTGCCACCGCCAAAAAAAGCGCCATTGGCCACCGCGATGGAAAGCCACCGGCCCTTCACGACACCCCGATCGCAACGGATGGTTGCCCTGAAGCCTCGCTTCGCGTTCAGCCGGCGTAATAATTCGACCACATAGCTGAAACGCCCGAAGAGCTTTTTTTCGGTACCGCGGGATTCCCGTGCAGGCAGGGTTCCCATGCCGACATGGGCAACGTTCAAAAACATACCATCACCAAAATCCGCGACATCCACAATTTGCGTTCGGCCGCTGGCAATCAACTCACACAGCGCTTCCGGCTGGTGGGGAAGCCCCAGATTCCGGGCAAAGTCGTTGGCTGTACCAGACGGCAGGACAGCGAGGGTGGCGCCCTTCTCTCGGCAAACGGCGGCGGCCCGGTTTACCGAACCGTCTCCGCCCGCGACTATAAGCGTGTCCCGGTCGTCGATCCTGGTGCTCCAGTCGGATTCCTCAAAGTCACGGCATCGAGGATCATGGATACCGGCAGTTGCCAGGTGCTCCAGCCAGAAGTCCCGGCCACGCTCACCATCGCCAGCACCGGAATTGCATATCAGCCAATAAGCCATGGCGCTTGTCTCTGCTCCCCTGCTCCAGCACAATCCTTTCGACCATTCCCTCACAATAATGAACAACAAGGCAAGCTCGATGGATTTTGTCAGAACCCCGGAAAAACGCTTTGAACGACTCCTGGATTACCCGTTTGAGCCCCACTACGTGCAGGTGGACGGGCTGCGTATGCACTACGTGGATGAAGGGCCGGCCGACGCAAGTCCCGTTCTGATGATGCATGGCGAACCATCCTGGTCCTACCTCTACCGGCATATGATTCCGATCTGCGCGGCGGCCGGCCACCGGGTTATCGCCCCGGACCTGATCGGTTTCGGCAAGTCCGACAAACCCACGTCCCTTGACGACTATTCCTACCAGCAGCACATGGACTGGATGCAGTCGTTCCTCGATCAGCTCGGACTCACCAACATCACTCTGGTATGCCAGGATTGGGGCTCATTGCTGGGGCTGCGGCTGGCGGCGGAGAATCCTGAACGGTTCCGGGCCATAGTGGTGGGCAACGGCATGTTACCTACCGGCGATCAGAAAGCCCCGCCGGCGTTCAAGATCTGGAAGAATTTTGCCCTGCACAGTCCCTGGTTTCCCATTGCGCGGATCATCAACACCGGCTCTTTCCGCAAGCTGGGCCCCGATGAAATGAGGGCCTACGACGCCCCCTTCCCTGGCAAAAAGTACAAAGCCGGCGCCCGGGCCTTCCCCAGACTGGTACCGATGCACCCGGACGATCCCGCCAGTGAGGCTAACCGGAACGCCTGGAAAGTGCTCGAACGTTGGGAAAAGCCATTTCTTACCACCTTCAGCAATGGCGATCCGATCACCCGGGGCGGCGACGCCTATATGCAGAAGCGGATTCCAGGCGCAAAAGACCAGCCCCACGTAACCCTCAAGGGCGGTCATTTTCTTCAGGAAGATTCACCCGTGCCCTTCGCCCGGGCCATCAATGATCTGCTCGCGACACTCTCCTGAGTGGTGTAGTCCTGAGGGTGGCAAACTCAATCCTGGCCCACCGGCACCCGCGGCCGGTAGTGCCAGGAAGACCAGCTGTACAGGCCCAGTGCAATCCAGATCACCAGAAAGCTCGTCAGTTGGGCGTCACTCAGAGGCTCGCCAAACACCAGCAGGGCAATAAAGAACTGCAGGGTGGGATTGATGTACATCAGGAAGCCGACGGTCGCCAACCGCAGGCGCCGGGCGGCACCGGCAAAAAGTAGCAGCGGAATGGCTGTCACGATGCCGCTGGCCATCAGCAGGCTGCCAATGTAGGCACTGTCGCCGAAGTGCGACATTCCCTCGCTCGCCAGCCATCCAAAGGTCAGCAGGCCGACCGGCAACAGCAGCATGGTTTCAACGAACAGGCCGGAAAGCCCATCGAGCACCACCTGTTTTCGAACGAGTCCATAAGTACCGAAACTCATGGCAAGGGCGAGTGAAATCCACGGCAGTTCACCAAGCATCGCAAGCTGGATCAGAATACCAACGCCTGCGAGCACCACCGCAGCCATCTGCCACGGCCCCATGCGTTCGCGAAGCACGAGCATGCCCAGGGCGACATTCACCAGTGGCGTCAGGAAATAGCCCAGGCTGGCCTGGAGAACATGGCGGGTTTCCACGGAATAAATGTAGATGCCCCAGTTGGCGGCAATGAGCAGCGCACAGGCAAGAACGCGCCAGAGCTGCTTCGGATTCGCCAATGCCGCTCTCACAGCAGGCCAGCGACGGAGGCCACTTATGACCACAGCGAGAAAAACACAGGACCAGATGATCCGGTGAATCAAGATTTCAAAGGCCGGCACACCCTCAAACAGGGCAAAGAACAGAGGAAAACAGCCCCAGATCGTGTAGGCACTCAGGCCATACCAGACCCCTTTGGTCGCATCCGTCATGTATTAGCCACTCCCGGACACCCTTCCTAGGGGTCTGCGCGGCAGAAGTATTTTGAGCAAGTGACCCCGCCGCGTCGAATCACAGTTCGGCCCGAGAACGTATCCACAATATCCAGCCGAATAGAGTCTCGATTCTCTCTATTCAGTCAGTCAAGACGGTTATCAGC